>NZ_LN831302.1:1569129-1882955 GCF_001488575.1 Halobacterium hubeiense
GACGCGAACGGTACGGTCGCGTTCACCGTCCCGTACGCCGAGCAGTTGCGCGTCAGCGTCGAAACGACGGTGAACGTCACGGCGTCCAGCGGCTCGCTGGCGTCCGCGCCCGTCGGCGGCGACCGCGCGTACAGCGTCGCGTCGCCGACAGTCGCCCAGCAGGACGACGGCAACGACTCCGCGCAGACGTTCGACGTGAACGCGGACGTGCGGTTTGCCTTCGACGGCGACGTCGAGCCCGGCGCCGAGCGCACGCTCACCGTCACCGTCGCGGGCCGGCCGTTCCCGGACGCCGCGGTCAGCGTCGGCGGCGTCGAGCAGGGCCGCACGGACGAGAACGGCCGCATCGCGGTCCGGATCCCCGAAGACGCCAGCGGCGTACTCGACGTCACGGCGTCCCGCGACGACCTCAGCGAGACGACGACCTACCCCGTGGACGACCTCGCCGTCGCGGTGTCCCCGTCGCTCGTCGCGCCGTTCCCCGGCACGACCGCCACCGCTCGCGTCACGTCGGGCGGCGAGCCGGTGAGCGGCGCGGCCGTCACGGTCGCCGGCGAGACCGTCGGCGAAACCGACGCGGACGGCGCCGTCGCCTTCGAGATACCGCTGACGCGCGCGCCGGCGGTCGTCGCGACGGCCAGCGAGAAGACCACGACCGCGTACCTCGGGTGGGTGCTGCCCTCGGCCGCGGCCGCCGTGCTCGCGGCGCTCGGCGCGCTCGCCGGCGTCGTGCTGGCCGCACAGAAGCGCGGTGTGACGCCCCGGGGCGTCGCGAACGCGCTCGTCGCCGCGGCGCGCGGCGCTACGTCCTACGTCGTCGGCGCGCTCGTCGGCTTCGCGGACTCGCTGGACGACCTCGCGGCCGAGTTCCGAGCGGCCACGGCGGACGGCTGGCGCGGCGTGCTCGCGTGGCTCGCGTCCCTCCCCGGGCGCGTCCGGGTCCCGGACGTCCGCGGCTGGCTCGCCGGACTCGCCGCGACCGCGGGCGTCGGACGCGAACGCGACGCCGGCGCGGCCGGCGAGCCGCGAGCCGAGACGAACGCGAACTCTGCTGACGGCCGCCTGCGAACGGTGTGGCGGCGGTTCGTCGCGGTCGTCGGCGTCGAGCGCTGGGAGACGAAGACGCCCGCGGAGGTCGCCCGGGAGGCAGTCGAGCGCGGGTTCCCGGAGCGGCCCGTGGACGCGCTCACGGCCGCGTTCCGGGACGCCGCGTACGGCGGGCGCGCGGAGGACGCACACCTCGACCGCGCGGAGGAGGCGCTGGACTCGGTGCGCGGCGCCGACCGCGAGGAGGACGAACAGTGACCGCGCTCCGCAGAACGGTGCTGGCGGCGGTCGGCGTCGCGGGCGTCGCGGTCGCCGTCGGCGTGGTCGTCGGGGTCGCGCCCGCGTCGCTGGTCGGCGCGGCGAACGGGCTGGACGCGACGCTCGCGACCGGCGTCGTCGGCGCCGCGCTCGTCGGGTACGCGCTCCGGCGGCGCCGACAGGCCGAGCCGGAGGCGACCCCGTCGCTGGCGGACGCGGGCAGTGAGACGGCCGCGGCCGACCCCGGCCAGCCGGTCGACGGCGCGCTCGACCGCATCGCGGACGGCGACGACGCCTTCGCTCGGGACGCGCGGCCGCGGGTCCGCGAGCGGGTTCGCGAGACGGCGGTGCGGGCGTGCGAGCGCCGGGCCGGGACGCGAGGCGACGCCGCGGCCGTCGTCGCGCGCGGCGAGTGGACGGACGACCCGGTGGCGGCGGCGTTCCTCGGCGACGAGCGCGCGCCCCGGTACCCGCTCCGCGAGCGCCTGCGCGGGTGGGTCCACCCCGGCCGCGCGTACCGGCGACGCGTCGAGCGCACCGTCGAGGCCGTCCACGACGTTGCCACGGAGGGGTCGCGGTGAGCCAGTCGCGGTTCACCGGCGGCCTGCTGGCGGCGCTCGCGCTCGCCGGCGCCGGCGTCGCGAGCGGCCGGTCGGCGCTGTTCGTCGCCGCCGTGATTCCGCTCGCGTTCGTGCTGTACGGCGCGCTCTCGGCGCCCCGCGGGGGCGACCCGATTCGCTCGACCCGCGACCTCTCCGCGGACTCGCCGCTGCCCGGCGACCGCGTGACCGTCGAACTCACCGTGGAGAACGTCGGCGGGAGCGCGCTCCCGGACGTCCGCGTCGCCGACGGCGTCCCCGGCGACCTCCGCGTGGTGGACGGGTCGCCGGACGCCGCGCTCGCGCTCCCCGCGGGCGGGACGGCGACGGTCGAATACACCGTGGTCGCTGACCGCGGGCAGTTCCCGTTCGACGCGCCGACGGTTCGCGTCCGCGGCGCGAGCGCGACGAACGCCCGCACGGTCGAGGCGCCCGTGGACGGCGCGGACGAACTGAACTGTCGGGTGAGCGTCGCGGACGTGCCGCTGCGGCGGCAGACGACCGCGCACGCCGGCACGCTCCCGACGGACTCCGGCGGCCCGGGAATCGAGTTCCACTCGACGCGCGAGTACCAGCGCGGCGACCCCGCGAGCCGCATCAACTGGCGCCGCTACGCGAAGACCGGCGAACTCTCCACGGTGAACTACCGGGAGCGGCGCGCGGCCGCCGTCGTGCTCGCCGTGGACGCCCGCGACGCCAGCGACGCGACCGCGCACGCCGGTACGCCGTCGGGCGCGTCGCTGTCCGCGTACGCCGCAGCGCGCGCGGTGGAGCCGCTCGAATCCGCCGGCCACCGCGTCGGCCTCGCGGTGTTCGGCATCGACGACCCCGTGACCGGCGGGACGGACCCCGCGTGGGTGCCGCCCGGCACGGGCGACGCGCACCACGCGCGCATCGCGGCCGTCCTCGACGCCGCCGTCGAAGCGCGAACGGGCGACGCGACGCCGGAGGGCGGTGCGGTCGAAGCCGAGTCGGAGCCGGCGGCCGCGGCCGACGGCGGGAGCCGACCCGACGACGACGCGCGCATCGACCGGTTCGCCGAGCGCGTCCCGGCGGGCACGCAGGTCGTCGTCTGCTCGCCCGCGCTCGACGCGTTCCCGGCGGCGCTGGTGCGGCGCCTCGCGGCCGACGGCCACCACGTCACCGCGGTCAGCCCGGACGTCACCGCGACGGACACGCCCGGACGCACGCTCGCCGCCGCCGACCGGGCGCTCGCGCTCGCCGACGCCCGGGCCGCCGGCGCGAGCGTCGTCGACTGGGCGCCCGACGAACCGCTCGCCAGCGCGGTCGCCCGCGCGACGACCACGGTTCGCGGGGGGAAGCGATGAGCGACGACCCCGTGCGACGGCCGACGCTCGTCGCCGGCGCCGCGATGGTCGCAATCGTGCTGTTCGCCGTCAACGACGCGCGCGCCACGTACGGCCTGCTGGCGTTCCTCGCGGCCGCGGGCGGCGGCGTGCTCGCGGTGGCCACCGGGCTAGCGACGCGCGAGGAGCCGCTGGCCGTGTTCGCGGCGTCCGTGCTCGCGCCCGCCGGCGGCGTCTCCGTCCTCGCGGCCGCGGGGCTCTCGGCGGCCGACTTCCCCCTGCTCGCGGACGTCCTCGACCCGCTGGTCGTCGTCGCGCTCGCCACCGCGGGCTTCGGCGCGACCGCGGCGTTCACTGGCGGCGTCGGCGGCGGCGCGGTCGGCCGCGCGTTCTCCGTCGTCGTCGCGACCACGATTCTCCCGTTCTTCGCGACGGTCGCCGCGCTCGCGGGGCGCGTCCAGAGGGACGTCGGCGTCCTCGGCGAGTTCGGCGACGCGCTCGGCGCACTCGCCGCGCTCGTCCACTCGCCGACGGGCACCGCGCTCGACGTGGTCGTGTTCTTCGTGCTGGTCGCGGCGACGGCGCGCGCGCTCGCCGCCGGCGCGGCCGCCGCGCCGCTGGTCGAACTCGCGCCGCGCGAGCGCCGCGAGGCGGCGGCGCGGGCGAAGCGGCTCGTCGTCGCCGCCTGCCTGTCCGTCTGGCGGCTGTTCGCGCTGAGCTGGGCGGTCGTGTTCGTCGCGTTCGTCTCCGGCATCGCGGAGCGCGTCGTCGCGCAGATGCCCGCTACCCTCGTCTCGCTAGTCGGTGCGCTCGCGTCCTCGGGCGTCGTCCGCGCGCTCATGCTCGCCGCCATCGCGGCGTCCGTGCTCATCGTCGCCGCGCTGCGGGTCGCGCGCCTCGCGACCGGCGACCACCGCGAGAGCCTGCGTCGCGTCGCACCGGCCGCTGGCGGCGGCGTGCTGGCGGTGGTCGTCGGCGTCCTGTTCGCGGGCCGCGTCGTCGCGGCGGTCCGGCGCGCGCTCCCCCAGCAGGCGCGCGCGAACTTCGAGCCCGTCGTCGCGACGTTCGGCGAGCCGGCGCTCGCGCTGGTCGGCCTGCTCGCGCCGCTGGCGGTCCTCTCCGGACTCCTGCTGGCGTTCGCGGGGCTGGGCTGGCTGCGCGTGATTCCCCAGCGCAGCGCGCCGGCCGCGGTCGCCGCCGGCGGCCTCGTGGTCGCCGCGGCCGCCGCCGGGATGCAGGACGCGCCCCGGGAGTTCGTGTTCGCGCTCGTCGCCGCCGGGATGGTCGCGTGGGACGTCGGCGAGTACGGCGTCGGCGTCGCCGCGGAGGTCGAGCGCCACGCGCCGACCGCTCGCGCGGAGCTGGTCCACGTCGCCGCGGCGGTTGCCGTCGGCGTCCTCGCGTACTACGCCGCCACGCTCGTCGGTGGGGTTGCCGCCGGTCTCCAGACGCCGGACGCGGGCGCGGCGCTGGTCGCGCTCGTCGCCGCCGGCGTCGGACTGGCGGCGCTGGTCGGCGCGCTCGCGGAGTGAACAACTAACACCCGGGCGGTCGATTTCCGGGGTATGCGGACGCTGTACGTCCAGCCGCTGTGCCCGTACTGCCGGAAAGTCAAACGCGCGCTCGGCGACCTCGGCCTCGACTACGAGACCGAGCGCGTCTCCTTCTTCAAGTTTCGCCGCGACGAGGTG
This sequence comes from Halobacterium hubeiense, assembly GCF_001488575.1. Taxonomy (NCBI): domain Archaea; kingdom Methanobacteriati; phylum Methanobacteriota; class Halobacteria; order Halobacteriales; family Halobacteriaceae; genus Halobacterium; species Halobacterium hubeiense. The sequence goes on from NZ_LN831302.1 coordinate 1,574,032, forward strand.
CGCGAGGTCAGCGGCCAGTCGCAGGTGCCCGTGCTCGTGGACCCCGACCACGGCGTCGAGGGAATGTCGGAGTCAGACGACATCGTCGAGTACCTCTACGAGACGTACGGCGAATAGTTACGAGACGGCGGGCACCTGTACGCTGTCGAGGACGTCCCGCACGACGTCCACGGGGTCGACGTCCTCGACGGTGGCCTGCCCGGTGAGCACGAGCCGGTGGACGAGCACAGACTCGCCCGCTCGCTTCACGTCCTCGGGCGTGACGTAGTCCCGTCCCTGCACGACGGCGCGGGCACGAGCGACCTCGAACAGCCGCTGGGTGCCGCGCGGGCTGACACCGACTTCGACGCGGTCGTCCTCGCGGGTGGCGCGCCCCACGTCCACCACGTAGTCGCGGACGCCGTCGCTGACCGAGACCGTCTCCGGAACGGTCTGGAGGTCCGAGAGCGCGTCGTCGGGGACGACCTGCGAGACCTCGGGGGTGGTGGTCTGGCGGTCGGCGCGGCGGTCGATGAGCTCGCGCTCGCCGGCGCGGTCGGGGTAGCCGATGCCGGCCTTCACGGCGAAGCGGTCGCGCTGGGCTTCCGGCAGTCGGAACGTCCCCTCCTGCTCGACGGGGTTCTGCGTCGCGATGACGAGGAACGGCTCCGGGAGCTGGTGGGTCTCGCCGTCCACGCTCACCTGTCCTTCCTCCATCGCTTCGAGGAGTGCGGCCTGTGTTTTGGGGGGTGCGCGGTTGATTTCGTCCGCGAGCACGACGTTCGCGAACACCGGACCGGGGTTGAACTCGAAGGACTCGGTACGGGCGTCGTAGACGTGCGAGCCGGTGATGTCCGACGGGAGGAGGTCGGGCGTGAACTGCACGCGCGTGAACTCCAGCCCGAGCGCGGTCGCGAGGCTCCGGGCCGTGAGCGTCTTCCCCGTCCCGGGCACGTCTTCGAGGAGGACGTGGCCGCGGGCGAGCGCGCCCGAGAGGACGGTTTCGAGGAACTGCCGGTCGGTGACGACCGCCTCGCTGACCGCGTCTATCACGTCGGTACACGTCCGGGCGGCGGTGTCGACGTCCATTCGAGTCGTGGGTCGCCGGCGCCGGCCTTGTAGTTGTCGCCTACACCCGGTACGCGACAGTAACCGCTCAGTTAATACCGCGTCAGCCCGTCACTTCGAGTAACCGAGCGAAACGCATACACCGCTCCCACCGAGAGGAGTGCGTGACAGCGCCGTTCGAGGACGGGCACGCCTCGAACGGAACGGGGGCAACCGACGACCATGGGACCTGACACAGAGCTTTCGAACGTCGTACTCGTCACGGTGGACTCGCTGCGAGCGGACGCCATCGGCGCGTATGACCAGACGCGACACACGCCGGTGATGGACCGCCTCGCGCAGCGAGGGACCGTCTTCGAACGCGCGTTCGCGAACGGGAACTGGACGCCGTTCTCGTTCCCGTCGATGCTCTCCTCCCGGCCGGTGTTCTCCGACTCCGACGAGGTCGGCGTCAGCGAGTCGCCGACGCTCGCCTCGGCGCTCTCGGAGGCCGGGTTCGCCACGGGCGGGTTCAACGCCGCCAACGGCTTCCTCACCTCTCACTGGGGCTACGACGATGGATTCGACGAGTTCGAGCCGTTCGTCGCCAGCGTCGGCTCCAGCATCTACAGCCGCTACCTCGCCACACACCCGACGGTGGAGGCGTGGCTCCAGTTGGCGACGTCGCCGCTGCGCCGCGCTGGGTCGTGGCTGCGTGGCGACAGCGACGACCGGCCGTTCCTCGACACCTCGCGGATGTTCGACGTCGAACACGCCGCCACCGAGTTCGTCGAGGACACCGACGAGCCGTTCTTCCTGTGGGTCCACTACATGGACGCGCACACGCCGTACGTCCCCGCGCCGCGGTACATCCGCGAGGTGTCCTCGAACGTCCTCGGCACCCACCGGATGCTGCACGCGCACACCCGCACCGGCCTCGGCTGGGAGGTCGGCGAGCGCACACTCGGCGACCTCCGCACGCTGTATCAGGCGGCTGTCCGGCAGGTCGACGCCAGCATCGGCCGCCTGCTGGACACCCTCAACGCGGAGGGCGTCGCCGACGAGACGGCGGTCGTGCTCGCGGGCGACCACGGCGAGGAGTTCCAGGAGCACGGCCACCTCGCGCACTACCCGAAACTCTACGACGAACTGATTCACGCGCCGCTGGTCGTGGACGTGCCGGGCGCGGAGCCGCGGCGCGTCGAACAGCAGGTCGGGCTGGACTCGATTCCGCCGACGATTACTGGCCTGCTGGACGTGGACGCGAACGCCGAGTGGCAGGGCGACTCGCTGGCCCCCGCGGTCCTCGACGGCGACGAACCCGACGACGACCCGGTCGTGTCGGTGACCGTGCGCGGCGAGTCGGTAACCGCCCAGCCCATCCCGCGCTCGCTCTCCGACGGCGACCTGCTCGTCAGCGTCCGCGACAGGGACTGGACGTACATCGAGAACGTCGACACGGGCGCGACCGAACTCTACCACCGGCCGTCGGACCCCGACCAGCAGGACGACCGCTCCGTGGACCCGACGCCCGACGAGCGGGCGGTCGTCGAGCGGTTCGCGCCGCTGGTCGACGAACACGCGGCCGTCGTCCGCGACCACAGCGGGACGACGGAGACGGCGGTCGACGGGGACCTCGGCGCGCGACTGGAAGCGCTCGGCTACAAGTAGATGGTGCGGCGCTACCTCCGCGGCCTCTACGAAGGGCCGTTCGCGATGCAGTTGCGGCGGTTCGTCGCCGTCGGCGCGTTCACCGCGGGCGTCCAGATGGTGTTGCTGTGGGCGTTCGTGGACGTCGGCCGGCTGAACTACCTCGTCGGCGCCGTCATCGCCATCGAGATCACCATCGTCCTCTCGTACGTCCTCAACAACGCGTGGACGTTCCGCAAGTACCGCAACACCGGCACCGTCGACTACCTCGTCGGCCTGCTGAAGACGAACGTCATCCGGGGCTCCGCGATTCCGCTGCAGGTCGGCGTGCTGTTCGCGCTCGTGGAGTGGCGCGCGCTCCCGTACCTCCTCGCGAACGCCTTCGCCATCCTCGTCAGCGGCCTCTACCGCTACGTCCTCGACGCGAAGTGGACGTGGGGGTAGAAGGGGTACCCGCGGCGTTCGCGGCAGCCTCGGTCGACCGCTCGTCACGTTCGGCGGTCTCGCAGTCGCGTTCTAGGGTCGCCGACGCCGTGGAATCACGAGACAGAGTGGTGACGGCAGTCGGAACGCGACAGTATTTTTACACGCCACGCCGTTCGTTCATTCTATGAGGTCCCCGACACGACGCGCGGCGCTGGCCGTCTGCGTCGCCCTCCTCCTCGTCACTGCCGGCTGTAGCGGCGGAACGAATACGTCGAACACCACGGCCCCGACGACTGCTGGGACGACGACCGCGACCGATGCGTGGTCGCCGAACGTCAGCGTCGAGCAGTACCCGCCGGGCGTCGCCGAGAACGGCACGCTCACGAACAGCACCGTCCTCGCGAACGCGCACTTCGCCGCGACGGCCGACGAGTCGCTGGTGCTCACCATCGAAGGGACGGGGCCGAACGACACGAGCATCAGAACGTACGCGCACGGGGACGGCCCGACGCCGTTCTACGCCACCACCAACCGCACCGAGGACGGCACGCGCATCGTGAGCGAGTCCTACCAGACCGAAGAGCGCGGCTTCGTCCGGCACGAAGTCGAGAACCGGAACACGACGCTGTACCGGGTCACGCAGAACACCACCACCGCGGGGACGGACGGGTGGCTGAACAACCACAGACCGTTCGACGTGGAGTACAGACTCGCGGCGCAGTTCGTCCTCGGGAACTACACCGTCAACGGCACCGTCGAGCGCGACGGCCGGACGTTCGTCGAACTCACCGCCGACGAGCCAGCGGACGAGGACTTCGCCCCGGCGTACGACGGGACCGCGCTCGTCACGCCCGAGGGCGTCGTCCACAGCGTCGAGGCGTCGTTCGCCTCGGGGACCGGCGACGACCGGGAGTTCCGCGAGGTGTCGGTTTCGCTGGACACGGACGCCGAGTGGACGGGCGCGCCGTCGTGGATTGACGACCGGCCGAACCTCTCCGTGTCGATAGTGGAGGACGGCCGCGCGCTCGAACTGCGGAACGCCGGCGGAGCGACCCTCCCGGCGAACACCACCTTCGAGGTCTCCGGGATGAACGCCACCGAGGGGTGGGAGGCGCGCATCTTCCCGGACGTGACCGGGACAGTCACCACGGACGCGGCGCTCGAACCCGGCGAGGCGATGTACGTGACGGCCGACGAGAACGGGTCGTCGTTCGCGCTCCGCGACGAACCCACGCGCGGCGAGTACGCGTTCGCCGCCGCGAAACTCCACCACAGGAACGAGGGCACCGTCTACTCGCTGGTGACGGGCCTCGAACACCAGCAGGAGTAGCCTACGAGAGCCGTTTCCGCATCGCGACGTGCGGGATGCCCGCTTCCTCGAACTGTTCGCCCTCGCGGACGTAGCCGCGGTCGTCGTAGAAGCCCGCGGCGGGCAACTGGGCGTGGAGGTAGAGTTCGTCGTAGCGCTCGCTCGCAGTCGCTTCGAGTTCGTCCATCAGCGCCGCGCCCCAGCCCTCGCCCCTGCATGATTCGCGGACCGCGACGCGCTCGACTTTCCCCACGCCGTCGTCGTACTCGCGGAGGCGCGCGGCCCCCACGGGCTCGCCGTCGTCGTAGGCGACGAAGTGCGTGGCGTCGTCCTCGTGCTCGTCTACTTCGAGGTCCTCCGGGACGCCCTGCTCGTCCACGAACACGGCGTACCTGACGCTGAGAGCGTCCTCGTAGCGGGCGTCGGTGTCGGCTCGCCCGACCGGCATAGGAGAGCGTCGGGCGGCGAGCCGGAAAACCCCTACTGCTCGCCGGCGACGTCCGCGACGAACTCGCCCAACAGCGACGACAGCATCGCGGCGAAGCCGGTGTCGCGGCTCCAGAACGCGGTCTCGGTACCGTCGTCGCTGGCGACGCTGACCAGCACCGCGGCGTCGTCAACCATCACGACGCGCTCGGCGCCCATCTCCGGCGTCGGCTGGTGGGCGACGGAGACGCCGCGAGCGCCGAGGTCCCGTGCGACGTCGAGCACGGCCTCGGACTCGCTGACGACCGTCACGGCGACGCCGGCGTCGGCGGCCGCCGCGAGCGCGTCCCGCACCGCGGGTTCGAGCTGTGAGACGTCGTCGGTCCCGTAGACGACGTGGTCGTCGGCGGACTCCACGAGCTGGGCGGTCCGGGAGACGACGTTCGCGTCCCCGCGGACCGTCCAGATGGACTCGCTCTCCTCGGTGGCGCCGTACTCCTCACGGACCGATTCGAGGTAGTCGAAGGCGGCGTCGCTCTCCGAGCGGAGCTGGCGGTAGAGGCGCTCGCGGGCCTCCTCCACGCCGACCGGCCGGTAGCGGGTCGGGTTCGACTGCTCGACGTCGACGAGCCCGCGACCTTCGAGGTCCTCGGCGGCGCCGTACACCTGCGAGCGCGGCACGTCCGCGATGTCCGCGACCTCGCTGGCGGTGCCGGTGCCGAGCTTCTGGAGCGCGACGAACACCCGGGCTTCGTACGTCGAGAGGCCGAGGCGCTTGAGCGCGCCGACGGCGTCCTCGTCGTTCATTCGCCCTCCGGGCGCTCGCGCGCCCACTCGCGGACCACGCGGTCGTACTGGTCGGCGGTCAGCTCGCCGTCCGCGAAGGCGGCGCTGGCTTCCGCGAGGTCGTCGTCGGTGACGTCCGCCTGCGCGAACACGCGCTCGAAGATGTCCGCGACGACCGCGGCGCCGTCGTCGCCCGCGATTGTCCGTTCGTCGCCGTCCGCGAGCACGCGGCCGGAGAGTTCGACCTCGGAGCCGTCGGGCGCCGTCTCGGCGACGGAAACCTCGTAGCTGGCCGAGGCGTGCTCGCCGTCGAGGCGCCACGCGACGTAGACGGTGTCGTCGTCCGCGACGGCCTCGACCGGCTCGGGGTCGGTGTCGAGGTCGACGACGGTGCCGCCGCGAACCGTCTCCGTGAGCACGACGCGGCCGTCCCGCGCCGGGACGGTGACGGTCGCGGTGAGCGTGCCGCCGGGCTGGACGAGGTCGCGGCTGAGCGTCCGCGTCGGTTCGTCGGCGCCTGCGTCGGCTGTCGCGGCGGCCGCCGGCGCCGTCTCCGCGTCGACGACCGGCTCGGCGCTCGCTGTCGTGCTCGGGTCGTCACCGTCGTCGGCCGGCGGGTCGGGGTCGTCGCCGTCGCCGCCGAAGTTCGCGTCCTCCGGGCCGAGGTACTTCGTCCAGAGGACGAGCAGCGTCGGCAACACCAGCACCGCCGCGAGGAACGCGTAGACGATGGTGAGCCCGGTGATGATGCCGAACTGCTGGAGCGGCGGCAGGATGGCGAACACGAGCACGCCGAACCCGCCGACGGTGGTCGCGGCGCTCCCGAGGAGCGCGCCGCCGGTGCCGGTGACGGCGGTGCGCATCGCCTCCCAGACGGTGTCGGTGCGCTCCAGCTCCTGCATGTAGCGCTCGCTGAGGTGGATGCTGTACGCCACCCCGAGCCCGACAGTGAGGCTCGTGATCATCCCCGTGAGCACGTTGAACGGGATGCCGAAGACGTACATCGTCCCCAGAATCCACGCGACGCTCAGGACGACGGGCAGCAGCGTGACCGCGCCGAGGGTCGCGCTCCCGTCCGTCAGGCGGTAGGTCGCCATCAGGAACGCGAACACCGCCACGAGCGTCACGAGCAGACTCTGGATGACGGTGTCCAGCAGCTGGTCCTGGACGATCTTGTTCAGGATGGCGCTGCCGGTCGCGGTGGCTTCGAGGCCGTCGCCGGCCGCCACGTCCGCGACGTCGCGCATCTGCTCGGTGACTTCGCCGCCGGACGCGCCGCCCTGCGTGGAGACGACGAGGCGCGCCGCCGCGTAGTCGCCGTCGTCGGTCTGGTGGATGTACGAGCCGGCCTGCTCGGGCGCGGTCTCGTAGAGCGCGTCGTAGACGGCTTCGACGTTCCGGTCGGGGACGCCGTTCCCGTCGGTGTCCGCGGCGTGGAACGTCTCGTTGAACGACTCGTTGGACGCCGCGACCGCCTGCATCGTCGACAGCGGCCCCTGCACGCCGGGCTCGCCGTTCGCGAGCGTGTACGTGACGTTCTGCTCGGCGGCGGCGTCGCGGGCCGCCTGTATCCGCTCTAGAGACCTGTCGCTGGCGACGTCACCCTCGATTAGAATCTGGGCCTGGGAGTTCTCCGGGGAGAACCGGTCGTTGACGTACTCGAGGTTCGCCTTGGCGGTGTACTCGCCGGGCGCGAACGGCTCGGGGAGGTCTTTCATCCAGTCGGCGGGGTCCTCCGCGAGGAAGTCCTGCTGATTGAACGACGTGTCGACGTTCGTCGCGCCGTACGCGCCCGCGGCGGTCACGAGCAGCGTGAGCACCAGCACGATGGCGGGCGCCTTCCGGGCGGCCTTCGAACCGAACGACAGCACCTCGCTGAAGCGGCCGCCGCCGGTGCCGAACGCGCGCTTCTTGCGGTCCCAGCCCCGCGATTCGAGGAAGGCGTCGAGTTCGACCTTCATCGCGGGAATCAGCACGCCGAACACCAGCAGCGCGGCGACGATGCCGACGCTGGAGACGACGCCGAAGTCGCCGATGGGCGGCACCGGACTGGTGAGGTTCGACAGGAATCCGATGACCGTGGTGGCGGTCACCCACACGAGCGCGACGCCGACGCCGGCGAGCGCGACGCGCATCGACCCGCGCGGGTCGGCGGGGCGGTCGGGGTCGTCGACGGCACCGAGGCGTTCCTCGCGGTGCCGCATGAAGATGTGAATCGCGTAGTCGATGGAGAGCCCGATGAGCAACACGGGCACCGCGATCATGATCTGGTTGAACGAGATGTCGGCCAGTCCCATGAAGCCGAACGTCCACGCCAACACGGCGCCGATGCCGAACAGCCCGAGGAGGATGTCGAGGACGTCGCGGTACGCGACCGCCAGCGCCACGAGCACGAACAGGATGGCCAGCGGCCCGACAATGAGCAGGCTGTCGGTCATCGAGGAGTCGATCTCGTGGGTGATGATGCCGCCGCCGAACACGAGGAACTCCTGCGCGCGGTCGTCGCCGAGGTCCTGCATCGCGAGCTGGGCGTCGACGATGGTCTCGCTGCCGGTCGGCCCGCCCGCGGGCGCCTCGCTGTCGGTCTGCTGGGTGGCGACGAGCATCGTCGCCTCCGCGGTGGTCGAGCCGGGCTCGTAGGATGTCGGCATCAGGCCGAACACGGACTGGCCGTTGCCGCCGTTCTGCCCGCCGCCGAGGACGGTGGCGACCAGCGACTCGACTTCCGAGTCGTTCAGCGACTGGAGCTGGGCGAGCTGTTCGTCCAGCGTCGCGTTACTGGCGTTCTCGTAGGTCGCGCGCTGGGTCTGTAGCTCCTCGCCGAGCGTCTGGAGGCGCTGGGCCTGCGACTCGAGCTCGTTCGAGCGCTCTTCGAGCGCCGCGTACTCGGCTTCGAGGACGCCGCGCGTGCCGAGCCGGTAGGCGGCCTCGACTTCGGACTGGCTCTGCGCGCTCCGGAGGTCGCTTGCGGCCCGCTCGAAGGTCGCGTAGTGGCTGTCGGTGAGGTTCACCGAGGAGTTCGCGCGCACCCGGTCGAACGCCGCTTCGACGCTCGCGTCCGGGTTCTGTCGGAGGACCGTGAGCTCCGCGCGCAGCGACTCGGCGGTCGCGTTCAGCGCCGCGGACCGCTGTTCGAGTGTCGCCCGCTCGGACTGGACGGTCTCGTTCAGTTGCTCGAACTCCTGGAGGGTGGCCTGTAGCTCGCGGCCCTCCTCCTGTTGGATGGACGCCGTCGCGACGACGTTCGCGATGCCGGTGATGGCGCCGTCGTCGGCGAGCGTCTCGTTGACCGTTTCGTTGTCGTAGAGCGCGCGCTCGTACTCCAGCGTCCCGACGAGCGCGTCCTTCGTGAGGACGTTGTCGTCGCGGACGACGACTTGGACGGTCGTGGCGTTCTCCGCGCCGGAACTGAAGTTCGACTCGATGTAGTCCAGTTTCTGTGACTCGTCGCTCTCGGTCTGGAACTGGTCCAGCGACGACGACTGCTGGACGTCGCCGGCTCCGGCGCCGATGAGGACGGTCAACACCAGCATCACGGCGATGATGGCTTTGCTGTGGTTCGTGACGAAGGCGGCGGCGTCGCCGATGCGGCTCACGCCAGCCACCCCCGGTGTTCTGTTGGTAGTATCATACTGACAGCATGGTTCTCGGGCTATACTGACAGCTACGGCGTACATAAACACACCGAAAGGAGTGACGACTGCTCGCGGCACGCGAGGCTCGGCGACTGGCCGGCTGACGCGGCCGAATCCCGGCGCTACCTCCTGTCTACCACTCCGCGACGCCGCCGTCCTCGTGGCGCCAGACCGGGTTGTGCCAGTCGGGTTCGTCGGCCGCGCGAACCGCGTCCTCGTCCACGTCGATGCCCAGCCCCGGCCCCTCCGGGAGGTCCACGTAGCCGTCCTCGTACTCGAACACCGACGGGTCTTCGAGGTAGTCCAGCACGTCGCTGCCCTCGTTGTAGTGGATGTCGAGGCTCTGCTCCTGAATCAGCGCGTTCGGCGCCGCGGCGTCCACCTGCACGCACGACGCCAGCGCCACCGGCCCGAGCGGGCAGTGGGGCGCCAGCGCCACGTCGTAGGCCTCCGCCATCGACGCGATCTTGTTGACTTCGGTGATGCCGCCGGCGTGCGAGAGGTCCGGCTGAATCACGTCCACGCTCCCCTGCTCGAAGACCTCCTTGAAGTCCCACCGCGAGTACATCCGCTCGCCGGTCGCGATGGGCGTCGTCGTCTTCGCCGCGACCTCCGGGAGCGCGTCGTTGTGCTCGGGGAGCACGGGCTCCTCCACGAAGAACGGGTCGTACGGTTCCAGCGCGGCGACCAACTGCTTCGCCATCGGCTTCGAGACGCGGCCGTGGAAGTCCACGCCGATATCCACTTCGTCGCCGACCGCCTCCCGGACGGCGGCGATGCGTTCGACGGCCTCCTCGACAGCCTTCGGGTTGTCCACGCGGCGCATCTCCGGGGTCGCGTTCATCTTCAGCGCCGTGAACCCCGCCTCGACCTTCTCCGTGGCGGCCTCGCCGACGTCGTCCGGGCGGTCGCCGCCGATCCACTGGTAGACGCGGACCCGGTCGCGGGCCGGCCCGCCGAGCAGTTCGTAGACCGGCGCGCCCAGCGTCTGCCCCTTGATGTCCCACAGTGCCTGATCGACGCCCGCGATGGCTGACATCAGGACGGGGCCACCGCGGTAGAAGCCGCCGCGGTACATCGCCTGCCAGTGGTCCTCGATGCGCGTCGGGTCCTCGCCCAGCAGGTAGCTCTCGAACAGCTCCTCGACGGCCGCCTCGACGGTCTTCGCGCGACCCTCGACGACCGGCTCCCCCCAGCCGACGGTGCCGTCGCTGGTCGTGACCTTCAGGAACAGCCACCGCGGAGCGGCGTGGAACAGCTCGTAGTCAGTGATTCGCATTACGTCGAGGACTGACCGGACGCCCGTTAGTGGTTCCGGTCAGGCCCGCGAGCGCTCAGAACGACTGGCCGCTACTGGGGCCGGAGCCGCCGGGGCCGCGGTAGTCGTAGTCGCCGAAGCCCAGAACGGGGAAGAAGACGACCGGGAGCAGCCACAGCCCGATGCCGAACAGGACGCCGCAGCCGAACGACTTCGCGACGTCGATAGACATCTTCACCGTCACGAAGACGTTCACGAGGGGGACGAACAGCAACAGCAGCCACCACCACTCGTTGCCGCCGATTTTGAGCATCACGTAGACGTTGTAAATCGGGACGATGGCCGCCCAGCCGGGCTCGCCGGCCTTCGAGAACGTCAGCCACATCCCGCCGACGACGGCGACCAAGACCACCAGCGCGAACAGCAATGCGAACAGTCCAGCGACCGCGTCGCCGGCGCTCGACTGGAGGGGCAACAGGAGCGTGTCGACTGTCATCTAAGCCTACTACAGCCGTACCCACGGAAAAAACTCCGGGGAGTCACTCCAGTTGCTCGACGTACTCGTAGTCCGCGGGGTACGCGGTCGGCGCGGCGTCGTCCACGCGGATGCCCCAGCCGTCGAGCGCGCTCGGGTCGTCGAGCGCCGCGCGCAGCGTCGCGCGCACGTCGTCGACGTCCACGCCGTAGTAGTCGCCGGGCACGCCGTCGAGGTACTGCAGGGCCGTCCGGAAGAGGCTCCGCATCCCGTCGTCGTTCTCGAAGTCGTAGTGCTTGTACGCGCCCGCCGCCACCTGCACCATCCCGTGGAGGAACGCCGACTCCGTGGTGCCGCTGCCGTAGTTGTACCACTCGTCCTCGAAGCAGTCGTGGGACTCGTGGAACTCCCCGCTGTTGTAGAGGCGGACGCCGTGCTCGGTCGCGCGCCGCAGCGTTGCGTGCTCCCACACCCGGCGGTCCGCCAGCCAGCCGGTCGGGTTCCCCAGCGGCGGCGCGACACTCGGGTCGCGGGTGTGGTCGTCCATCACGCGGTGGTTCGGGCTGGCGGGCCGTAGTCCCGTCGGTGGGCGCGCCACGATAGCCGCAACGGCAACCCCTATGCGTCCGCGTCCGCTACGACGTGACGATGCGAGTCGAACAGCTAGGCGACGGCGAACCCGAAGTCGCAATCGTCGGGAGCGTCCACGGCGACGAGCCCTGCGGCGCCCGGGCAGTCCAGCGACTGCTCGACGCCGACCTCGACGTGCTCGAACCGGTGAAGCTCGTCGTCGCCAACGAGCGCGCGCTCGAGGAGAACGTCCGCTACCTCGACGCCGACCTCAACCGCTCGTTCGGCGAGGACGTCCCCGAGGACGCCCACGAGGTCGAACTCGCCCACCGCCTCGCCGACGAAATCCGGGGCTGTACGGTGCTGTCGCTGCACTCCACGCAGTCCCACGCCGACCCGTTCGCCATCACCGCGGGCTTCGACGGCTCGATTTCGGACATCGTCCCCCGGCTCCCGGTCGTCGCGACCGTGGACACGCAGGGCTTCGGCGAGGGCCGGCTGTTCGCGTCCGACGCGGACATCATCGAGGCCGAAGCCGGCCTCCAAGGGACGGAGACGGCAGCCGAGAACGCGTTCCGCCTCGCGCGCGAGTTCCTCACCGCGGTCGGCGCGCTCCCCGGGAGCGCGGTCGAACGCGAGATTCCCGTCTTCGAGATGGGCGAGTCGATTCCAAAACCGCCGGCCGACGAGTACGAGGTGTTCGTCGAGAACTTCGAGCGCGTCGAGCGCGGCGAGACGTTCGCCGCCGCCGACGGCCACGAACTCGTCGCCGACGACCCCTTCTATCCCGTCCTCCTCTCGCCGTACGGCTACGCCGGCCAGTTCGGCTACCGCGGCCAGCACCGCGGCACCGTCGGTCAGTCCTCGGACGGCGCGAACTCCACGAGCGTCAGCTCCCTGTCCAGCGCGCAGTAGTCGTGGGGCGGGTCCCCGAGAATCTCCTGAATCTGGTACTCCTCGTCGAACTCCGCGCCCGCCGGCTCACAGTACTCGTGGCTCGGGCACTCCGTGTGCGGGCACGGCCCCGCTAGCTTCCCCTTGCTCCCCGCGTACGCGCCCTTCGACGGCACGTTCGCTTTCACGGACGTCGGCTCCACGTCCACCGCGACCACGCCCTCGTCGTGGACCGCGCAATCCAGCACCTGTCCGCCCTCGCGGACCTCGCTGACCTCGTAGCGCACGCCCTCCTCGAGTGTCAGGCACTGCTTGCGGTACGGGCACCCCTCGCAGGCCGACGACTCCCCGCGGTAGACGAACTCGGTGCCCGGCTCCGCGAGCCGCGACCCGAGCAACGTGATAGACATGCCCGGGGATTCGGCTCGCGCGTGGTTAAGCCTCCCGCCAGCAGGACGAGCAGGAAACGTTTGGCGTGAACGTACTCGACGCGATACGGCAACTCCAGAAGACACCACCTCGAAAGCCCCGGGTCGCTCGACTCGTGCGCCTCGCTGCGCGCCTCGTTCGCTTCGCTCTCTCGGTGCTTGCTTCGGCGTACTTCGCCGAGCGACCCGCCCCTTTCAGTCCGCCCGTAGCCGGTTGGCCAGCCGGTAATTGGGTGGACTGAAAGGGGCGGGCCGGTCGGCTGCTCCCGGACGAAGCGAGCACGCGAGCACAGCGAGCGCGCGCAGCGAGTCCCGGAGCACCGAGCGGCCCGGGGCTTTCGAGGTAGTGTTGTCGGCCACTCCTGCGAACGCTCGCACGAAGACTAGACCTAGCCCGAACAGCTACCCGACCGAGCACCGACAGCCTAGGTGTGATACTGGTCGTGTGCGGGCCGCCGGGCGCGGGGAAAACCACAGTCACACTAGGCCTAAATCGACACCTCGAAGCCGACGGCTACGACTTTCGGGTGATTCACACGGACGACCTCTCGACGCCGGTGTACGACCACCTCTTCGAGCGCGTCGCCGAATCCCCCGAAGCGAACTGGCTGCTCGACGGGACGTTCTACGAGGCGCAGTGGCAACAGCGAATCCGGGAGTTCCCGGACGTGAACGTGATTCTGGTGACCGCGGACCGGGACACCTGCATCCGCCGGAACCACGAGCGAGATGGCTTTTCGGACCGCGCGGTGAAGGTGATTTACGACGAGTTCGACTGGCCGGACGCCGACTTCACTGTGGACACGGACATCCTGCGCGTGGAGACCGCGGTGGACCTCGCGTACGAGCGCGTGCAAGAGTGGCTCGCGGAGGCCGATACAGTCGAGAAGTGAGTCAGCCCGTGAGTTCGTCGAGTTCGTCGAGGTAGTCGTCCCGGGGGAGCTGGTAGACGCCCCGGTAGTCGACGTCGCCCGCGTCGAAGCGCGCCGCGAGGTCGATTGCGCCGGCGTTGGCAGCGTCCCGGGCGTCGAAGCGCGCGTCGGCGTCTTTGACGCGGACTTCGGGTTCGAGGCGGAGGGAGACGAACCAGCTGTCGGGCGTCGAGTGCGAGCGGCGCTTGCGCTCGGTGGGCGGGCGGCGCGCGACGCGAATCGTCGGGAGGCAGGGCGCGGGGAACTGCTGGGTGTCGAAGACGTCGGGCCGGTAGACGAGAATCGCGCCGTCCTCGTCGTCGTTCCACACCTGCCAGCCCTCGGGGAGGTCGTCGAACGCGGTCATGGGCGTCCTACCCCGCGAGCGCCGTAAGGTCTGCCGGTTCGCGGCAACGGAGCCGCAGGTGAAAGTGGAGCCGCTCGGAGTCGTGGTTGATCCAGCTCTTGCAGGCCGCAGAAGCGTAGAAATGGCGGGATTTACGTCGCAACGCAGGCCGTTTCACTTTCACTCCGCACCCCCGCCGTTCGCGGTCGCGGAGTCAGGAGTCGGCCAGCGTCGCGGCGGCTTCGACGCTGTCGGCGTCGTCGCCGAGCCACTCCTCGGCCCACTGTTCGATAGCGTCGAAGACCGGGAACAGCGACTCGCCTTTCGCAGTCAGCGAGTAGTACGTCGCCACCGGGGACTCCTCTTCGAGGCGGCGGTCGACGAACCCCATCTCCTGGAGGTCGTCGAGCACCCGCGAGAGCGTCCGCGAACTGGCGTCCGTCGAGCGCTTGAGTTCGTTGAAGCGCTTCTCGCCGTCCTGGAGGTCGTGGAGCACGATGAGCCGCCACTGGGAGCCGATCTGCTCCAGCGAGTCGATGACGCTGCAGGCCTCCTCGCTGTATCGCTCGTCTGCCATGTCCGGTGGTAGGGAGCCAGCACCCATAGTGGTTCCGACTGGAATCAGGTGTCAGAGTGACACTGCCGGGGTGACGCCGCCGTCACCGGCTGGCCCCGAGGTTAGCTGAACGGTTTACGTGTGGGCGACCTAGTGGGTGGTATGACTGACGCCGACCCCCACGCCGGACAGCCCGTCGAGTCCCGCGGCCCCGCGCTCGAAGACGCCGACAGCGCCGTCATCCTCCTGCACGGCCGCGGCGCTCGCGCGCAGGGCATGCTCGGGTTCGCCGACGACCTCCCCAGCGAGGGCACCGCGTTCGTCGCGCCGCAGGCCGCCCGCGCGACGTGGTACCCGAACAGCTTCCTCGAACCGACCGAGGAGAACGAGCCGTGGTTCAACTCCGCGCTCGGCCTCGTCAACGACGTCTTCGAGGACGTCACCGAGCACGTGCCCGCCGAGCGCGTCGCCCTCCTCGGCTTCTCGCAGGGTGCGTGTCTGGGCAGCGAGTTCCTCGCGCGCAACCCCCGCGAGTACGGCGGGTTCGTCGCGTTCTCCGGCGGGCTCCACGGCCCCGAGGGGACGACCTACGACTACGACGGCGACCTCGACGGCACCCCGGTCTTCCTCGGGTGCAGCGACCGCGACCCCCACATCCCCGAGGAGCGCGTCCACGAGACCCGCGACGCCTTCGAGGCGATGGACGCCGACGTCACCGAGCGCATCTACGAGGGGATGGGCCACACCGTCAATCAGGACGAACTCGAACACGCCGCCGACATCGTCGGCGGGCTGTAGCCGCGACCTGTACGTTTACCCGCGGCCGGCCACTACCAGTGAGTATGAGCGACGCCAGTGACAGCGCCGATACCGGCAGCGCGGACGCCAGCGAACTCCCCGAGACGGAGGCGGAGTGGCGCGAGCGACTCGGCGACGCCGAGTACGAGATTCTGCGGAACGCCGGCACCGAGCGCCCCTACTCGGGGGAGCACGTCGACCGCGACGAGGACGGCGCGTACCGGTGTGCGGGCTGCGGCGAACTGCTGTTCGACGCGGACACGAAGTTCGACGCGCACTGCGGGTGGCCGAGCTTCTGGGACGCCGCCGACAGCGACGCCGTCGAGCGCCGCCCCGACCAGAGCAACGGCATGGAGCGCACGGAAGTCGTCTGCGCGACCTGCGGCGGCCACCTCGGGCACGTCTTCCAGGACGGCCCCGAACCAACGGGAGAGCGCTTCTGCATCAACTCCGCCGCGCTGGAGTTCGACCCCAAGGACTAGAAGCAGTACGAGAACGGGTACGTGAGCGCGACGCGGTCGCCGTCCTCCAGCTCGGTGGCGAACCCGTCGAGCAGTTCGTTGAACCGGCCGTTCACGAGCACGCGAGCGTACGCCCGGGTGCGCTCGCCCTCGGGGTTGCGCTCCCAGCGCCCCGGCGGGTCGCCGGGGTAGTTCGCCCACGTCGCGGCCGTCTCCTCCTCCTCGCTCTCCGCGAGCAGCATGTCTTCGAGGCCGTACTCCTCGAAGAACGCGTCGAGGAACTCCCCGAGCGTGTCGCCCTCGAAGGTGAACTCTATCTCGTGCGTCCCGAGTTCGCGGCGGACGTGCCCGGTCGCGCCGACCTCCACCGTCGTCTGGGTCGTGGCTTCGGCTCGGTCGCTGTGCTGGACGCTCATACTGACGCGTTCTCCCTTCACGCCGGTAAGCCACGTCCCGAACGTGTTCGCGCTTCCGGGACTGAAACGCCTATGGCGCTCCCGGGCGACGCTCGAAGTGATGGACGAGGACCGCGAGTTCGCGCTCGAATCCCGGCTCACGAACCACGGCTGTTACCTCCGCGAGGTCGCCGTCGACGACGACACCTACTTCGTCACCTACCAGTCCGCCGCCGCCGACGCGAACGGCGAGATTCCCCACCAGCAGGTCGGCGACGTCGTCAACGACTTCCGGAAGCTGTTCGACCGGCGGGACTGGCCGGTGCGCAGCGTCGAAGCGACAGTGACTGACCTCGACGACGACCCGCTGGGCAGTTGGCGCGCCGAGAAGTCGTGGTTCGTCGCGCTCGCCGACGGCGACCTCACCGAGGTCGAGTTCTCCCGACGCCTGATTGACAGCCTCGAAACGGTCGAACGTTAGCCGCCCGCGCGCATCGCCTTCCGCCGGAAGTCCTCGATGAGCTCGTCGAAGGCGTCCTCGCCGAACGCCTCGTCGGCCTCGAAGGCGACCGTGACCTCCGTGAGTTCCATCGACGGCCCGATGGCGACCTTCTCCGCGGACAGCTCCGCGCGCCAGCCGTCGCCCTCGACGGTGTGGTCGTCGACGGCCGTGCCGCCGAGGCTCTCGAGGTAGTTGCGCGCGAGCCGCACCGAGATGCCGCGGAACTCCTTCTCGCGTCTCATCGGTGCCCGCCCGCCACCGGCGGGAAGATGCTCAACTGGTCGCCGTCCTCCAGTGCCGTCTCCATGCCGTCGAGGTGGAGGACCTCCCGCCCGCTCTTGAGGACGTTGATGTGGGGGCGCAGGTCGTCGTTCTCCACGAGCTGGCCCTCCAGTCCCTCGTACTCGGCTTCGAGTTCGCGGAGCACGTCGCCGACGGTCGTGCCCGCGTCGTACTCGCGCTCGACGACCTTCGTGCCGACGGCCTGCCGGAACGTCGCGAAGAAGCGCAGTTCGACGTTCATGCGCTCCCGAACCTGATGCCGTCCTCGACGAGGCGCTGGTTGCGCTCGCGGTCCAGCGCCGCGCCGAGCTCGTCGTGGTCGTAGAGCTGGGCGACCAGCTCCGCGTAGAGGTTCCGCCACGAGATGGCGTAAATCGGGGACTGACCCCACGCGCGCAGTTCCGGGACGAACTCGTCGAAGCGCTCCAGCCGGGACTCCAGTCGCTCGACGGCGTCGACGACGTACGACACCGCCTCCTCGTCGGAGTCCGCGGCCTCGATGGCGTCGTTGATACGGCGCTCCCAGCCGGCGACGGCCTGCTGCATGTCCTTGCGCGTGTCCTCGCTGTCGGCGGGCAGCGAGTCGAGAATCGGTTCCGGGACGCCGAGTGACACCGTTTCCATGGTTCGTCGTGGCGCTCCGACGAGCATAAATCCCCCGCTGGTTCCGACGACTGCCGGAACCGAGAGTCGGAGACGGCAGTCGGGTCGGTGCCGCAATTGTAACCGGTACCGTTCACGCTGTCGTGGGAATCACTATGGCGCAACAGTCCGTAGGTAACGATAGAGCACTAACTATGACCGACCTAGGTGGGTACCAGGACAACGTCGCTCGCGTGGACCTCAGCGCCGGCGACGTCGACTACGAGAGCATCGACGACGAGGACGCCCGCGAGTACATCGGCGGGCGCGGCCTCGGCGTGAAGTACGTCTTCGAGAACGGCCCCGACGTCGAGCCGCTCTCCGAGGAGAATCTGCTGGCGTTCATGACCGGGCCGCTGACGGGGACGCAGACCCCGATGAGCGGCCGAATCGCGGTGGTCACGAAGTCCCCGCTGACGGGCACCGTCACCGACTCTCACCACGGCGGGTGGAGCGGCGCGCGCCTCAAGTGGGCCGGCTTCGACGGCCTGTTGTTCGAAGGGAAAGCCGACGACCCCGTCTACGCCGTCGTCGAGGACGGCGAACTCGAACTCCGCGACGCCAGCCACCTCTGGGGGCAGGGCATCCACGGCACGCTCGACGACCTCGAGGAGGAAGTCGAGGGGTCCTACGGGAAGAACCTCTCCGCGATGACCATCGGGCCGGGCGGCGAGAACGAAGTCCGGTACGGCTGCATCATCAACGAGGACGACCGCGCCTCCGGCCGCGGCGGCACCGGCGCCGTCATGGGCTCGAAGAACCTCAAGGCGGTCGTCGTCAAGGCCGGCACGGACATGCCCAAGCCCGCCGACCGCGAGACGTTCATGGAGGGCCACAAGGCCGCGATGCAGGCGATTCAGGAGTCCGACGTCACCGCGCCCAACGAGGGCGGCCTCTCCGTCTACGGGACGAACGTGCTGATGAACCTCACCGAGGAGATGGAGGGCCTCCCGACGCGGAACGGCCGATTCACGTCCACGACGACGGAAGCCGACGCCGAACCCGACGAACCCAACATCGACTCGGAGAAGGTCTCCGGGGAGAACGTCGAGGAGAACATCCTCGTCGACGACCCGACGTGTCACTCCTGTCCGGTCGCCTGCAAGAAGGAAGTCGAGGTCGACGTCAACCACAAGGGCGAGGACCTCAACGTCCGCATGGAGTCCTACGAGTACGAGCCCGCGTGGGCGCTCGGCCCGAACTCCATGAACGACGACCGCGACATGATCGCGGTCATGATGGACCGCTGTAACGACCTCGGCATCGACAGCATCGAGACCGGGAACCTCCTCGCGTTCGCGATGGAAGCCACCGAGAAGGGCTACATCGACGGCGAGGGCATCGACTGGGGCGACCTCGACGCGATGACCGAGATGATCGAGAAGATCGGCGAGCGCGAGGGCGACCTCGCGAACACCCTCGCGGAGGGGCAGAAGCGCGCCGCCGAGGAGCTCGGCGCCCACGACTGCCGCCTCGACGTGAAGGGCCAGTCCATCGCGGCCTACGACCCGCGCGGCCTGAAGGGCATGGGCATCGGGTACGCGACCTCGAACCGCGGCGGCTGCCACCTCCGCGGGTACACGCCCGCCGCCGAGATTCTCGGCGTCCCGGAGAAAGTCGACCCCACCGACTGGGAGGGGAAGGGCGAACTCACCGCCACCTTCCAGGACCTCCACGCCATCTCGGACTCCTTCGACATCTGCAAGTTCAACGCGTTCGCGGAGGGCGTCCAGGAGTACATCGCCCAGTACAACGGCATGACCGGCCGCGACGTCGGCGAGGAGGACCTCCTCGAAGTCGGCGAGCGCATCTACAACCTCGAACGGTACTACAACAACCTCGCCGGGTTCGACGGCGACGACGACACGCTCCCGGACCGCTTCGTGGAGGGCGCCGAGGACGCGGTGCCCGCCGGCGGCGGCATCGAGGGCGAGCTCTGCGAGCTCGACAAGATGAAAGACGAGTACTACCGCGACCGCGGCTGGGTCGACGGCGTCGTCCCCGACGAGAAGCTCGACGACCTCGGCATCGACTTCGGCCCCGGCACGGGCGTCTCCGCGGGCGGTGCGGCCTCGGCGGACGACTAACGCTCCGACCCGAAACCCGTTTTTTCGCGCGCGCCGTACCTCGCGTAGTGACTGACATCTCCAAGGAGGCGTTCCACGACGCGCTGGAAGCCGTGGGCCGCCCGGTCGCGACCGCCGCGCAGGTCGCTCGGGAACTGGACTGCACGCAGGCGGAGGCGGCCGACGCTCTCGCCGAACTCGCCGAGTCGGGCGACGTGGAGCGCGCGGACGTGGAGAACGACCCCGTGGTGTGGTACCCGCGGGACTGGCTGGAACTCACCGACCGCGAGCGCGTGGTGCCGTTCCCGGATCGCCGCGAAATCGTCGTCGACCAGCCCGCGCAGTTCACGCGCGCCCAGCTGTCGCGGTTCGCGCACCTCGCGGACACGACGCGCTCGGGGAGCTACCGGTACGTGGTGCGCGAGGAGGACGTGTGGGCGGCGCCGTTCGAGAGCCTCGACGACCTCCTCGACGCGATGGACCGCGTGCTCCCGCGGGACTGCCCCGGCCTCAAGGACTGGGTCGAAGAGCAGTGGAATCGCGCGACGCGGTTCCGCCTCGTCACCCACGAGGACGGCTACGTCGTCCTCGAAGCGAAGACCGAGAGCCTGCTGGGGAACGTCGCCGACCAGCACCTCGCCGACGACGTGATTCGCGCGCCCATCTCGGACACGGAGGCGTGGGTCGCCGAGAACAAGGTCGCCGAATTGAAGCGCACGCTCTACGAGGCCGGCTACCCCGTCCAGGACGAGCGCGACCTCGAATCCGGGGAGCCGCTGGACGTCGACCTCCACCTCGAACTCCGGGACTACCAGCAGGACTGGGTCGAGCGCTTCGTCGACGCGAGTTCGGGCGTGCTCGTCGGGCCGCCGGGGTCGGGGAAGACCGTCGCCGCGATGGGCGTGCTCGAAGCCGTCGGCGGCGAGACGCTGATTCTGGTGCCGAGCCGCGAGCTCGCGGCGCAGTGGCGCGAGGAACTGCTCGCGCACACGAGCCTCGAACGCGACCAAATCGGGGAGTACCACGGCGGCACGAAGAACGTGCGCCCGGTCACCATCGCGACGTACCAGACCGCGGGGATGGACCGCCACCGCCACGTCTTCGACGACCGCGAGTGGGGGCTGGTCGTCTACGACGAAGTCCACCACATCCCCGCGGAGGTCGCACGGCGGTCCGCGGACCTCCAGAGCAAGCACCGCCTCGGGCTCACGGCGACGCCCGTCCGCGAGGACGACAAGGAGGAAGACATCTACACGCTCGTCGGGCCGCCCATCGGCACGGACTGGGACGCGCTGTTCGACGCGGGCTACGTCGCCGAACCGACCGTCGAGATTCGGTACGTGCCGTGGCGCGACGACGACGCCCGCTACGAGTACGCCGCCGAGAGCGGGCACACGCGCCGCCGGCTCGCCGCCGAGAACCCCGCGAAAGACGAGGAAGTGAAGCACTTGCTCCGCCAGCACGCCGACAAGCAGGCGCTCGTGTTCGTGGACTACCTCGAACAGGGCGAACGGCTCGCCGAAGCCATCGACGCGCCGTTCGTCAGCGGGGAGACGCGGCACGCCGAACGCGAGGCGCTGTTCGACCGATTCCGCACGGGCGCGCTGGACGCGCTGGTCGTCTCCCGCATCGGCGACGAGGGCATCGACCTGCCGGACGCCGAACTCGCCGTCGTCGCCTCGGGACTGGGCGGGAGTCGCCGGCAGGGCGCCCAGCGCGCCGGCCGGACGATGCGGCCGGGCGGCCAGTCGCTTTTGTTCGTGCTGGCGACCCGCGGCACCGAGGAGGAGGACGACGCCCGCAGCCGGATGCGCCACCTCGCCGCGAAGGGCGTCCGCGTCACGGAGTCCGGCAGCGAACAGGCCTGAGCGGACTGCCCCAACCCCGGCCATTAAGCCGCCGGCAGGCGCACTCCCGACGATGACCGAGTTCCCGTTCGCGACCACTGTCGACGTGCGCTACCAGGACCACGATACGCTCGGACACGTCAACAACGCCGTCTACGTGACGTACATGGAGGAAGCCCGCGTGGCGTACCTCCGAGAGTACGCGGGGCTGGCGATGGACGACATCTCGATGGTGGTCGCGCACCTCGACGTGGACTTCCGGCGGACCGTCGAGTACGCCGACGAGGTGGAGGTCGCGGTCGGCGTCACGGACGTCGGCGGGTCGAGTTTCACGATGGCCTACGAGGTCCGCGACGGCGAGACGGTCGCCGTCGAGGGCGAGTCCGTGCAGGTCACCCTCGACCCGGAAACCGGGGAGAGCCAGCCGGTCCCCGACGAGTGGCGCGACTCCTTCGAGCCGGTCGAGGGCTGACTACGCGGGCCCCGTCGCGGGGAACGCCCGGAGGCGGGCGAGAATCGCATCGACGATTTCTGCGTCGTACGTCCAGAACCCGTAGAACTGCCCCCGTTCGTGTTCTTCGGCCAGCAGCGCGCGCTTGTCGTCGTCGGCGTCGGCGTCCAGCACGACGAACCACGTGTCCGTGATTTCGTCGTCCTCGGAGGCGTGAATCGCGTGGGCGTCCGTCGGCACGTCCCAGTTCGGCCGCCCGTAGATGTGCGTCTCGACGCCCGCGGCCGCGAGCCGCTCGTAGAGCCGGTACTGCGGGCGGAGGTTCGACAGTCGCTGGAAGCCCGCGTGCAGGACGCCGCCGAGCTGGTGGGCGCTGGACTCGATTTCGCGGGACGCGACGACCATCCGGTCGCGGCCGTAGTCGGTGAACACCGACTGGTCGATGTGGCGGAACAGCTCCGGGTACTCGATTTCGTCGGGGGCGGAGACGTCGATGAGCGGGGAGTCGGGTCGCACCACCCGGTACAGCGACTGCAGCGACGACGACGCGAGGAACTCCTGGCCGTCGTGGAGCACGACGAAGTTCCGCGGGATGCCGTCGTCGGTGGCGGCGCGCCGCAGGTCCACCGACTGCACGTCGAAGTACGATTGGATGTCTCGCAGCACGGACCGCGGCACGTCGACGTTGTACAGCGTCAGCGTGAGCGCGCGCTCGTCGACGCGGTCGATGATGTCCGGCAACGAGGGTGCGTCGTCAGCCATCACTACGTACGTTGCCCGTGTCGGCCCCGCCGTATAAATCGGGTGGCGGTGCGGGCGCCGCTCAGTGGCGGCGCGTCGCGAGCAGCGCGGCCGCCAGCACCGCGAGAAGCGCGGCGCCGGCGCCGAAGCCGGGCGACGTGCCGCCGGTCTCGTCGCTGGCGGTCGTCGCCGCAGTCGTCGCTGCGGCCTCGGTCGTCGCCGTCGCAGTAGCCGTCGCGGTGGTCTGCTGGGCGACGTTCGCGTCTACCTCCGCGTTCAGCACGGACGAGTCGAAGTACGGCCGCTCGTTGCCCTCGATGCTGTAGTGGCCGTACACCTCGACGTCGCCGCTCTCAGCGAGCGTCCGCAGGTCGGCGTCCGCGAACGTCGCGGTGACCGTGCCGTCCTCGACGGACGCGTCGGTCGCGTTCACGCGCTCGTTGCGGCTGTTCAGCGCGTAGAGGCTGTCCGCCTCGACGGTCGTGGCGTTGTCCGCGGTCGGCGTGTCGAAGGAGACAGAGACGTCGCCCTCGCCGTCGAGTTCGACGCTCCCCGCGTCGGTCTCGTAGTCGATGCGGCGGATGCGGTCCTCGCCCTCGGGCGAAACGGACCCCTGACTCTCGACGTAGTTGTAGACGACCTCGCCGTACATCGTGTAATCGACGTTCGTTCGGGTCGCGTTCGACAGCGGCGAGCCGTCCCAGCCCGCCATGTAGGAGTTCACCGTGACCGTGTATGTCGCCTCGGGGTCGAGCGGCTCGCCGTTCACGTACGTCGAGCGAATCTGGTCGTCGGTGCGCTCGTGGCCGAGCCACTCGTAGGTGACGCCGCTGACCTGCAGTTGGGCCTCGGCGTCGTACTGCTGGCCGGTGTCGCTCTCCGCGGTGACGACCTGACTCTGGAGGACTTGCTCCAGTTGCGCGCCGGTCAGCTCCACCGTCACGAGGTGGTTGTTGAACGGCAGCACGCTGAACACGTCGCCCGCGGTGAGGTTGCCGGGGCCGTACTGGGCGTCCGAGCGGATGCCGCCGGCGTTCGTGATGGCGACGTCAGCGCCGGACTTCCAGCGGAACGCGTCCGTGATGAGGTTCCCGAAGTTCGTCTCGTCGTGGTAGTTCGAGGAGAACCGCGCGTCCAGCTGGACGTCGGTCTGCCCGGCGACCTGCGAGAGCTGTTCGCCGCGGGCCGTCTCGATGACCTCCGAGACGTTCTCGTCTTTGGTGACGTTCTCCGTGGTCGGAATCAGGCGGCCGTTCCAGTCGGTGACCTCGCCGCCCTGCACGGTGAGGTTGAGTTCACCGAGGAACGCCGCGCGCCCCGCGGCCTCGCTGATGACCACGCCGTCGGTCGCCTGCGGCGGGTACTCGATTTCGTCGTCCCCGACCAGCACGGCGTCGACGTTCTCGGTGCTGTTCGCGAACTGCTCGGCGACCGGGACGCCGAAGTGGCCCAGCGCCACGACCACGTCGGCGTTCTCCTCCTCTTTCAGCTGGGTCGCGTACTCCGAGCCGACCTCGGAGTAGTTCTGCAGTTCGTAGCCCTGCTCGGCGAAGTCGACCGCCGTCTTGGACTTGATTTTCTCGTCGACGAGCCCCATCACGCCAACGCGCACGCCATCCTTCTCGACGACCGTGTACGGCTCCGTGCCGGGCACGTGCTCGCCGGTCTCGCTGTCGACGACGTTCGCGAGCAGCCACGGGAACTCGGAGGCGGCCGAGAAGTTCTCGACCGCGTCGAACCCGAAGTCGAGGTCGTGGTTCCCGATGCCTTCGGCGTCCGGGTCGAGTTCGTTCAGCACGTCCACGGGCGTCCGCCACTGGGAGATGGGCGACAGCGAGTGGGGGCTTACCTCGTCGCCGGCCCCGAACAGCACCGTCGGGTTGTCGTGGGCGGCGCGGCGCTGCTCGACGAGCGTCGCGAGCCGCGGCATCGTGCCGTTCTGTGCAATCGCCGTCTGGATGTCGTTGTACGACAGAATCGTGACCGTGGTGCCGTTGTCCTGCGTCGCGTTCGCCTCGGCGTCGACGCCACCGACTGCGGGTGCGTCGGGCGCCGCGGTCGAAGCGTCCGTGGGGGCTGCTGCGGCCGGCGTCGCCGCCGCCACCAGCAGGACACAGACAACGAGCGCGGTGTGTACGCGTCCCATGCAGGTCAGCCAACCGAAACCACCCACAAAAGCGTTACTCGTTCGTGCTCACATCACGCGAGCTCGCCCGTAATCTAGGGAGAACTATACACGTCTATGGATTCGTCAGGTGGCGCGGCCGGTCGTCGTCACCGCGATGCCCGCGAGCACGACGACGCCGCCCGCGACCGTGAATACGCCGGGCACCTGCCCGAAGACCGCCAGCGCGAGCAGCGTGCTCCCCACCGGCTCGCCGAGCAGGGAGACGCTCACGACGCTGGACTCGACGTACTTCAGCGCCCAGTTGACGACCGTGTGCCCGAACAGCCCGGGGCCGACCGCCATCCCGACGAACAGCGCCCACTCGTGGACCGGATACTCCACGAGCGGCAGTCCGAGCGCGACCGCCACCGCGAACAACACGACCGTGCAGACGCCGTAGACGGCGAACACGTACGGCGCCAGCGAGAGCCGCTGGCGCACCGACCGCCCCGCGAGCACGTAGCCAGCGCCAGTCACGGCGCCGACGACCGCGAGCGCGTTCCCGAGCGTCGGCGACGGCCCGACCGCGCTCCCCGTGAGGAAGTCGCCCATCGAGAGCAGCACGGAGCCGGCGATAGCGACGAGGATGCCGCCGACGATGCGCGCGCCCACCCGTTCGTCCAACAGCAGCCACGCGCCCACCGCGACGAACGCCGGCTGCGTCTGGACGAGCGTCGTCGACGCCGCGATGCTCGTGAACTCGATGGACGCGAACCACGACGCGAAGTGCACCGCCAGCAGGACGCCCGCCGCGCTCACGACCAGCCAGTCACTCCCGGAGACGGCCGCGTACTCGCGGCGCTCCCGGAACGCGAACGGCGCGACGAACGCCGCCGTGAACAACACCCGGTAGCCCGCCTTCAACACGCGGGGCGCGTCGCTGAGTTCCACGAGGATGGCGCTCGTGCTCACCGCGACGACCGCCACGGCGACGGCGGCCATCGGCGGCACCACGGGGTCGTCGGCGCTCACGGCTGGACGTTGCCGGCCGCCCGAAAAGGAATTGCGCTCGCGGCGAGCTACCCGGCCGTCGGCGCTACCCGTCGAGGATGTCCCGCGTCCGCCGGTGGCGGTACCAGAACATCGGCGCGAGCCCGACCCGCGCGAACTCGTCGGCGACGCCGCCGACCGGCGCGCGGTACTCCACGTAGTCCCGAATCAGCGTCTCGTCGCCGTCCGCGTAGAACAGGTGCGTGTGCTCCCACTCCGGGAACGGCCCCTCCTCCATCACGTCCACGAAGTGCGCGGTGTCCTCGCCCTCCTCGCGAGCGGTGATGTGCGAGACCCACGTCTGCCGCGGCCCCACGCCGAACGGCCGCACGGACGCGTGAATCCGCGTGCCCGCCGTGAGGACGTGGGTCTCCGGCTCGTCGTCCGGCCGCTCGATCTCCTCGACGCGCAGGTTCAGCCAGTCCGGCGTCAACGACCGCAGGCCGTCGATGGTGGAGTGGAACGCCCACACGTCGGCAAGCGGCGCGCGAACCCGCAACTCCCGCTCGAAGGTCGCCATACTCTCCGTTGGCGGGGCGCGTGCAAAACTCCAGCGGCGGCCGCGACTACTTGAGGCGCTCCTGCAGGAACGAGGGGTGGGCGGCGGTGACGCCGTCGATGCCGTGAATCTCGTCGCTGATGACTTCCCCGAGCGCGTCCCCGTCGGCGGCGCGGACCTCGGCCATCAGCATGTGGTCGCCGCTGGACGTGTACAGCGCGTGGACCGCGTCTAGCTCCTTCAAGTCCCGGGTCGCCTCCACGTACCGCTCGGAGGCCACGTCGATGCCCACGAGCGCGATGGACTGCCCGGAGAGCTTCTTCGGGTCGACGTCCGCCGAGTAGCCGACGATGACGCCTTCGTCTTCGAGTTTGTCGATGTACTTCCGGACCGTCGGCTTCGAGACGTCCGCGCGGGCGGCGATGTCGGCGTACGACGCCTGCGCGTCCTCCTCGAGCGCGGCGAGGATTCGGTCTTCCGTCGATTCGGTACTCACACCTCCTGTTTTGGTGGCTGTGAAAAAATATCTTCCGAATGAGAAAGTCACGGCGGCGTCGCTCGGAAACGTCGTGGTCGCTGGCCGAAGCCCGCGGCTGCGCGACCACCGTGCGCGAAAGAAAACGGCGTCGAGGCGAACGCTACTTGTGGCGGTCGATGACGTCGTACGAGCGCTCCCACTCGTAGTCGTCGTCGAAGTACCGCTCCGCCAGCGGCTCCTCGGGCATGTCGCCGCGCTCCTGCTTCTCCTCCTGGTAGGAGTTGCGGTCCTCGTCCTTGTAGTAGCGCCCGGTGAGGACGGTGCCCTCGTAGAGGGCGTCCTCGGTCTCGTGCATCAGGTCGGCCGCCTCGCGGCGGTCGGTGATGTCGAAGTCGTAGTCGTCGCTGTCCTGCACGTCGACGTAGGGGACGTACTGCTTGGCGTCCTTGTTCCACGTCGGGCACTGGGTCAGGAAGTCGACGTGGGAGAAGCCGTCGTGCTCGATGGCTTCCACGATGATCTCCTGGGCCTGGTTCGGGTTGACGGCCGCCGTGCGAGCGACGTAGGAGGCGCCCGCCGACAGGCTCATCGAGAGCGGGCGAATCGGGTCCTTCGCCGACCCGTGGGGCTGGGTCTTCGACTTGTGGCCCTTCGGGGACGTCGGCGAGGTCTGGCCTTTCGTGAGGCCGAAGACCTCGTTGTTGAACACGATGTAGGTCATGTCGTGGTTCTCCCGGGCGGTGTGCATGAAGTGGTTCCCGCCGATGCCGTAGCCGTCGCCGTCGCCGCCCGCCGCCACGACCTCGAGGTCGTGGTTCGCGAGCTTCGCGGCGCGGGCCACGGGCAGGGAGCGACCGTGAATCGTGTGGAACCCGTAGCTCTCGAAGTAGCTGTTGAGCTTCCCCGAGCAGCCGATGCCGGTGCACAGCAGCACTTCCTCGGGGTCCTTGCCGAGTTCCGCCATCGCACCCTTCAGCGCCTTCAAGACGCCGAAGTCACCGCAGCCAGGACACCACGTCGGCTGCGGCTCGATGCCGGGCGTGAACTCGTCCCGTTCGACCTCCCGTTCCTCTTCGATTGCGCTGAACGCTTTGCTCATGGATTAGTCACCTGCCGCAGGTTCGAGGGTAGTCTGGGCGGTCGGTTCCCCGCCGCCGTCCTGTTCGAGCTCGACCGCTTCGACGATTTCGGCGGGCTCGAACGGGTTGCCGTTGTACTTCAGGAGACTGGAGAGCTTGCCGTCGACGTTCCCGAGCTCCTTCTGGATGAGCCCGCGGAACTGCTTCGTCGAGGACATCTCCACGACGATGGCTTCGTCGACGCTCTCGATGAACTCCCGCACCTCCTCGACCGGGAACGGCGAGAGGTCGCTGACGCCCAGCGCCTTCACCGCGTTCCCGTCGTCGTTCATGCGTGCGACGGCTTCCTCGACGGTGCCCTGCTGGCTGCCCCAGACGATGAGCCCGAAGTCCGCGTCCTCGTCGCCGTAGACGACCTGCTGGTCGCGGTCGTCGAGGTCGTCGCGGATGGCGTCGAGCTTCTGGAGCCGGCGTTCGACCTGCGCGACGCGGTTGTCGGGGTCCTCGGCGATGTGGCCGGTCGGCCAGTGCTCGTTGCCGGACGCGAGATAGCGGCCGCCGGACTGACCGGGAATCGAGCGCGGGCTGACGCCGTCCTCGACGCCATCCGTCCGGAACCGCTCGAACTTCCCGGTGTCGTCGTGGGGCGCGTCCTCCAGTTCCGCCTCGGTGAGCGTGCTCCCGAGGTCCGGGTTCGGGTCGCGGTCGAAGAACGACGCGTCCACGTTCCGGTACTCGCCGGAGAGCTTCTGGTCGTAGACGACGATGGCCGGAATCTGGTACTCGTAGGCGATTTCGAACGCCGTCCGCGTCTGCTCGTAGCACTCCTTGGGGTCGCTGGGCCCGAAGGCGACGCGGTGGCTGTCACCCTGACTCGTGTACAGGATGTGCTCGAGGTCGGCCTGCTCGGGCTTCGTCGGCATCCCCGTGGAGGGACCCGCGCGCATCGCTTCGAGCAGGACCAGCGGCGTCTCGGTCATCTCCGCGAGGCCGAGCGGCTCGCTCATCAGCGCGAACCCGCCACCGGACGACCCGGACATCGACTTCACGCCGGAGTGGCTCGCGCCGACCGCGAGCGCCGCCGCCGCGATTTCGTCCTCGACCTGCTCGGAGATGCCGCCCATGTCCGGCAGGAGGTTCGTCATGATGGTGAACACGTCCGTCCACGGCGTCATCGGGTAGCCGGAGATGAACCGACAGCCGGCGTCGATGGCCGCGTACGCGATGCCGTGGCTGCCGGAGACGAGGACCTGCTCCTCGTCGTGTTCGCCCTCGGGCACCGTCAGGTCGTGGGACTGGTCCATCTCGTTGACCTGCTCGTAGGCGTCGTGGAGGACCTCGAGGTTCTGCTCGAGAATCTCGCCACCCATCGCGTCCGACATCAGGTCCTCGATGTGCTCGAGGTCCATGTCGATGAGCGCGGCCGTCGCGCCCACGCCCGCGGTGTTGCGCATGACCTCGCGGCCGTGCTCCTTCGCGAGGCTGCGGAGGTCGAGCGGGTAGACGTGCCAGTTGTTCTCCTCGGCGCGCTCCTCGAAGTTCGGGACGTCCTCTACGTCGAGGAGGCCCTCGTCGTAGACGATGACCCCGCCCTCGCGGAGGTCGTCGAGGTTCTCGGAGAGCGGCTTCACTTCCTCGTCGCCGTAGACGGCGTTCTCGCTGGGGTTGCGCGCGAACGAGTCCCCGAGCGCGAGGAGGAAGTTGTAGCCGTCGCCGCGCGACGTTACGTTGCCGTCCCGCGCCCGAATCTCGACGTACGTGTGGCCGCCGCGGATTCGGGACGGGTAGTGTCGATGCGTGAAGACGTCGAGTCCGGACCGCATCAACGCCTTCGCGAAGTTCTGACTCGTGGAGTCGATTCCGTCGCCGGAACCCCCTGCCACTCGCCAGATGAGTTCGTCATCAGTCATAGTGTAACCCTCTGGCCCGTGCTCGGACCGTTAGTAGGGTGTTCGTCGGACCCACACTAAATCGTTTGCCATCCATTAACAACTGAAGATGATTAAGGAATGCAGTAGACGCCCTCGCGCTACGGCTCACCGAAACCTCCCGCGATTATAATACTTGAAATTCAACTGTGAAATTTTATATACTAGGTGGTAAGTTCAACTTCGAGTAGTGTGAGAGTAGCTTGCCTGTTCGCTGCGTGCCTGGTTCTTGCCACCGTAGCGACACCCGGCATCGCCGCATCGAACGAAGCCCCGCTCGCCGACGCGGGCCTCGACCAGAACGTCACGCGAGGAACGACCGTCTACCTGGACGCTGGCGGTTCCCGAGACCCCGACGGCGCCGTCGAACGCTACCGCTGGACCGTCGCCGCCGAATCCGGCGACGCGACGAACGCGACGACGACGCAGTGTCGGAGCTGCCAGCAGACAACCTTCCAAGCGGAAGCGACTGGCACGTACCGCGTCACGCTCGAAGTCACCGACGACGACGGAGCCACGGCGACAGACACGCTGTACGTCACCGTCAAACCCGGCGACCCGCCCGCAGCATCGCTCGCCGGACCGACAGAGACCACAACTGGCGACCCCGCACGGTTTACCGCGGACGCCAGCGCCGGCAGCGCGCCGCTGGACCGACTCCGCTGGCGAGTCGACGGCGAACACGTCGCGACCAAGACGGTCTCGGGTGACGCCGAGAGCGCGACACGAACCGTCCACTTCCCGACGCCCGGAACGCACACCGTCTCTGTCACCGCCATCGACGCGGACGGCCAGCGGGACAGTGCCGAAACGTCCACCACGGTCGTCGAAGTCGCCGATACAGTCCCGACGGGCGCTAGTCCACCCGAGACTCCCGAAGACGCCGACGTCGTCGGTCCGAAAGTCGTCACCGGTCGCGGAGAACTCACCGCCGAGTACGAACTCACGAACGACGTCTCCGGCACGTGGCACCAAGACGACCGACACGTCGCAACTGGCTCCGGGACCTCGCGTTCGTTCACCGCGGGCGTCCACGAACTCTACGCCGCAATCGACGGCGGCGTCGCCACGTTCCCGGACGGCAGCCGAACTGTCGTCGCCGACCCCGCGCCCGAACTGACCACCGTCGAAGTCGAGGACAGCAGTGTCGTTCCCGTCACCGTCGACGCCACTGACGACTACGAGAACCTCTACACCGTGACCGTGAACGTGGACGGAGAACCGGCCGAGACACTCACCACGGACGACCTCGGCGGCCGCGTGAACGGAGACAGACTCACCGCGACGACACACCTCGAATCTCTCGAACCCGGCAACCACACGATCACGGTTCGAGCCCGCGACGCCCGCGGACAAACTGACGTCGCCATCCGTACCGTCGAGGTACCCGGTCCACCAGAAGTCCTGTCGGCCGGATTCGTTCAAGACGGCCCACTCGACCAGTACCATCCGCGAATCGACGAGTCCCGTTACACGGCGACGTACCGCGTGAAAGTAGATTTGAATGGGGTGGAGCCGGAGCAGTTAGGGCTTAAAATAAATATACCAGGGGTGGAATGGAAGTCAAATATAACATCCACCTCACAAAAAGAGGGTCTGTTATTATTAGAGAGGTCTGCATATAGAGGGGAAATTTTGCCGATTAGCGGGAGTTCGAGAGTGACTTGGAGAATAGATGATTATTATAACCAAACTAGTGACACAGTCCCGGTAACACTTGCTCCCCCAGAGGTTTACCTCGAAACGATCGACCCACAGAGAGAACATGACGCGCTCAGGGGGATCACTTTCGATGCGAGGCGGTCCTTTGACCCGGATGGAACGTCAGTAGAGTACCACTGGTCCGGCCTCGACGCGAGCAAAGAACAGTCGAGAGTGACGCTGTCCGCGAGCAGCATCGTGCGGCTGCAACTCGTCGACCAGCAGCAGCAGAGCACGAACTCGTCCTACCTACTGGACTGGTTTGCACCGGAGCTCGCTGACGCGAAGATCGAGGACAACGGCCCGTTCTATCCGAACGAGACTGTCCCCATCACGATTACCTCTGAACGCTATTATCTGACGAAGGAGACGTACAACGAGAGCTTATCGTTCAACATTCGCCCAGAACACGGTTCCGTAGTCAACCGAACGCTCCACAAAGAGAAACCCGGGCGAGTCGACGACCCGGACCCAGAGGGGAGAGGTAGACGCCATCAGTGGAAGATAGAAGTGCCAGCGAAGGCGTTCCGTGACGGAGCAATCAACGTCTCGTCGTATCCGACGGCACACCCCCACGTGGAATACAACATCACGGTACCTCAACCGACAGTCTACGCCTCCGCGTACAGCGAGGTGACCGACATTTCGACGTCGATCTCGTATTTAGTCGAGCGTCCCCGGTACACCGTCAAGCATACGACGAGCGAACAGGTTCGTGACGACCTCCTCGACGCCGGATACGAAGTGCGGCGGGTCGACGACGCAGGTCACGCGTACGGCCTCGAGAAGTACGTCAAGACCGACCCCGTAGAGTACGACGTTGACAGCCGGAGGTTCTACGAGCCGGAACGACAGCAGTTCTTCTTGGAGTCGAATCCCGAGTGGTCGGCCAATGGGACGACGACCGAAACGCAAACGTGGACGACTATGGAGAATGAGTGGCGCTCGGATCGAGGCGGTGCTGGTACGTTCACCGGGGACACTCGACGAAAGCAGGTCCGCGACGCCGAGTACCGAACTGAGAAGGAGTTCCGCTACGAGACGACCGAGACGTACGAAACCACGGAGACCTACGAGGACACGTACACGACGACGGAACAAGAGATTAAACTGCAAGAGAAGTGTGGGATGTTCGGCTGCAGAATATACCGGACTACCGTATCGACGACAGAGACGCATACGGTGACTCGAACGAGAGAAGTCACCAGGAGCAGGACTGTCTACAAAACGTACTGGTCGACGAGACCACGTAGCCATACCCACGAGTATACTGGCGACCTCCGGCGGGTGACCGTCCGCGAACCGGAGTACGAGCGCCAATACGAGTACGAAGTCGAACGCCAGCACTCCGAAACCCGGCGCGTGTACTTGGCCGAGCATCGAACGCTCGTCGATCCGGCCTCGTACGAATGGCAATCTTGGAAGACTGTCCAGAGTCAGTTCCAAGCTGAGAGTGCCGCTAGCTCTGCAAACGTTCGAATCAGCAGTGTCGAACCGAACAAGCGGTGGACGTTACGAAAACAGGCCGGAACAGAGACGGCACGTGCCAGTAGTCGTCGAGCGGGAGGACGAGTATTGAAGACGTTCGGTAGAGGGAACGTCACTCTCACGAAGTACTTCGCACGAGAGGATACGAAGCAACTACCGGAAATGGAGAGCCGTGAAGTCTATCGAACAGTCGAATACACCGGAACTGGTATGGTTAATATCGGTACAGTTAAAGGTATATTAACACAGAAATCGGAGGAAAAGTATGGCGAGTAAGAGACTTATTCTTGTCCTAATTTTGGTGAGTTTTGCTGTTACGCCTGCTATTTCTGCGATATCTATGCCAGCAGGAAAAAACCCGTGTTTGGGTGAGAAAAAGTATATCGCAACTGAATTAGATGAATCCGTCGGATTGCACTCCAAATATACAGTACAATTTGATGAGGATGAGAAACAGATCTGCATAAAAAGAGAAAACAAGGGGAAGGGGAAGGCCCTAACTTCGGTTGGTATATTAGTGGATGGAAGAGGTATATCCCCCGGTACAAAGGAGTTAGAGGAAAATGAATCCTCATTTTTCTCAAAGAACGTGACGGAATACATAGATGCAACAGCAGATAACCATACAATTAGTATAAATGCCGGTAGTAAGGACCTCAACTTCAATTTCACACATCATATAAATACAACAGCCAAGAACTCACCCACACCAAAATTTACTGATTTAGAAATAGTTAGGGATAGTGGAGATAAATCAATACTTATCGCCACAGTCCATAACCCGGGGAAACGAGCATACGCACTGCACGTACAAGCAGAGACGTTCGAAACGGAGGGTGCATTCGAGATCGGTGCTCCACAGCCGGGGAATACGAGTGAGTTCCAGATACCACTCAACGAGGGGGCGAACGAGGTGGTCGCCGGCAAAGTGATGGTCTTCAACGATACCGGCAGTCCGGATGGGAAGTTCGACCAGAAGGAGTTCATGGCGAAGCCCAACGAGACCGCGAACGCGTGGGACGACCACTTCGAACAGGTTCCAGGTGAACGGGCGGACGTTAGTTATGACAACGAGACGGCACGGCAGTACCGCGAGGGGTACGTCGACGACGAGGCGCTGTCGCCGCTGGAGCGACGGGCTGGCGCGGTGCTCGTCGTCTTCGCGTTGCTCGGTGCGGTTCTGTGGCGGCGGTCGCGCTAGCGCTCAATGCCGCCCTGTTCGGATATCTGGAGGATGTTCCGCATGTTGAGGTAGACGTGCTGGGCGTCGACGTCCTCGTCCTCGTCGTAGATGTCGCTGACGCGGTGGACGATGGCGGCGACGCGTTCGGCTTCCTCGCTGTCCTCCTCGCGGAGTTCGTCGGCGACGTCGCGGAGCACGTCGCGCTTCTCGGTGTCGTCGAACTCAGACATGGTGAGTCGTCAGTGCTTGGCGGGTCGGCTGGCGTTGCGGCGGTGGACGAGGCCGACCATATCTGCGGTTTCGGCGACGAACTCGCGGAGCGCTTCGCCGGTCTGGTTGTCGTCGTCGAGGACGACCGGCGCGCCTTCGTCGCCGCCCTGGCGGACGCTGGGGTCGAGGGGGATGGAGCCGAGGAACGGGAGTTCGTTCTCGTCGGCGAACTCCTGCCCGCCGCCGCTACCGAAGATGTCGTGGGTGCCGCCGCAGTCGGGGCAGACGAACCCGCTCATGTTCTCGGCGATGCCGAGGACGGTGGTGTCGTGGCGGCCGAACATGCGGAGTCCCTTGCGGGCGTCGTCGACGGCGACGTCCTGCGGGGTGGTGACGACGACGGCGCCGGTGAGCGGGACCGTCTGGAGCATGGTGAGCTGGGTGTCGCCGGTGCCCGGCGGGAGGTCGACGACGAGGTAGTCGAGGTTGCCCCACTCGACGTCCTCGACGAGCTGCGTGAGGACCTTGTGGACCATGGGGCCGCGCCAGATGACGGGGTCGTCGTCGCCGACCATGAACGCCATGCTCATGAGCTTCATGCCGTGGCGCTCGGGCGGGACGATGGTGTCGCTCTCGGTGGCGCGCGGGTGGTCGTCGGCGTCGACCATCCGGGGGACGTTGGGGCCGTAGATGTCGGCGTCAAAGAGGCCAACGCGGGCGCCGCGGTCGGAGAGGCCGGCCGCGAGGTTGACGGCGACCGTGGACTTGCCGACGCCGCCCTTGCCGGAGGCGACTGCGATGACGTTCTTGACGCCGGGGAGGACGTCGCCGCCGTTGCGGTCGGGGATGGCGGCGGTGAGGTCGGGTTCGAGGCCGGCGTCGGAGAGGACTTCGCGGACGCGGCCGGCGATGTCGGTCTCTGTGGGGGAGTACGGTGCGCCGAGCGCGAGCGAGAGCGTGACTTTGTCGCCGTCGACGTCGAGGTCGTTGACGAGGCCGAGGGAGACGATGTCGTCGTCGAGGGACGGGTCCTCGACGTCGCGGAGGAGGTCCAGCACGTCGTCTTCGTTCATGCCCGCGAGTAGGAGGTGGTGCGCCGATAAGGGTTGTGTCGAACGAACGTGCGGCCGCAACCACACGTTCCACCCGTAATGTAACTGCTCGGGGTTACGAAATCCCCGCTTACACCCACGAGTTTAAGCGTCTGTGCGTGCCACGTTTCGGCATGCTCTCGGACTCGTTCGGGCGCGAGGTCTCCGGCGTCCGGGTCTCCCTGACCGACCGCTGTAACTTCGACTGTGTCTACTGCCACAACGAGGGGCTGGGGGACACGCGCGGGCCGATGGACCCACGGGACCACGAGATGAGCGCCGACGACGTGGTCCGGTTCCTCGAAGTCGTCGAGGAGTTCGGCGTCGAGAAGGTCAAACTCACCGGCGGGGAGCCGATGCTCCGCGACGACCTCGAAGAGATAATCCGACGGACGCCCGACTCGATGGAGGTGTCGATGACGACGAACGGGACGTTCCTCCCCGGGCGCGCGGAGGACCTCGTGGACGCGGGCCTCGAACGCGTGAACGTCTCGCAGGACGCGCTGGACGCCGAGGACTTCAAGGCGCTCACGAAGAGCGGCGCCTACGAGAAAGTCCTCGAAGGCGTGCGCGCGGCCGTGGACGCCGGCCTCGACCCGGTGAAACTGAACATGGTCGTGTTCCGGAAGACGGCGGGCTACGTGCCCGAGATGGTCGACCACGTCGCGGAGAACGACGCGCTCCAGCTCCAGCTCATCGAGTACATGCCCGAAATCGCCGGCCACCCGGAGTGGGCGGTGGACATCGACGACGTCCACGACTGGCTCGAAGAGCGCGCGGACCGCGTCGAGCACCGCGAGATGCACGACCGACGGCGGTACTGGGTGAACGGCGGCATGGTGGAAATCGTCGACCCCGTCGGCAACGAGGAGTTCTGCGCGAACTGCCACCGCGTGCGCGTCACGCACGAGGGGTACCTCAAGGGCTGTCTGAACCGCAACGACGACCTGCGGTCGATGGGCGAGATGACCAAGCCCGAGATTCGGGAGGCGTTCCGGGAGACCGTCGAGAACCGGGTGCCGTACTACGGCGAGTACATGGTAGAGGACGGCGACGGCGGCTGGGAGGTCAACGACGACTACGTGGAAGTGTACGCCGACGGCGGCACCGAACGCACCGACTGACGGGCGACGACTCTCGCGTGTGTCGTGGGAGCGGTTGGCGCGCGGGGCCCACGCCCTTTCGTGATGTTTAAGTACGGGCCGCGATTTCTCACGAACGCAGTCACTGTAGGGGCGCCGGGTCCCGAGTCCGAGAGGGCGAAGATACACCCGAAAGCGTGTCGTGGTAGCCTAGCCTGGTCAAGGCGCAGGGTTGCTAACTCTGTGGCGCAAGCCTCCGGGGTTCAAATCCCCGCCACGACGCCTTTCCACAACACATCAAAACATGAGTTCGGAAGAACAAGACGCGGACGAGGACATTCAGTACTTCGTCCGCATCGGGCAGACAGACCTCGACGGCACCAAGACCGTCGAGCGTGCGCTCGCGGAACTCGACGGCGTCGGCCGACGAGTCGCGCGAGTCGTCGCGGAGAACGCGGACGTAGACCGCACCGCGACGATTGGTCGCCTCGAGGACGATGTCATCGACGACATCAAGGCGGCCGTCAACGAGTTCGCGGACCACGCTCCGGAGTGGCTCGCGAACCGTCGGAACGACTTCTACTCCGGCGAGACCCAGCACGTCACCGGCAACGACGTCAACCTGACGCGCGACCAGGACATCAATCGGATGCAGATGATTCGGTCCTACAAGGGCATCCGACACGAGCGCGGACAGAAGGTCCGCGGTCAGCGCACCAAGTCCACCGGTCGTACGGAAGGTACCATCGGCGTCAACGTCGAGGCTATCAAGGAAGAACAGGCAGCAGAAGAAGCAGCGGGTGAGGAAGAATAATGGCGCTCCCAGGCGAGAACACCAAGTTCTACGAGACGCCGAATCACCCGTATCAGGGCGAACGCATCTCCGAGGAGAGCGACCTCGTCTCCCGGTACGGCCTGAAGAACAAGGAGGAGCTCTGGCGAGCGCAGTCCGAACTGCGCAACTTCCGCCGCGAGGCGCGTCGCCTGCTCGGCCAGACGGAGACGGTCAGCGGCGAGGAGTTCGTCTCCCGCCTCCAGCGCATCGGCGTGCTCTCCAACCAGGAGAGCCTCGACGACGTCCTCTCGCTCGACGTGACGGACGTCCTCGAACGCCGCCTGCAGACGGTCGTCTACCGCGAGGGCCTCGCGAACACTGTCGGTCAGGCCCGGCAGTTCATCTCCCACGGCCACATCACGGTCGACGGGAGCCGCGTCACGGAGCCCTCCTACACGGTCGAGGTGTCCGAGGAGGACGCCATCGCGTTCGACGAACGAAGCGACCTCACAGACGAACTGCACCCGGCTCGCGCCGGTGCACAGGAGTAACACAATATGGCTGACGACACCAAATGGGGCATCGCGCACATCCACGCCTCGTTCAACAACACCATCATGACGGTCACCGACGAGACGGGCGCCGAGACGCTCGCAAAGTCGAGTGGCGGGACGGTGGTCAAGCAGAACCGTGACGAGGCGTCGCCGTACGCCGCGATGCAGATGGCCGAACAGCTCGCCGAAGACGTCTTAGACCAGGGCATCGACAAGGTGCACGTTCGCGTGCGCGGCCCCGGTGGCAACCTCCAGCGCAGCCCGGGTCCGGGCGCGCAGGCCGCCATCCGAGCGCTCGCTCGCGCCGGTCTCGAAATCGGCCGCATCGAGGACGTGACGCCCGTCCCCCACGACGGGACGCGTCCCCCGAAGAACAGCGGGTACTAAGCAATGAGCACGGACTTCGACGTCGAATTCATCGACCGCGACGACCGGGAAGCCCGGTTCGTCGTTCGCAACATCACGCCGGCGTTCGCGAACGGCATTCGGCGAGCGATCATCGCCGACGTTCCGACGCTGTCCATCGACACCGTCCGGTTCGTCGAGAACTCCAGCGTGATGTTCGACGAACAGCTCGCGCTGCGTCTCGGCCTCGTGCCGTTGACGACGCCCGAGGACTTCGCCGAGGGTGACACGGTCACGCTCGCGCTCGACGTCGAGGGCCCGGGGACGGCGTACTCCGGGGACCTGGTCTGTCAGGACCCCGAAGTGGAGGCCGCCGACGAGAACATCCCCATCATCGAGCTCAAAGACGACCAGCGCCTCGAGTTGGAGGCCGACGCGGAACTCGGCTACGGCCGCGACCACGCCAAACACCAGGGCGGCGTCGCTGTCGGCTACCGACACCTCCAGCGCGTGAACGTCGTCGGCGAACGCGACGAGTACGCCGACGAGGAGCCCCAGATGCTCCGCGGCGTCATCGAGGAGGACGGCGAACTCGTGCCGACCGACGACTTCGACAACGACCTCACGAACCGGTACCCCGGCAAGGAGCTCGAAGTCGAGGACGTTCCCGGCGCGTTCGTCTTCCACGTCGAATCCGACGGCTCGATGCCCGTGACAGAGCTGGTTCTCCGAGCAGTCGACTCCCTGGTCGACCGCGCGGACGAACTCGAACAGGCAGTCCAACTATAACAATGAGTGCTCCGACCCACACTACCGCGCCGACGCCCACTCCTGCCCCGGGAGCCTCGGGCCCGGCAATCGAAATCGGTAAAAAGGGTCGGGAGCTACGGAGAAGCGAAGCGCCATCGCGGCCGTGCAGGGATAGCCAAGTTAGGTCAAAGGCGCAGCGTTCAGGGCGCTGTCCTGTAGGGGTTCGCAGGTTCAAATCCTGCTCCCTGCACTCGACTTCTCACAACTTTCCAGGAGTACGAGCATGAGTAAGACAAGTCCGAGACTCAGCAGTCTCATCGCCGAACTGAAGTCCGTCGCCCGAGATTCGGGCACGGACGTCTGGCACGACGTCGCTGGCCGGCTGGAGAAGCCGCGCCGCACGCACGCCGAGGTGAACCTGAGTCGCATCGAACGTTACGCGAACGAGGACGAGACCGTCGTCGTCCCCGGCAAGGTGCTGGGGTCCGGCGCGCTTCGAAAGTCCGTCACCGTCGCTGCCGTGGATTTCTCCGGCAGCGCGAAGACGAAAATCGAGCACGCCGACGGCGAGGCCGTCCATCTGGAACAGGCAGTCGAACAGAACCCCGAAGGATCCGACGTGCGGGTGATTCGATGAGTCTCGCGGAGTTCGACGCCGACGTGGTCGTCGACGCGCGGGACTGCATCATGGGCCGCGTGGCGAGCAACGTCGCCGAGCGCGCCCTCGACGGCGAGTCGGTCGCCGTCGTCAACGCCGAGCAGGCAGTCATCACCGGCACCAAGGAGGACATCTTCGAGACGTACAACACGCGAGCGGAGCTGGGCTCCGACAGCGGTCCGTACTACCCGAAGCGCCCGGACGGCGTGTTCAAGCGCGCCATCCGCGGCATGCTGCCGTACAAGCAGCAGGACGGCCGCGAGGCGTTCGAGAACGTCCGCGTGTACGTCGGTAACCCGTTCGACGAGGACGGCGAAATCATCGAGGGAACGTCGCTGGACCGACTCTCGACGATTCGCTTCGTCACCGTCGGCGAGGTCTCCAAGGAACTAGGTGCTAACGTCACATGGTAACCAACACGTCCGGTAAGAAGAAGACGGCCGTCGCTCGCGCGACGGTCAGCGACGGAGAGGGTCGCGTCCGAATCAACTCCACGCCCGTCGAGCTCGTCGACCCGGAGATGGCGCGCCTGAAGATGCTGGAGCCGTTCCGCATCGCGGGCGACGACCTCCGAGACGACGTGGACGTCGACATCGACGTCTCCGGTGGCGGCTTCGCGGGCCAGGCTGACGCCGTCCGCACCGCCATCGCGCGCGGGCTGGTCGAGCATTACAGCGACGCCGAACTCCGGGACGCGTACCGGGAGTTCGACCGCAGTCTGCTGGTCAACGACGTCCGGCAGTCCGAGTCCAAGAAGTGGGGCGGTCCGGGCGCTCGCGCCCGCTACCAGAAGTCCTACCGCTGAGGTGACCAAATCATGATGGTACCAGTCCGGTGTTTCACGTGCGGTAACGTCGTCGGTGAATACTGGGAGGAGTTCAAGGCACGCGCCGAGACCCACGACGGCGACGAGGACCCAGCTGACGTGCTGGACGACCTCGGCGTGGACCGGCACTGCTGTCGACGCATGATGGTCTCCCACCAGGACCTCGTGGACGTCGTCTCGCCCTACCAGTAATGAGCGACACACAACACTTCAATCGGTACGAGAAGGCCCGCATCATCGGCGCGCGAGCGCTGCAGGTGTCGTACGGGGCGCCCGTGCTGGTCGATACCGACCAGACGGAGCCCATCCTCATCGCGGCCGAGGAGTACGACGCGGACGCGCTCCCGTTCACTGTCCGGAGGGACAACTGAGATGACGCGCATCGAGTCCGTCCGATTCCGGCCGATTCTGGACTCCCGAGGCAACAAGACCGTGGAAGCCGAGGTCGTGACCGAGGACGGCGGGTTCGGCCGTGCGGCGGCGCCATCCGGCGCCAGCACGGGCGAACACGAAGCCGTCGAACTCCCCGTCGAGGAGGCGATTGCGGCAGCGCGCGAACACGTCGCGCCGCGCCTCGAAGGCCGGGAGTTCGCCGGCGACCAGCGCGGCGTCGACGCCGCGCTGCACGCCGCCGACGGCACGGAGGACTTCTCCGACGTCGGGGCGAACAGCGCCGTCGCCACGAGCATGGCGGCCGCGAAGGCCGCCGCGGACGTGCTCGGTGCGCCGCTGTACCAGCATCTCGGCGGCGCCTTCCGCGGTCGGAACTTCCCCGTGCCGCTGGGGAACGTCGTCGGCGGCGGCGAACACGCCGCCGACGCGACCGCGATTCAGGAGTTCCTCGCCGCCCCCGTCGGCGCGCCGAGCGTCCGACAGGCGGTGTTCGCGAACGCCGCCGTCCACGAGCGCGTGGGCG
This sequence comes from Halobacterium hubeiense, assembly GCF_001488575.1. Classification (NCBI taxonomy): domain Archaea; kingdom Methanobacteriati; phylum Methanobacteriota; class Halobacteria; order Halobacteriales; family Halobacteriaceae; genus Halobacterium; species Halobacterium hubeiense. Next base: position 1,615,633 of record NZ_LN831302.1, read on the forward strand.
AACTCTTAGAGGAGCGCGGCGAGGCCGCCGCGAAGGGCGACGAGGGCGCGTGGGCGCCGTCCATCGACGACGCCACCGCGTTCGAAATCGTCGACGAGGCCACCAGCGACGTCGCCGAGGAGTTCGGCTTCGACGTCCAGTTCGGCCTCGACATGGCGGCCGCCGAGCGCTACGAGGACGAGGCGTACGTCTACGGCGACGAGGTTCGCTCCACGGAGGAGCAAATCGAGTACGTCGTCGACCTCGTCGAGGAGTACGACCTCGCGTACGTCGAGGACCCCCTCGACGAGAACGACTTCGCGGCGTTCGCGGCGCTGACCGAGCGCGTCGGCGACGACACGCTCGTCTGCGGGGACGACCTGTTCGTGACGAACGTCGAGCGACTCCGCGACGGCATCGAGGTCGGCGCGGCAAACAGCATCCTCGTGAAGCCCAACCAGATCGGGACGCTCTCTGATGCGTTCGACGCCATCGAGCTGGCGACCCGGAACGGCTACGAGGCCGTGGTCTCCCACCGCAGCGGCGAGACCGAGGACACGACCATCGCACACCTCGCCGTGGCGGCCGACGCCCCGTTCATCAAGACGGGGACGGTCGGCGGCGAGCGAACCGCCAAGCTGAACGAACTCATCCGCATCGCGGACGAAGCATGAGCGAGAACGAATCCGACACAGAGGCCGACCTCGAGGACGCCGCGGAGCAGGCAGCCGAGCCTGCCGCCGAGGCCGCCGAGAGCGACGCCCAGACAGACGAACAGCCCACCGAAGAGGAGCCGGGAGCGGCGGCCACCGAGGACGTCATGTCCGACGAGGAGGCCGACCTGCTCATCCCCGTCGAGGACTACCTCGGCGCCGGTGTCCACATCGGTACCCAGCAGAAGACCAACGACATGGACCGGTTCATCCACCGCGTCCGCACGGACGGCCTCTACGTGCTCGACGTCTCGAAGACGGACGAGCGCATCCGGACGGCCGCCGACTTCCTGGCGAACTACGACCCGGAGCAGATTCTGGTCACGTCGTCGCGCCAGTACGGTCGCTTCCCCGCGGAGAAGTTCGCGGAAGCGGTCGGCGCGCGCGCCCGGACGGGGCGGTTCATCCCGGGCACGCTGACGAACCCGCAGTACGACGGCTACATCGAGCCGGACGTCCTCGTCGTCACCGACCCCATCGGTGACGCGCAGGCCGTCAAGGAAGCCATCACGGTCGGCATCCCCGTGATTGCGATGTGCGACTCCAACAACCAGACGAGCAACGTCGACCTCGTCGTCCCGACGAACAACAAGGGGCGGCGCGCGCTGTCGGTGGTCTACTGGCTGCTCGCCAACGAGACGCTCGACCGCCGCGGCGCCGAGCCGACGTACGCCCTCGAAGACTTCGAGGACGGCCTGTAACCGGGCTCCCGCTTTCGTACCTGTACTTTTCAGAACGCGAGCGAGTAGCGACGGCTACAGCGAGACGACGCCGAGGTGGCCGTCGAGGCCGTCGACGAAGCGCACGCGCCGCCCGAACCACTCGCGGCCGCCGTCGAGGGGGTGGCGGTGGCGCGCGTCGTCGATGTCCGCGCTCAGGAGGACGGAGACGGGCCCGGGACCGAGCTGGTCGAGGCGGTCGCGGACGCGCCCGCCGGCGGGCTCGCAGAGGACGATGTCTTGGCCGGGGAAGTGTGCGAGGTCGCCGTAGGTGTCGTCGTAGTCACGTTCCGGTTCGGGGAGCCGGTAGAGCCGCTGGAAGCGCTCGACCGCGCCGGCGAGGTCGTCGGTCGCGAGGACGACCCACGAGATGCCCGAGACCGGCGACCCGTAGAGGTTGCTGTCGGGGACGCGGTACTCGCGGGGCGTGCGGTCGCTGACGACGAACGGGAGGAGAGTGTCGTCGCCGCCGAGGAACGCCTGGTCCCACTCCACGAGCGTGCCGTCCGGGCGCTCGCGGCGGCCGTGAATCGGGCCGTGGACCGTGACGTCGTGGTCGATGACGCGCTGGCACTCGGCGTGGACGCTGCCGGTCTCCACGCACCAGTCGCAGGGGCCGGCGACGGGGTCGGCGGCGTCGAAGTACGCGGGCCAGCGGTCGGGGTCCCCGCGCGTGGGCGCGACGAGTTCGAGGTAGGAGCCGTCCGGGAGCACGAGCGCCGCCATCTCCGTGCCCGCGTCGGGGTGGGCGCCGCCGTACGTGGGGTCGAAGCCGGCGGCTTCGAATCGCTCGACGAGGGCGTCGAGGTCGCTGGCGGCGAACGGCACGTGGTCGATGACGGGGCGCATGGCCGCTCGTTCGGGGGCCGCACGCAAAAGCCTGCGGCGGGGGCGTTCCGGAACTTCTGTAACGGCGTGGTTCCGACCGGGTGATATGACCACGACTTCGAGTGCCCCCGGGAAGGTCTACCTGTTCGGGGAGCACGCCGTCGTCTACGGCGAGCCCGCGGTGCCCTGCGCCATCGAGCGACGGGCGCGGGTGACCGTGACGGCCCGCGACGACGACCGCGTGCGGGTGTCCGCCGACGACCTCTCGCTGGACGGGTTCACGGTGGAGTACGGCTCCGGGAGCGACGAGCAGCCGGACGTGGACGTGCCGACGCCGCTCATCGAGGCGGCGATGGGGTACGTCGAGGAGTCGCTGGAGCAGGCCCGCGACGCCGCCGACCGGCCCGAAGCGGGCTTCGACGTGGAGATAGAGAGCGAGATTCCGCTCGGCGCGGGGCTGGGGTCGAGCGCGGCGGTCGTCGTCGCGGGCATCGACGCCGCGACGCGCGAACTCGGCGTCGAACTGACGCCGGAGGACGTCGCGGAGCGCGCGTACCGCGTCGAGCACGAAGTGCAGGACGGGCAGGCCTCGCGCGCGGACACGTTCTGTTCGGCGATGGGCGGCGCGGTCCGCGTGGAGGGCGACGACTGCCGGGCCATCGACGCGCCCGACCTGCCGTTCGTCGTCGGCTACGACGGCGCGAGCCACGACACCGGCGAACTCGTGGCGGGCGTGCGGGACCTCCGCGACGAGTACGACTTCGCCGCGGACACCGTCGAGGCAGTCGGCGACCTCGTTCGGGAGGGCGAGCGGGCGCTCGCGGACGGCGACCTCGACACGCTCGGCGAACTGATGGACTTCAACCACGGGCTGCTGTCGGCGCTGGGCGTCTCAGCGCGCTCGCTCGACAACCTCGTGTGGGCGGCCCGGGAAGGCGGCGCGCTCGGCGCGAAACTCACGGGCGCGGGCGGCGGCGGTTGCATCGTCGCGCTCGACGAGGGCGACGGCGTGGAGACCGCACTGTCGCTGGCGCCGGAGTGCGAGCAGTCGTTCCGCGCCGAACTCGCAACGGAGGGCGTGCGCGTCGAATGACGGTCGTCGTCAAACTCGGCGGCAGCGTCGTCACCGAGAAGGACCAGCCCGAGACCGTCGCCGCCGACCGCCTCGCGGACCTCGCGGGCGCGCTCGGGGACGCGAACCTCGACGACCTCGTCGTCGTCCACGGCGGCGGGAGCTTCGGCCACCCGCACGCCGCCGAACACGGCATCTCCAGCAGCGAGGGGAAGCGGGACGCGGCGGCCGTCCGGGACGTCGCGGGCGCGATGGCGGAGCTGAACACGGCGGTCGTCGGCGCGCTCGCGGACGCGGGCGTCCCCGCGGTCCCCGTGCATCCGTTCTCCGTCGGCTACCGGACCGCCGACGGCGACCTCCGGTTCCCGACCGACCAGCTGGCGGCGATGCTCGACGAGGGGTTCGTCCCAGTGCTGCACGGCGACGTGCTCACGCAGGTCGGGGCGGGAGCGACAATCGTCAGCGGCGACGAACTCGTCACGCACGTCGCCAGCGAACTGAATGCCGACCGCGTCGGCCTCTGCTCGACGGTGCCGGGCGTCCTCGACGAGTCCGGGGACGTCGTCCGGGAGATTACGGACTACGAGGACGTCGCGGCGGCGCTCGGCGGCAGCGACGCGACCGACGTCACCGGCGGAATGGCCGCGAAAGTCCGCGCGCTGCTGGCGCTGGGCGCGCCCGCGTTCGTGTTCGGGCCGGACGCGCTCTCGGCGTTCCTCGCGGGCGAGGACGCCGGGACGCGCATCGAGGGATAAGGCTACTCGTCGACTTCCTCGACGTCGGCGTCCGGCGCGTTCTCCTTGACGCTGTCCAGCCCCTGTCGGGCCTTCTGTTTCGAGGCGTACCCCTCCCCGGAGTCCGCGATGATGTTGCCGTTGTCGTGGACGAGCCGCCAGCGGTACTGTCCGACCTCGTCCTCGTAAATCTCGAACGTGGCGTCAGCCATGTCGCCGACCACAGCACGCATCGACAAGGAGATTGTGGCCGACGGCACGACGCCGCGGCAATCCCCGCTGTTTTTAACACCGCGGGACGTAGGGCTGCCAAGAGCAGCGTCGCGCGCGTTGACGCGACGGCGGCCGATGGCTGTAAGACGCCGCGGCCGCCGCCGCCAGCGCGCGGCTGTTTCAGACACGACTCCCCACACCGGGGTTTCAGTGCTTCAAAACCATGGAAATCGAAATCGCAACAATCGGCGGATACGAAGAAGTCGGTCGGCAGATGACTGCCGTCCGAGCCGGTGACGACATTGTCATTTTCGACATGGGCCTCAACCTCTCGCAGGTCCTGATTCACGACAACGTCGAGACCGAGAAGATGCACAGCCTCGACCTCATCGACATGGGCGCCATCCCGGACGACCGCGTCATGTCCGACCTCGAGGGCGACGTGCAGGCAATCGTGCCGACGCACGGCCACCTCGACCACATCGGCGCAATCAGCAAGCTCGCACACCGATACGACGCGCCCATCGTCGCGTCGCCGTTCACGCTCGAACTCGTGAAAGGCCAGATCGAGGGCGAGCAGAAGTTCGGCGTGGACAACGACCTCGTGGAGATGGAGTCCGGCGAGACGATGCAGATCGGCGAGGAGTGCGAACTCGAGTTCGTCCACGTCACCCACTCCATCATCGACGCTATCAACCCCGTCCTCCACACGCCGGAGGGCTCGGTCGTCTACGGGCTCGACAAGCGCATCGACCACGACCCGGTTCTGGAAGACCCCATCGACATGGAGCGGTTCCGGGAAATCGGGCGCGAGGGCGAGGGCGTCCTCTGTTACATCGAGGACTGCACGAACGCCGGCCGGAAGGGCCGCACGCCCTCCGAGAGCGTGGCGCGGCGCCACCTCAAGGACGCGATGCAGAGCATGGAGGACTACGACGGCGGCATCGTCGCCACGACGTTCTCCAGCCACGTCTCCCGGGTGTCCTCGCTGGTGGAGTTCGCGAAGGACATCGGCCGGGAGCCGATTCTGCTCGGCCGCTCGATGGAGCAGTACTCGGGCACCGCCGAGCGCATGGGCCGCGTGAACTTCCCGGACGACCTCGGGATGTTCGGCCACCGCAAGAGCGTCGACCGCGCGTTCAAGCGCGTGATGAACGAGGGCAAGGAGAACTTCCTGCCCATCGTCACGGGCCACCAGGGCGAGCCGCGCGCGATGCTCACCCGCATGGGCCGCGGCGAGACGCCGTACGACATCGAGAACGGTGACAAGGTCATCTTCTCGGCGCGCGTCATCCCGGAACCGACCAACGAGGGCCAGCGCTACCAGAGCGAACAGCTCCTCCGCATGCAGGGCGCGCGCATCTACGACGACATCCACGTCTCCGGCCACCTCCGCGAGGAGGGCCACTACGAGATGATGCAGGCGCTCCAGCCCCAGCACATCATCCCCGCCCACCAGGACATGAAGGGCTTCGCACCGTACGTCAGCCTCGCGGAGAGTCAGGGGTACAAGGTCGGTCGCGACCTCCACGTGACCTCGAACGGCAACACCATCCAGCTCGTCGAGTAGATGTCCAAGAACGCCCGCGAACAAGCGGTGCTCGGCGCGGTCCGCGAGCGCCGCGAGAAGGTCAACGCCGCTATCGACGAGGACCTCCCGGCGCAGCGCCCCGAGCGCCTCTACGAGGCGGCGCGCTACCTCCTGGAAGCCGGCGGCAAGCGGCTCCGGCCGGCGGTCCTGCTGTTGACCGCGGAGGCGCTGGCGGACGTCGAACCCGGGAGCACGGACTACCGGGAGTTCCCCGACCTGACGGGCGGCGACGTGGACGTGATGTCGGCGGCGGTCTCCATCGAGGTCATCCAGTCGTTCACGCTCATCCACGACGACATCATGGACGACGACGACCTCCGGCGCGGCGTGCCCGCGGTCCACCGCGAGTACGACACGGAGACGGCGATTCTCGCGGGCGACACGCTCTACTCGAAGGCGTTCGAAATCATGCTCCAGACGGGCGCGCCGCCCGAGCGCGGCATGGGCGCGATGCAGACGCTCGCGGAGACCTGCACCCACATCTGCGAGGGACAGGCCCTCGACGTCGACTTCGAGACGCGAACCGACGTCCTCCCCGACGAGTACATGGAGATGGTCGAACTGAAGACCGCGGTGCTGTACGCCGCGGCGGCGTCGATTCCCGCGGTCCTGCTGGGCGCCGACGACGACACCGTCGAGGCGCTGTACGACTACGGCGTCAAGGCCGGGCAGGCGTTCCAGATTCACGACGACGTCCTCGACCTCACGGTCCCCTCCGAACAGCTGGGCAAGCAACGCGGCTCGGACCTCGTCGAGGGCAAGAAGACCGTTATCAGCCTGCACGCGGCCGAACACGGCGTCGACGTCGAGGACCTGCTGGACGCCGACGACCCCGACGAGGTCACCGACGCCGACGTCGAGGCCGCCGTCGAACAGCTTCGGGAGGTCGGCAGCATCGAGTACGCCCGCGAGTGCGCGGACGAACTCGTCGCCGAGGCCAAGGCGCACCTTGACGTGCTCCCGGACAACGAGGCACACCACCGCCTCGAACAGGTCGCGGACTACCTCGTCGAGCGCGGCTACTGACGTACCTTTTTTGCGCGAGCGGTTCGCCGAAGGCGAACCGCTCGCGCAAAAAATCTACGCTAAAAAAGACCGCTCGCCGTCGGCGAGCGGTGGTCACGCGAGCGTCAGCAAGCGTGGCGTCGTCAGCGCGCAGGGTTGACGGAAAACCGCGCGGCTTCGCCGCGCGTATGCTCGTATTTTTCGACCAGTGTCTGGGCAGGCCCGCAACAACTGTTATCCCGCGCGCTGTCGCAGTCGTGAACATGAGCGCCGACGATTCGAGCGAGACGGCCGAGGAGACGCCGGGCATCGACGAGGTCTACTGCCGGAACTGCGGCGAAATCATCGACGCGCAGGCGGAAATCTGTCCGGAGTGTGGCGTGCGCCAGCGCTCGCCGGACACCGGCGCCGGAAACGACGCCGGCATCGCGGCGGTGGCGTCGCTGCTGATTCCGGGCGCGGGCCAAATCTATCTCGGGCACCTCGGGCGCGGCCTCGGCTTCATCGTGGGGTCGTTCGTCGCCGGCCTGCTGTCCATCTTCCTCATCGGCATCCCGCTGCTGCTGGGCATCTGGGTGTACGCCATCTACGACGCCTACCACCTCGCCGAGGACCCCGAGCGCGGCGCGTAGTCGGCGCGAATCCCAACGGATTTGCCGCCCTCGGAGTAACACACGGACAATGGACGACGAACTCCGCGAGCGCGTGCGCCGCGAGGCCGAGACCGCGGCGCTGTTCAACGCGCTCAAGCACGGCAGCGACGCCCAGGTCGGCGCCATTATGGGGCCGCTGATGGGCGAGAACCCGGACTTCCGACCGCACGGCGACGAGATTCCCGGCGTGGTCGCGCCCGTCATCGAGGACGTGAACGCGATGGACCGCGAGGAGAAGCGCGAGCGCCTCGCCGAGCTCGCGCCCGAGCGCGTCGAGGAACTCGACGCCGAGGACGACGAAGACGACCAGGTGCTGCCCGACCTCCCGCACGCCGACGACTACGACGAGATTCGGATGCGCTGTGCGCCGAACCCGAACGGCCCGTGGCACATCGGCCACGCGCGGATGCCCGCGGTCATCGGGACGTACGCCGAGGAGTACGACGGCGAGTTCATCGTGCGCTTCGACGACACCGACCCCGAGACCAAGCGCCCGCTGCTGTGGGCGTACGACGAGATTCTCGAGGAAATCGAGTACCTGGGCTTCGAGCCCGCGGAGGTCTACCGCGCGAGCGACCGACTGGAGACGTACTACGAGCACGCCCGCGAGCTCATCGAGCTGGGCGGCGCGTACACGTGTAGCTGTCCGGCCGGCGAGTTCTCCGAACTGAAGAACAGCGGGGAGGCGTGCCCGCACCGCGAGAAGGACATCGAGACGGTCCGCGAGGAGTTCGCGGCGATGGTCGACGGCAAGTACGACTCCGGGGAGATGGTGCTGCGCGTGAAGACCGACATCGAGCACAAGAACCCCGCGCTCCGCGACTGGGTGGCGTTCCGCATCATCGACACCCCCCACCCGCGCGAGGAGGCCGAGCAGTACCGCTGCTGGCCGATGCTGGACTTCCAGTCCGGCGTCGACGACCACCTCACCGGCGTCACGCACATCATCCGCGGCATCGACCTGCAGGATTCCGCGAAGCGCCAGCAGTTCGTCTACGACTACTTCGACTGGGACTACCCCGAGGTCATCCACTGGGGCCACGTGCAGGTCGACGCCTACGACGTCTCGATGTCCACGTCGACCATCCGCGAACTCATCGACGCGGGCGACCTCGACGGCTGGGACGACCCGCGCGCGCCGACGCTCCCGAGCGTCCAGCGCCGCGGCATCCGCGGGGAGGCCATCGTGGACGCGATGGTCGAACTCGGCACGTCCACAAGCAACGTCGACCTCGCGATGTCCTCGGTCTACTCGAACAACCGCGACCTCGTGGACGACGAGGCGCCCCGGCAGTTCTTCGTCCGGGACGGCTTCGACGACCGCGGCAGCGGCGCCGACGATGCGTACGCCGCCATCGAGGTGCCGGTGGAGGGCGGCCCGGACAGCGCGAGTCCGCCCGTTCACCCCGAGCACGAGGACCGCGGCGAGCGCGACATCCCCGTCGCGGACGGCGTCCTCATCGAGGAGGAGGACCTGCCGGCGGTCGGCGAGCGCGTCTGGCTGAAGGGGTACGGCCCCGTGCGCTACGACGGCGAGCGATTGGCGTTCCTCGACGCGGACATCGACGTCGTCCGCGAGGAGGGCGTCGACGTCGTCCACTGGGTGCCCGCCGACGACAACGTCGAAGTCCGCCTGCGGACGATGGACGGCGACGTCACGGGCTACGCCGAACCCGGGTTCGCGGACGTCGACGCGGACGAGGTCGTGCAGTTCGTGCGCGTCGGGTTCGCGCGCTGTGACCGCCACGACGCCGACGAGTCGGTCGCGTACTACGCACACCCCTAGGCGAACTGGAGCCACGCGACGACCGCGAACACGGCCGTCGTCAACACGACCTGCATTCCTGCGGACGCGAGTACCCCGACAGTCGCGTAGCCGGCGCGCCGCGCGCTCCCGGGAAGGTCGTTACTCGCGCGAAATTCGATAACGAAGACGGTCGCTGCGACGCCGAGCAGGAGTCCGAGCGGGCCGCCGGGGAGCATGAGGGCGAAGCCGACGACGCCCGCCAGCGCCGCGGTCCGCGTGTCCGTCCCACCGGCGCGAGCGCCGACGAAGCCGGCGAGCCAGTCGACGAGCGCGGCGACGACTGCGAGACCGACCAGCACCGCGAGCAGGAGGAGTCCGGGCTCGCCGGTCGTCCACCAGTAGGCGAGGACGCCGGCCAGCGAGAGCAGGCCGCTCGGCAGGAGGGGAAGGACGCTCCCCACGACGCCGGCGGCGAGGAGCACGAACGCGACAGCGACCAGCGGGTCCATAGCGGCAGTACGCGAGGGCGTCGTTAGTCTTCGTCGGTGAACCGCGCGAGTTCCGCCTGCGCGGCGTCGGTGCCGTAGGCCTCCACGAGCGGGCGGAGCGCGTCGCCGAGCGCGCGCATCGCCTGACTCGTGGAGTGGAAGCCGAGTTCGTCCGCTACGTCGTCCCACGGCCGCGCCTGCAGGAGTTTCGCGACGAGCAGGCGCTGTTCGCGGGCGTCGAGCAGGTCGGCGTCGCCGGCGACGAGGTGGTGGCGGGCGAGTCGGCGGAACGGCGCGGGGTCGACGCTGTACATCCCGGGGCCGTGGGCCGCGCCGGCGACGACGCGCCACGACGACGCCGAGAGGTCGAGCGTCTGGTCCGCATTGCAGGCGCGGAGCGCGGCGCGCGCGACGTCCGGGTCGAGGTCGTCCAGCGCGTCCGCGAGGACGTCCGGGATGCGGGCCGAGAACCAGTCGGCGTGGCGGTCGTGGAGTCGCTCGCCGAGGTGCGAGAGCGGGTCGAGCATCACCGCGGAGTACTCGCCGCTGGTGTCGTTGCGGGTGGTCGAGAGGTGGACCGTCGCGTAGCCGTTCGCGCACCAGAACGACAGCAGTTCGGGCGTCGCGCCGTAGCCGACGCCGAGCCAGTCGGCGTCGCGCTCGAACTCGCGGCGGAGCTCGCCGAGCAGGAGGGAGCCCAGTCCGCGGGAGCGGGCGGCGTGGTGGGTGGCGATTCGCATCACGCGGTAGCCCACGGGAATCGCGGCGTCCTCGTCGCGGAGCTGGCTGGTCAGGACGTCCGGTATCATGTTCCCCTTCACGCGCTCGCCCTCGTACATCGCCGCGCGGAGGTCCGCGTCGAGGCCGCCCTCGCGCGCGAGCAGCGCGACCGAGACGACGTGGCCGTCGTGGAGGAGCGCACGCACCGCGAGGTTCGGGGCGTCGAGCAGGCGCGCGAGGTCGTTCGGTTCGGTGCGGTAGTGGGCGTACACGAGCAGGCCGAACGTCTCCCGGAGCAGATTCTCGTCCGCGAGGAGGTCCTCGGGAGTGAGCGCCTCGTAGGTGACGCGCTCCGTCGTCGCGTCCGCGACGAGCGGGTTGACGGCGGGCCGGGCGTCGAGGCCGAGCGCACGGAACGCCCACACCTCCACGGGGTCGCCGGCGGCGTACCGAATCGGCTGTGCGAGCGTCGCGTCGGTGACCTCGTGGTCGGTGTCGGCGAGCCGGTCCCGGAAGCGCACGTCGAACCCGCGGCCCGCGCCCTCGTAGCCGTGGACGGTCGTGGTGAACGCGAGGCGCTCGCAGTCCAGCAGCGATTCGAGCAACCGCACCGGAATCGCCGCGGCCTCGTCGGCGAAGACGGCGTCGGGGTCGTCCGGGAGGGTTGCGGCCTCCGGCGGTTTCGCGAACCGAATCCGTCCGCCCCCGTCCGTCTCGATTGGCTCGTCGTCGGCGGCGAGCGCGTCGAGGTCCGCGAGTAGTTCGCGTGCCCTCGCGAACAGTTCGCTGGCGCTGCGGCGGCCCGGCGCGGTGACGAGCACGTCGAGGCCCTCGCGTGCGAGGCACGCGGCTGCGAGGCCGGCCGCACTGGACTTCCCGCGGCCGCGGTCGGCCTCCGCGACCACGGCGGCCGGTGGGTCGCGCAGTTCTTCGAACGCCGCGAGCGCGTCCATCTGGTCGCCCGTGAGACACGCCGCGTACGCCTCGCGGGGGAACGCGCAGTCGTCGGGCGGCTCCGGGAGCGGTTCGGCGAGACGGGGCGCGGGCTCGGTCAGGCCGTCCCGTTCGAGTTCGTCGGCGTCCGCGTCGTAGATTGCGATGCCGGGATGAGCGCGCAGCGTCGCGACGAGCCGGCGGCGGAAGCGCCCGGCGACGTCCGCGACGTCGAACGGCGGCACCGCCAGCCCCTCGTCGAAGCCGTCGCGGCGCGCGGGCCACTCGGCCAGCGGCGGCGCGAGCACGAGCAGGAGGCCGCCGCCGTCCACGGCGCCGACGACGCGCCCGAGCGCGTTCGGTCGGCAGTCCTCGTGGGCGTCGAAGACGACGGCATCCCGCGTGGTGCCGAGGAGTTCGTCGGCGTTCCGCGGGCCGACCTGCTCGCAGGCGAGCGCGTCGCGCGCGGAGACGAGCGTCGTCCCCGTCAGCGGAATCGGGAGCGCGTCGAGGACGCGGTCGGCCGCCGACAGGCACGCCTCGTGGTCGCCCGCGAGGACGAGCACGCGGCGCTCGTTGACGGAGCGAGCCTCTTCGTGGAGTCTTCGCGCGGCCTCGACGACCATCGGTCGTGTTTCGGCGACCCGCGGGAAGGGCGTTTCGTCCCGCGGCACCCGGCGTCGGCCCTGCGCCGGCGTCGCACGGCGGCACACATTGAAAGCGCTTTTAACTGAGGGACCCCCAGATGTAGGATACAGTCCACGGGGGTCGATGATGCTCCTAGCCGTCAGGGATTCCGCACCGGCAGGGGAGCGCAAGCCCGTCCGTGGAACTAGGTGAACAATACATGCCAGTGTACGTAGACTACGACGTTCCAGCAGACCTCCAGGAACGAGCCCTCGAATCGCTCGAAGTGGCTCGTGACACGGGTACAGTCAAGAAGGGTACCAACGAGACGACCAAAGCCGTCGAGCGCGGCAACGCGGACCTCGTGTTCGTCGCGGAGGACGTCTCCCCCGAGGAGATCGTGATGCACCTCCCCGAGCTCGCCGAGGAGAAGGGCATCCAGGTCGTCTTCGTCGAGACGCAGGACGAACTCGGCAACGCCGCCGGCCTCGAAGTCGGCAGCGCCGCCGCGGCCGTCACGGACGCCGGTGACGCCGAGGGCGACGTCGAGGACATCTCGACCAAGATCGAGGACCTCCAGTAACCACCCATGAGTGCAGAGGAAACTGAAGAAGAGGGCTCCACGCCCGCCGAAGTCATCGAGGTCGTCGGCAAGACCGGGATGCACGGCGAGGCGATGCAGGTGAAGTGCCGCATTCAAGAGGGCTCCAACCAGGGACGCATCATCACGCGAAACGTCCTCGGTCCCGTCCGCGTGGGCGACGTCCTCCAGCTCAAGGAGACGGCCCGCGAGGCGGACTCCATCGGTGGTCAGTAATGGTCCAGACACGCACCTGTGACTACTGCGGCGACGACATCGAACCCGGTACGGGGACGATGTTCGTCCACAACGACGGCAGCACAACCCACTTCTGCTCCGCGAAGTGCGAGAAGAACGCGGACCTCGGTCGCGAACCGCGCGACGTCGAGTGGACCGAGGAAGAGGCAGAGGTCGAAGAATGAGCCACCACGACGAGCGCACGTTCGTGATGGTCAAGCCCGACGGCGTCCAGCGCGGCCTCATCGGCGACGTCGTCTCGCGGCTCGAGGACAAGGGCCTGAAGATGGTGGGCGGGAAGTTCATGCAGATTAGCGAGGAGCTCGCCCACGAGCACTACGGCGAACACGAGGGCAAGCCGTTCTTCGACGGCCTCGTGGAGTTCATCACGTCCGGCCCCGTCTTCGCGATGGTCTGGGAGGGCGCGGACGCCACCCGTCAGGTTCGCCGGATGATGGGCGCGACGGACCCGCAGGAGGCGGCTCCGGGCACCATCCGCGGCGACTACGGCAACGACCTCGGTCAGAACATCATCCACGGCAGCGACCACGAGGACCCCGGCGCGAACGAGCGCGAAATCGAGCTGTTCTTCGACGAGGACGAACTCGTCGACTACGAGCTCGACGCGGCGACGTGGGTCTACGAGGACGCCGGCGACCACTAACTCCGGCCGTCTCTCTGCCTCTGCGGTCTTTTCCGCGACGCACCGTCCGTAGCCGTAGCGCTCGCTACTCCGTTCCGTCCGTCGTCACGCCGAGTTGCTGGAGCACGACGCCGACGGCGACCGCGAGCACGCCGAGCGCGAGGCTCTCGACACGCACGTTCACGAGGAGCGCGAGCGTGCTGAGCGCGCCGATAGCGGGGAGCCACGGCACCAGCGGCACCTCGAAGCGCCGCTGGGCGTCCGGGCGCTTGCGCCGCGAGTAGACGACGGCGACGTTGACGCCGACGAGCCCGGCCAGCAGCATGAAGTCCGCGAAGTGGGTGAGCGCTTCGACCCCGAGCGCGCCGACCAGCGGAACGCCGGCGGGCAGCGGGGACGACTGAGCGAACAGGACGCCGAACGCGAGGAAGAGACCGGCGCCGAGCGCGCCCGTGAGCAGGACCGCGCGGTACGGCGTGTCGAAGCGGCGGTGGCGGTCCGCGAGGTCGCTCGGGAGTTGGTCGCGGCGCGCCATCGCTTGCTTCACCCGGGACCCCGCCATGACGGTGGCGTTGGTCGCGGACACCATCGAGAACAGCGCGCCCGCGACGACGACGTAGAACCCGACGCGGCCGAGGAAGTACCACGCCGCCTGCCCCATGACGAGTTCGCCGTTGGCGGCGAGGAACGACCGGACGTTCGCCGCGCTCGCCAACCCGGTGTGCTCGACGAGGAACGCCACGAACGCCGGGTCGTTGACCGCGAAGACGACCGACAGGACGACGAGCACGTACAGCGCGACGACGACGCCGATGCTGAGGAAGATGGCCTTGGGGACGGTGCGCTCGGGGTCGCGGATTTCGCCGGCGTTGGTCGCGATAGCTTCGAACCCGAAGAACGTGATGAACACGAGCGCGGCCGTTGACAGCGTCTCCCCGAACGCGGTGGCGTGGTCGGCGAACGAGGCGACGACCACGTCCGTCTGCCACGCCCGCAGGCCGCCGTAGACGAACACGACGACGAGCGCGACCTTCAGGACCGTGACGACAATCTGGAAGACGCCGGTCTCCTTCGTCCCGAGGACGTTCAGTGCGACGATGCCGGCGAACACCGCGAGCCCGAGCGCCCAGCCGGGCAGCCACGCGGGCACGCCGAAGATGCCGTAGAGGAACCGCTCGGTCCACCGGGAGAAGCTCACCATGTAGAAGGCGGCGCTGGCGGGGTAGCCGAGGCTCATCGCCCAGCCGACGAGGTACGTCCACTCGCCGTCGAGGGCGTGGTAGACGTACGTGTACGCGCCGCCGTTCTCGGGGTAGACGGTGGCGAACTCGGCGTACGCCAGCGCGGTGACCGAGCCGACCAGCGCCGCGAGCACGAACGAGACGACCGCGACCGCGCCGACGTTCGCGACCGCCAGCCCGGAGAGCACGAACACGCCCGCGGCAATCATCGTGCCGACGCCGATGGCGGTCGCCGCGAGCAGTCCGAGTTCGCCGGTCTGGTCAGCGTGCTCGGTGCTCATCTGCCCTTCCGGGCGGGCGGCAGTCGGCCCGGCGGCGCCGCGGGCGTCATCGAGTCGGTTCGGGAGAGCGCGCGCGGTTCGTGGACGGTGCCGGAGTCGGCGGCGCGACGACTCGACATTCACTCGCGGGTTCGACGCATGCGGGCATCAAAGTTGTCGCCGAACCCGACATCCGTGGGTTCTCCCGTGGCGAGCCACAGGGGAGCACATGGACTGCGTCGTCTGTAACAGAACCGGCACGGCGTACCGGCTCGTGGACGAGCCCACGGAACCGCTGGCCGTCTGCGAGCAGTGCGTCGCCGAGCACCTCACGGACGCGGCCGACGGCGCGTGCGTCTACTGCGGGACAGCGGGCGGCTACGACCTCGTGGAGGACACGAGCGCGGTCGTGGCGTCCGAGTCGCAGGCCGAGCGCGTCGTCGTGACGCCGGGCGTCGTCTGCCACGACCACGTCGGCACCCTCCGCCACGAGAACACGTGAGCGCCGGCGTCAGTCGTCGGCGGGCGCGGCGGGGACGTCGATGGAGCCGTCGTCGAGGTCGGCTTCGACGTTGCGCGCGGCCTCCACGAGGTTCGCCATCTTCCCGTAGGCGACCTCCCGCGGGAGCAGTTTCACGCCGCAGTCCGGACTGACCGTGAGCCGCTCCGGCGGGACGACCTCCAGCCCTTTCCGGATGTTCCGTTCGATTTCCTCGACGGACTCGACTTCGGCGACGTGGGCGTCGACGACGCCGAGCGCGAGGTCCTTCGAGAACTCGGGGTCCGTGAAGACGTCCAGTTGCTCGTAGTCGCCGTTCGCGAGTTCGAGGTCGAACTCGTCCACGGGGAACTCCAGAATCTCGGGGTAGATGCGGGAGTAGTCGCCGTAACAGACGTGCAGGCCGATGCGGACGTCGTCGGGGATGCCGGCGGCGATGCGTTCGAGGCACTCGCCGACGATGGCGTGGTCGTCGGGCGTCGTCGCGAGCGCGGGCTCGTCGATCTGGATGTAGCGGGCGCCCGCGTCCACGAGCTTCTCTATCTCCTCGTTGACGAGGTCCGCGAGGTCGTACGCGAGTTCGTCGTCGCCGTCGTAGGCCTCGTTGAAGCTCCACGACGCGAGCGTGTACGGCCCCGTGATGGGGACCTTCACGGGGCTGTCCGCGACGCCGGCGGTGAACTCGTACTCGTCGACGAGCCACGACTCGTCGTAGGAGACGTCGCTGACGACGCTGGGCTTGTCGAAGTAGTTGTGCCCCCAGACCTTGACGGGGCCGTTGAACTCGTAGCCCTCGATGCGGTCGGCGAAGAACTCCACCATCTCGTTGCGCCGCATCTCGCCGTCCACGACCACGTCGAGGCCGGCGCGCTCGTGCTCCTCGGTGATGAGTCGGGCGGCGTCGTCCTCGGCCTCGGCGAGTTCCTCGTCCCCGAAGTCCGCGTCGGGGTCCTCGTGGAGGTCGTTCGCGCGGTCGAGCCACTTCGGCTTCGGGTACGAGCCGACGACGGTCGTCAGCAGGAAGTGGTCGTTGTCGTGGCCGTCGGGGCGGAACTGCTCGCGGTTCGAACTCATGCTGTCACCTCGCGGGTGGCGTCGGCCAGCGCCTGTAGTTTCTGCTCGAAGCGGTTCACGGGCAGGTAGAACAGCCCCGTGTTCGCGGTGACGTACGCGTCGTCGAACTCGATGGCCTCGGGGACGGACTCCCGGAACCAATCAACGCGCTCGCGGATGGTCTCTGGGGACTCGACGAGCGTGTTCTGGCCGTCGACGACGCCCAGCGCCACGGAGTCCTTGGTGCCGTACTCGGTGACGTTGTAGAGGTTGTCCTCGTGGTTCGTGACGAAGTCGTAGCCGATGGCGTCCACGCCCGCGTCGAGGAGGTGCGCGTGGACCTTCTCTTCGAGCGCGCCCCAGTAGGTGTGCGCGACGACGTCGGCGTCGGCGGCCTGCGCGACGGTGTCGATGGCGTCGCTGGCGCGCTCGTCCTCGCCCTCGGCGGGCGGGTCCGTGACCAGCGACGGTTCGAGGACGAAGACGGTCTCGACGTCCGGGAACGCCTCGACTTCGCCCGCGAGGAACTCCGCGACGGCGGCGAGGAACTGCTCGTCGTCGCCGTAGTGCTCGTCGGTGGCGAGCTCCGACAGCGAGTACGGGCCGGGGACGACCGCCTGCAGGTCGTTGGTGAGTTCGCTCGCCGCTTCGAGGTCCGCGGCGAGGTCGCCGGAGAACGTCAGTTCGCCCTCCACGATGGGGTCGCGGTAGAAGTTGTTGTTGTCGTAGTAGCGGACGATACCACCAGTTTCGACGTTCTCGTGGACGGTCAGGGGGTGGGCGAGCATGTCGTCCCAGCGGCCCTGTCCTTCGACCACGCGGTCGAGGCCGGCGTCGCGCTGGAGGCCGACGAGTTCCTCGCGGACGTCGTCGTAGGCGGCTTCGATTTCGGGGCCCTCGTCGCCGCTGACGAGGTCGTGTTTCTGGTGGCCCTTCAGGTCCGACAACGTCTCCTTGGCGTCGTCGGGGAGGGGGTACAGGCCGGGGGTCGTCGAGATTCGGTTCATGCCCGACGCTACGCAATGCCCCTGTTTAATATTTGCTGTCGAATAATATTCCCTTCAGTTATTCCAGAGCTTGAGGACCGTCAGCGTCTCGAAGGAGTGAGACTCCTCGCGGACCGCCGCCGCGGAGAATCCGCGGTCGCCGGCGTACTCCACGACCTCCTCGACGCCCGTCAGCGTGCTCACGAGCAGGAGGGCGAAGCCCTCGGGCGCGAGCACGCGGCCCACGTCGTCGAGGAACGGCTCCACGACCTCGCGGCCCGTCTCCCCGCCGGAGAGCGCGACCTCCATCCAGTCGTCGCGGGCGGCGTCCTCGTCCCGCGGCAGGTACGGCGGATTGAACAACACCGCGTCGAAGGCGTCCTCGCGGAACGGCGAGACGAGGTCCGCCCGCACCACCGGCACGCCGCGGTCCCGTGCCTGCGCGCACGCGTACGGATTCAAGTCCGAGCCGACCACGCTCGCGCCGACCTCGTCGGCGACCGTCGCCGCCACGTACCCCGACCCGGTGCCGACCTCCAGCACGCGCGCCCGCGAGCCGACCTCCTCGACGGCCGCCTCCGCGAGCAGTAGCGAGTCCTCCGCCGGCTGGTAGACCGTCGTCTCCGTGCCGCGGCGGTCCGCGAGGTCGTCACTCATCCGTCTCGTCCTCCTCGTCGGCGTCGTCCGCGTCTCCCTCGTGTTTGCTGTCCTTGCGGACGGCCGACCCCGGCTGGTCGGCGTCCTCCGGCTCGGTCGCCTCCACTGTCGGCTGTTCACTGACGCGGAACCCGCCGGTCTCGGCGCGCCCGGAGACCTCCCGCTGCGGGAACGGAATCTTCACGCCCGCCTCGTCGAACGCCGACTTCACCGCGGAGATGACCGCGGTCTGGGCGCGCCACTTCCGGCGCGCGCTCGGCTTGTCTATCCAGAACCGCAGGTCGAGGACGACCGCCGAGTCCCCGAACTCCTTCAACACGACCTGCGGCCGCGGCACCGTCAGGATGTCGTCGACGTCGCCCATCGCGTCTTTCGCCAGCGACATCGCCTCATCGACGTCGGCGGTGTAGTCGATGCCGACCTCCACGTGGATGCGCAGCCGGCCCTTCCGCGACCGATTCACGACCTCGTCCGAGCCCACGAGGTCGTTGGGCAACATCACGTACTCGCCGTCGAACGTCTGCAGGCGCGTGTTCACGATGGTGATGTCCGTGACGATGCCGTCCTTGTCGCCGATTTTCACCCAGTCGCCGATTTCGAACGGCCGCGAGAACATCAACACCAGCCCCGCGATGACCGCGCCCAGCGTCTGCCGGGCGGCCATCCCGAGCACGATGCCGGCGAACCCCGCGCCGATGAGCAGGCCGCCGAGCTTGATACCCCAGAGGTTGAGGACGATGACCAACGCGATGACGTACACCGAAATCTGGATGATGCGGTACGTGATTTCGGCCTGGTGCTCGCTGATGCCCTCCGTGCGCTTGACGAACCGGCTGACCGCGCGGTGGATGACGCCGGTGCCGACGTAGACGCCGACGAGGAACATCACGGAGAGGAACGCGCGGACGAGCATCGTCGCCTGCACCTGGAAGCTCGCGACGGCCGCCCACGCGATCGTCTCCGCGTCCCACGCGACGACCACGACGACGGTCGTCACGACGACGACGGCGAACGCACCGACGGCCGCGGCGACCGTCGACAGCCGCGACTCCCGGCGCGCCGATTCGCGCCGCGAGAACAGGACGGCGGCGACGAGCGCTGCCAGCGAGACGACGGTCACCGCGACGCGCTCGACCGTCGAGAGGTCGTTTATCGCGACGTCCACGAACTCCGGCGCGCTCACGGCTCCCGTCCCTCCTGAACGCCGAGCGCGACGTTCGCCAGTGCCGCGAACGTCTCGGGTGCGAGGTCGCCGGGCCGCTTTGAGAGCACGTCCTCCTCGACGGCGTCCACGACCGCGTCGCCGTCCTCGAGCCCCGAGATGTGGACCGTGTTCCGGATGGCGTTGCGGACGGTCTTGCGGCGCTGCGTGAACAGCGCCTTCACGAAGTCGAAGAAGAACTGCTCGTCGGCGACCTCGTAGTCGGGCTCGCGGGGCGTCAACCGCACCACCGCGCTCTCCACGCGGGGCTGTGGGTCGAACGCCTCCGGCGGGACGGTCTCGACGACCTCGACGTTCGCGTAGTGCTGGGCCGCCACCGAGAGCCGACCGTAGTCGCTCGTCCCGGGGTCTGCGGCCATCCGCTCGGCGAACTCCAGCTGGTACATCAGTACGGCGGGCTCGCGGTCGGGCAGCAGCCGGAACGTGACCTCACTGGAGACGCCGTAGGGAAGGTTCGAGACACAGCAGGTGTAGTCGGGGAACTCGACGTCGAGGGCGTCGCCCTGCACGACGGCGAGGCGGTCCGCGGCGATTTCCTCGCTGAACTCCTCGCGGAGGAACTGCGCGTACCCGCGGTCGCGCTCGACGGTCGTCACGCGGTCGGCGTGCGCCAGCAGCCGGTCGGTGAGCGCGCCCGTCCCGGCGCCGATTTCGAGGACGTGCGAGCGGTCGAAGTCCTCCGCGTACGTCGGAATCCGGTCGAGGACGCGGTCGTCGACGAGGAAGTGCTGGTCGCGGTCTGGGTCGGGGCGGCCAGCGCGACGAATCAGCGCGTCCGGGTCCCGAGAGTCAGTCATTGGCAGGTCTATCCCCCGCCGTTCCCTAAAGGCTACCTTCTGGTGTTGGCTACGCCTGCACGAAGTTCTGGTACTTCAGGTCGTCCTCGCGCATCTCGTCGAGGATGCGCTCGACGATGATCTCCTCGGGGTTGTGGAGGCCGTCGACGCGCTCCTCGACGTCCGCGAAGCTCTCGAAGGGGCCGTTGCGCTTGCGCTCGTCGAGGATGTTGTCCCGGAGCTTGTCGCCGATGCCCGGCAGGAGGTTCAGCTGGTGGAGCCGCAGCGAGATGGGCTGGGCGTCGTTGTAGAAGTCCACGAAGCGCTGCTCGTTGGCCTCCACGACGTCCTCGACGACGTAGTCCAGCTCCGACCGCGCGCCGTCCGAGAGGTCGTCGTAGTCGACGACGTGCCCGCGCTGGATGCCCGCCTCGAAGTCGGGACGGATGCGCACGCGGTCCAGAATCGAGATGTCCGCGTCCGGCTCGAGGCTCAGCTCGTAGAGGACGAACCGGTCAGTGGAGACGGCGTACGCGAGCGGGCCGTCGCCGTAGCCGCCGTTCGAGCGGCCGTGCGCGAGGAAGTCGAGGACGACAGCGTACTCTTCGTCCTCGGTCGAAGACGAATCACTCATACGAACCGGTACGCCCAGCCGACACTTAAACGGTCGGCCACTCGACCCGAGTCAGGCGTACTTCGCGACGACGTCGAGAATGTCGTCGAGCTCGTCGCCGGAGAGCGCGTACCGCTCCTGGGCGAACACCGCGCGCAGCTCCGTGCGGGTCCGCGGGAGCAGGTCGGCGATCTTGTACGCGACGGCCTCGTCGCTGACGTGTTCGAGCGCGAGCAGGTCCTCGACGAGTTCGCGGGACTCCTCGGGCTCGAGGACGGCGAACCGATTGACGTGCTCGACCGCGCGCGCCAGCTCGAAGCGGAGTTCGCGGTCCTCCTCGGCGGCGCGCTCGGCCTCGACGTCCGTCAGCAGCTCCTTCGCCTCGGAGACGGTGAGGAACTCCTCGTCGAGCGTTTCCTTGAAGATGGTCATGCTAGTCCTGCTCGTCCGGCTGTGCGCGGAGGTGCGCTGCCGCCGCGATGACGACCTTGTCCTTGCCGTTGTCGTTGATTTCGACCTTGAACGCGTCGCCCTGCTTGCCGACGACTTCGCCGGTGAGGCCGTCGAATCGAGCGTGGAAGCGGCCGTTGGCCGTGGACGGGTCCGTCTTCAGGTGGACCTTCTGTCCTTCGTCGAACTCGGCGATGGCGCGCTGGGGCGGGGACGTACCGCGGTCGCGGGGGTCGTTCGAGAGCTTCTCGCGAGTGCTGTTGAGGGGTCCGTTGGAGCTCGGCATAGTCGTACGCCCGATTACTCCCGTCGCGGTTATAAAACGCACGTTACGTGCGCGGGTGAGCGGAGCGAACCCGCGTAGTTGCGAGCGCGGAGCGCAAGCGATGCGCGAGCCGCGTGGGTGAGCTGGACCACGTTTCAGCGACCGAAGGGAGCCGCACGGCCATCGAAACTGCGAGCGCGGCCGCCGCCGACGCACTCAAGTCGGCCTGCGCGTTAGTCGCGGGTGATGCGAGTACGGGACTGGGAGGACATCGTTTCGGACGTCGTGGAGTCGAACGCCGACCCCGAGGGGTGGCGCGCGCTCGCCGGCGACCGGCCGTCGGGCGTCGGCGAGGACTTCTACCTCGGCCATCCCTCGCAGGGCGTCTACCACTTGAAGACGTACGCGAAGAACCCCTTCGAGGTGCGCGGCGTGGGGACGCAGGTCGCGCGGAAGGTCGACGACGGGCTGGCGGACCTCCTCCCGGACGGCGACAGCGGCCGGTTCGCCGTCCAGCAGCCCGTCGAGGACGAGGACGAGGCCGAGGAGCGCGCGAGCAAGCTCGAACAGGTCGTGCAGGCGCACGCGGACGCGCCGACGACGCCCGAGGACTTCTTCGACGACGTGATGGACGCCCTGGAGAGTCCGGCGTTCGGACCGATGGAGTACGACCCGTACGGCCGGCCGGACGCGATGGACGACCTCCGGGAGGAGTTCGCGGACGCCGAGGAGCTCCTGGACGCGGAGCTGGACGACCTCGTCGAAGAGGACGACGTCGGCCGCGGCTTCCACTAGTTCTCGAACAGCGGCGCGAGTTCGTCCTCGTAGCACGGCTGGCAGACGTAGTAGTCGACCACGCCCGCGTCGGTCTTGGTGTGGATGGTGGCGTGGACGGCGTGCCCGAGCGGCACGTCGTCCGCACAGATGCCGCAGGTGGCCGGCAATTCGCCTCACCAAGAGAATAAATTATCGCGTCTACACTTATAGCCGGTGGCGGGGAGCGTCAGTCGTCGGAGCGCGAGACGACGTCCGCGTCGGGCTTCCGGTTCTTGACGTCGTCGACCACCGAGCTGACGTCGACGCGCTTCTCGCCGACGGTCGCGCCGACGAGCGCGCCGACGCCGGCACCGGTGCTCGCGGCGTTCCGGCTGACGATTCCGCCGAGCGCGCCGCCGACGGCGGCACCGATAGCTGCGTACTTCGCACGACTGAACACTCGCTTGAGTCGGCTCATACCCGACAGTTGGGCGCGGAGACGGATAAAGCTACTCGGCAGTCTCACCGGCGGAGTCGGTGACGCGCGCGAGCCACGCGCGAGGCGCGTCCAGTTCCGCGTCGGTCGGGAGGTACTCGGGGTCGTCCCAGACGC
Organism: Halobacterium hubeiense; assembly: GCF_001488575.1. Classification (NCBI taxonomy): domain Archaea; kingdom Methanobacteriati; phylum Methanobacteriota; class Halobacteria; order Halobacteriales; family Halobacteriaceae; genus Halobacterium; species Halobacterium hubeiense. The sequence continues at coordinate 1,638,506 of NZ_LN831302.1, forward strand.
GGCTGGCGCCGGCGAGCCCGCGCTCGGCGGCGACTGTCTCGAAGAACGCGCGGCCGCGCTCGTACTGCTCGCGCTTCAATTGGAGGCCGAGCGCGCGCTTGACGAGGTTCGTCAGCGGGCTGCCGCCCCGCCGGCGCGCGTCGAGTTTCGCGCGGAGGTCGGCGTACTCGCCGTCGAACGCCTCGTCCATCAGTAGTTCCGCGTACCCCTCGACGGCGGTCATCGCGACGTGCAACTCCCGAAACGCCTCGCGTCGAACCTCGCCGTCGGCGAGCGCGGCGACGCCGGCTTCGAGTTGGTCTTCGAGGTGGTCCGCGAGCCACGGCGCGGCGCCGAACTCCGCGGCGTGGGTGACCTCGTGGAACGCAATCCAACGGCGGAACCGCGGGAACGCGACGTCGAGGCTGTCGGCGGCGCCGACGACGTTCGGGTGGACGAAGTAGAGCGCGTGGTCGGAGGTGTCCGCGAGCAGGAGCGGGTCGTACTGCCCGAGGACGTGCCGGGAGACGAACGCGAGCGCGCCCGCGGTGGTCGCCGTGTTCAGCGAGCGCGCGACGCCGGGGAGGTAGCTGGCGCGCTCGTTCAGCGGCTCGAACACGCGCCGGAACGTCGCGACGTTGGCGTCCACCCAGTGGTGGCGGTTCTGAATCTCGACGGTCTCGGGGACGTCGAACTCCAGCCCGGAGACGTCGCGGAGTTGCGCGCGGGCGTCCCGCACGTCGGCGGCGTACGCTTCTGCCTCGGCCTCGGAGAGGTCGAGGTCGCCGGGGTCGGTGGCGGCCTTCGCGGCCTCGGAGACGGCGTCCCAGTCGATGGCGCCGTCGCCGCCGGCGTTCGCGACGGCGCGCGCACTCTCGAAGAGCGTCATACGTGGAGTCGGCGGCGAACAGCCAAAGCCCTTCTGCCGGTCGCGGCCTACGCTTCGAGTTCGACGTCCTCGTCGTCGCCGCCGCGGCGCTTCAGGCCGACGAGCGCGGCGAACACCACCAGCACGACGAGCGCGACGAGCGCGCCGACCCCCGCCGAGCTACTCGACTCGCTTCCCTCGTCCTTCCAGCCGGCGCTCTCGATGTCCTCGTCGTCGCCCTCGCTGTCGGCGGCTTCCGGCGCCAGTTCCTCGTCGGCGCCCGTGGTCACGGACGGCGAGAAGTCGAACTTCGACTCGTGGAAGTGTAACTCGATGAGTCCCATACTCGTCAGTTCGCCGAGAGGCCATATATCCGTTGTGGGGTGGCCGCCGCGCTCTCGGAGGATTCTTGTCCGCGGCTTCGACAGGTGGCGTATGGACGAGCCACGAGAGTCGTTCCTGCGCCGCCTGCTCGACGCGCCCAGCCCCTCCGGCTTCGAGACGGCGGGCCAGCGCGTGTGGGTCGATTACGTCGAGGCGTTCGCCGACGAGGTTCGCACGGACGCGTACGGGAACGCGGTCGCCGTCTACGACGGCGGCGACACCGAGGTCGCGTTCACGGGCCACGCCGACGAACTCGGCTTCGTCGTGACCGCAATCACCGACGACGGCTTCTTGCGCGTGCGGCCGCTGGGCGGCGTCGACCGCTCGGTCACCGAGGGCACCCAGATTACCGTCCACACCGACGACGGCCCCGTCAACGGCGTCGTCGGTCAGACCGCGGTCCACCTCCGAGATGCGGGGGAAGACGACCCGGCGAACGTCACCGAGCAGCACCTTGACGTCGGTGCCGACGACGGCGAGCACGCCCGCGAACTCGTGGATGTCGGCGACCCGGCGACACTCGCGGCGGGCGTCCACGACCTCGCGGGGACGCGCATCGCGGGCCGCGGCCTCGACAACCGCACGGGGTCGTGGGTCGCCGCGGAAGCGCTCCGGCGCGCCGCCGAGCAGGACGCAGACTGCACGGTGTACGCCGTCAACACCGTCCAGGAGGAACTCGGGACGCGGGGCGCGAGCATGGTGGCGTTCGACATCGACCCGGACGTGGCGCTCGTCGTGGACGTCACGCACGCCGCGGACAACCCCTCGTACCCCAGCGACCACGCCAGCGAGGTCGAACTGGGCGGCGGGCCGACTGTGACTCGCGGCGGGTCCAGCCACCCCGAGGTGGCGCGCGCAGTGCGGGACGCGGGCGACGCGGCGGACATCGACGTGCAGGTGGAGGCGATGTCCACGACGACGGGGACGGACGCCGACGCGTTCTTCGAGGCGCGCGGCGGCATCCCCACCGCGCTCGTCGGCATCCCGAACCGGTACATGCACACGCCCGCGGAGGTCGTGGACCTCGCCGACGTCGAGGACGCCGCGGACCTGCTGGCGGCGTTCGCGGTGCGGGAGGCCGACCGGGAGTCGTTCGCCGTGGACGTCTGAGCGCGCGACCGGCGCCAGCGGCCGCGTCCTCGGGTCGCGACCGCGGTCCGGTACGCTTATAGACGCGACACGTCCCCGTTGGTGTATGAGCGGCCGACCACTCGACGTACTCGAGGAGTCTCTTGAGGAGACCGTCACGGTCCGACTCAAGGACGGCGAAGAGTTCACTGGCGTCCTCACGGGCTACGACCAGCACATGAACATCGTGCTGGAGGGCGAAGACACAACGATTATCCGTGGCGACAACGTCGTAACCATCAAACCATGACGGGAGCTGGGACCCCGAGCCAAGGGAAGAAGAACACGACGACGCACACGAAGTGCCGCCGCTGCGGCGAGAAGTCCTACCACACGAAGAAGAAGGTCTGTTCGAGCTGTGGCTTCGGCAAGTCCGCGAAGCGCCGGAGCTACAACTGGCAGGGCAAGACCGGCGACAACTAACTCCGTTTCTCCTGCGTTTCTCGCGATTCCGTAGCGACGCGACTATTCTGCGTTCCGAGCACTCGTAACTCGGAGCGTGCGCTCTCGGAATGACCGTGCAGTCTGCCACCAGCTTTGGCTCGTGGTAGCACACAACCCCCACGGTTGGCACGTTCGTGCATATAACGGTGGTGTGTTTCGGCGAGTTCGACACGGTTGCGGAAGTTTTACCCTGCGTGGCGGGGTAGGAGCGTCCATGTCACCCGGGCGCGAGGACGGCCCCGAGTTCGACCACCCCACGGAGAAGTGCGGCGTCGTCGGCGTCTCCCTCGCCGAGCGCGACGCCGCCTTCCCGACGTACTACGCGCTGTACGCGCTCCAGCACCGCGGGCAGGAGTCCGCCGGCATCGTCACCCACGACGGCTTCCAGCAACACCAGCACGTCGAGATGGGACTGGTCGGCGACGCCTTCGACGAGTCCGACATCGAGGAGCTCGTCGGGAGCGCCGGCATCGGCCACGTGCGCTACCCGACCGCGGGCAGCGTGGACAAGTCCTGCGCGCAGCCGTTCTCCGTCTCGTTCAAGGGCGGCGCGCTCGGGCTCAGCCACAACGGCAACCTCGTCAACGCCGACGAGATTCGCGACGACCTCGCCAGCAGCGGGCACGCGTTCACCAGCGACGGCGACACCGAGGTCATCGCCCACGACCTCGCGCGCAACCTCCTCGACGAGGACCTCGTCGCCGCCGTCGAGACGACGATGCACCGCGTCCACGGGTCGTACTCGCTGACTATCATGCACGACGACACCGTGCTGGGCGTGCGCGACCCGCTCGGGAACCGCCCGCTCGTCCTCGGGGAGCTCGACGACGGCTACGTGCTCGCCAGCGAGTCCGCGGCCATCGACACGCTCGGCGGCGAACTCGTCCGGGACGTCCGCCCCGGTGAGCTCGTCGTCCTCCACGAGGACGGCGAGGGCTACGACTCCCACCAGCTCGTCGAAGCCGAGAACACGGCGAACTGCTTCTTCGAGTACGTCTACTTCGCGCGCCCGGACTCCGTCATCGACGACGAGCTCGTCTACGAGGTGCGACGCGAGCTCGGCCGCCAGCTCTGGGCGGAGAACGGCGTGGACACGGACGTCGTGATGCCCGTCCCCGACTCCGGGCGCGCGTTCGCGTCCGGGTACGCCGAGGCCGGACAGAACGACGGCGCGACCGTCGAGTTCGCGGAGGGCCTGATGAAGAACCGCTACGTCGGCCGCACGTTCATCATGCCGACCCAAGAGGCCCGCGAGCAGGCGGTCCGCCTCAAGCTCAACCCCATCAAGTCCACCGTCGAGGGCCGCACGGTCACCGTCATCGACGACTCCATCGTCCGCGGCACCACGAGCAGCCAGCTCGTGGACCTCCTCTACGAGGCCGGCGCCGAGGAGGTCCACGTGCGCATCGGCGCGCCGCCCATCAGCGCGCCCTGCTACATGGGCATCGACATGGCGACCCGCGACGAGCTCATCGCCGCCGACAAGACCGCCAGCGAAATCGCCGACGAGATCGGCGCGGACAGCCTCTCGTACCTCTCGCTGGACGCCGTCACGACCGCCATCGGGCGCTCGCAGGCGGACCTCTGCGCGGGCTGCGTGACCGGCGAGTACCCCTACGACATCCCCGGCGAGGCCACCGACCGCGAAATCGAGCGCCCGGCCGAAGCGCCCGCCGACGACTGAGCCCAAGCGACTTTTACCGGCCCGAGCGACGCGACGAGTATGCGACCCGCCCTCCACGTCGCCGCAGTCGCCCTGCTACTGGTCGCCGGCTGTATGGGACAGGGGCCGGCGCCAGCCCCGGACTCGACCGAGACGACGCCGTACCCGCCCGGCGTGAGCGCGGACGGCGTCGCGAACGCGTCCGCGCTCGTGGGCGCCCACAGCGACCACGTCACCACGCACGGCGCCGTCGTCACGTCGAACGGCACGACGACGGTGCGAATCGGCGGCGAGCCGCGGACCGTCGAGACGAACGCGACGGCTCGCGCGACACCGAATCTGACTCGCATCCACGTCGTCTCGTGGGGCGTCCGCGTCAGCGGGAACGAGACCGCGCCGGAGCGCTACGAGGTGTACGCCAACGAGACGACGGTGCTGGAGCGAATCGCGCACGAGAACGAGACCTCGGTCCGTAGCGAGCGCCGCGGGGACGCGCCGATTGTCGTCGAGCGCGTCGTCCGCACACAGCCGCTCCGCGCGGTGCTCGGCGCGCTCGACTTCGAAGTCGCCGGGACCGAGCGGCGGAACGGCCGGACCGTGACCACGCTCACCGCCGACGAGACGGCGCTGGGCGACGACACGCCCTCGCGGCACGCCGCGACGCTGGAAGTCGCGGCCAGCGGGCGCGTGCTCTCGCTTTCCACCGTGCGCGACCGGAACACGACGGCCGTCGGCCAGCGGACGCTCGACGTGACGTGGGCGAACGCGACGACCGTCGAGCCGCCCGCGTGGGTCCGAGAGCGGCGTCAGTAGAGCACGTACAGCAGGAGGTAGACGACGATGCCGAGCGCGAACGACACCAGCCACAGCGACGCCGCGACGCGGCCGACCTTCGCGTGGTTGGTCGCGGGAATCTCCGAAATCTCGCGGGTGCCCGCGAGCAACAGCGCGTAGTAGACCAGCGGAATCGACACCATCGCCAGCCCCATGTGGATAATCAGAATCGGGAGGTAGACGTACGTGTAGACGGCCTCGGGGCCGCCGAAGCCCGTGGTTCCCTCGACGACGATGCGATAGAGGTAGAACGCGAGGAACAGCACGAACAGCAGCGTCGATGCCAGCATCGCGGCCTTGTGCCGCCTGACGTTCCCGTTGCGAATCGCGCGCCAGCCGACGGCGATGGTGCCGATGGCGGCCGCGCTGAGCGCGGCGTTCACGGTCGGGAGCGCGTGCAGGACCGCGTCCGGTGCGTGCGGCACCGCGGACGCGGGGACGAACCCGCGGACCGCGGCGATTACGAGCGCCAGCGACGCCACCGAGAGCACCGCGGTCAGCGAGCGAACGTGCCGCCGCGCGAACCCGTCTGTCATGGGCGGCGGTTCGGCCGCGCCCCCCATAGCGGTTTCCGTGTCGGCGACTCGCAGGGGACGGCCAAATCGTAGGGGTTTTAATTGGGCGGCGGGTACGGTGGATTGCAAACGCACGTAGCGAGCGTGGGTAGCCAAGCTAGGCCAAAGGCGCAGCGTTGAGGGCGCTGTCCTGTAGAGGTTCGCCGGTTCAAATCCGGTCCCACGCATCGCTCGGGCGGCGCTACGCGCCGCCGAACGCCGAGACGGCTTCGCCGTCGAGGCAAAACGGCGATGCACGGTGATTCCCTCCCAAGGGACATCACCCACGCACAATCCTTTCCGTTCCAACATCCGACAGCGACGCGTCTGTCGTCGCACTCGTCACTGAATCCGTCAGCTACGGCGCTGTCGCTGGCGCTCGGGGCGACTGGTGACTATGTCGAGAAGAGCGTCAGTTGTCGGTCTCGGGGTCGTCGATGGCGTCGTCGAGGCCGGTCTGCTGGGAGGCGTCGGCGACGTAGTCGGCGACGTCGCGTTCGTCGGCGGCTTCGACGCGCCGGGAGTCGGCGTCGCGCTGGGATTCCGTTATCGTGTCCGTGCCGGTGACGTCGACGAACAGCGACGCGAAGTTCCGGTCAGTCGTCTGCGACATTCGTCTGGGTGGACAGGGAGTTGGCGAACGTGGCGGACGGTTCGGTGTCGGCGTGGTCGACGGTGAGGGAGACGCCGTCGGCGCCGACCGAGAGCGTGACGTCGTCGATGGCGCAGTCGTACTCGCTGACGTGCTTGCCGGAGCGGCGCACGCGCAGCGATTCGTCGAGGAGGCCGGCGTCCGCGAGGATGTCGACCTTGCGGTAGGCCGTGGACTGCGGGAGGTCGCAGGTCTCGGAGATTTCGCCGACGGTGAGCGTGGCGTCGCGGGTGGCTTCCAGAATCGTCCGGCAGTCGGCGTCGTCGAGTGCGTCGAGGACGTTCTGGACGTCGTCGGCGTCGGTGTGCGTGGTGGGGCCGTCGTCGCGGTCGGTGCGGATGCCGGCGGGCAGCTGACTCTGACTCATATCTCATGGAATGCACTCCGGGGGGAGGAGTGTGAGACCCCTCTATCGAGGGTGGTTTAAGTAGGGGTGGGAAGGAGTGGAGTCGTTTCGGGGCGGTGAGCGTCAGGACCCCTCTTCGAGGACGTCTGCGAAGAGCTTGCGCTGGGCGGCGGTGAGGTGCTCCGTGAGCGTCGACGCCGTGATGTCGAGTTCGTCGGCGACGTCGGTGGCGTTGGCCTCGCGGGGCTGAGCGAAGTACCCCATCTCGTAGGCGGTCTGGAGGACCTCTAGCTGGCGCTCGGTGAGCTTCCCGCGGTCGACGAACACCGTGTCGCGGGAGGTGCCGCCCGTGGGCGCGCGGACGAGCCGCTGGATGTCGACCTCGGGGTAGCGGTCGCGGAACTCCCCGACGATGGTCTGGAGCTGGTCGAAGCTCTCGGCGTGGAAGACGACTTCGAGGTCGCCCGAGTGCGCGAAGAAGCGGTCCACGGGCGTCTCGAACTCGCCGAGGCAGACGCAGGGGCAGTCGGCGTCCGCGTCGTGGGTGACGCGGTAGAGGTGGCGGTCGGCGTACTCGAACACCGGGTCGTCGTAGTCCTCGGGGACGGCGTCCGCGTCCACGAGGAACTCCGTGACGCAGTCGGCGGCGTCGGTGGCCGCGACGCTCGTGGAGACGTCGCTGATGGTGGTGTTCGCGCGCTCGGAGAGGTCGGCGACGGGGCAGACCGCCGGCGCGGGGAACTCGACGGTGACGCGAATCCCGCCAGACATTACCGGTCCGTTGGCTGGCTCCGCACTTGAGGGTGGGGGTCTACCGCAGCGAGGACGGCCCGGGAGAGAAGCAGCGTGCTCAGTCGTGGCGCTCGGAGAGCTCGATGTGGCGGCCGCTGATGGTGTCCGCGCGGAGCTCGTACAGCTTGATGTCGAGGTCGGGCTTGGATTCGCCCCAGATTTCGAACAGCGGGCGCTTCGCGTCGCCGTACTGTTCGACGTGCTCGACGGTCATCTCCTCGCGGGGAATCTCGGTGAGCGTGCCGGTGACGACGACGCTCTGGTAGGTGGGTTCGTCCTCCTCGTAGACGACGAGGCGGGCGTCGGGGTTCGAGGAGAGGAACTCGCGTTTCTCGCTGTCCGGGGTCGAGACGAGCCGGAGGTAGAACGTCCGGTCGTCGGCGTCGTACCCGTAGGAGATGGGAATCGCGTACGGGTCGTCGTCGCGGGCGAGCGAGAGCACGCCGGTTTCGTGGCGGCCGAGGAGCGCGTCGGTGTCCGACTGCGTCATCTCGGTCTGCTTCTCCAGGGCCATCGTAGACATGTCGTGCTTGTTCGGCAGTATCTTTATACTTGCCTATCTGGAGCGCGGAAAACCAGGAGACGCGTCACGGGCGCGCGCGATGCCAGCGAGGAGCGGCGGCGAGCGGCAGGACTATTCGGGCGCGTCGACGGGGGAGAACGCCCCGGTGGTGACCGAGGTCCCGCAGACGACGCACCCGTTCTCCACGAGGGCGTCCCGCATCGCGGGGTTGACCTCCATGGACTCCCCGCAACTCGGGCAGACGAAGGTGAACTCCTCACTGGCGGTCATCGCTACCTGAGCGTATGCTCGCTCCGGGTAAATGAACCCCCCTGTTTCCAAACGTCTGAGAACAACTTTCGCGCGAACCTACCTGTCAGCGGAACCGGCCGGCGAGCCCGGAGACGCGGCGTTTCAGGGCGTCCAGCCGCTGGCCGACTGCGACCGTCGGAATCGACGCGACGCCACTCGGGGCGTCCGTCGGGCGCTCTGGGAGCGCGGCGCGGACGTGGTGGCGGGCGACGACGAGCGTCGCCGCCACGACGAGCACCGGGAAGCCGGCGAGCGCGACGCCCGAGAGCGGCTCGACGGACGGCGAAATCTGGGTGCCGAGGCCGTACGCGACGTAGACGCACCCGACGAGCACGGCGACGGTGGCGGCGGCGACGGCGAACCCGAGCCGCCGGGTGCGGGTCGCGAGGTGTGTGCAGAACGCCTCGACTTTCCCCGCGAGGTGCGTGGCGGCGTCGCCGGGGCGCTCGGTCTCGCCGGCGCGCCTGACTGCGGCGGCCTGTTCGCGCGTGAACGCCGCGAGTCCGGGGCGCGGCGCGACGGCGGCGTGGACGGCGACCCCGGCCGCGATTGCCGTGCCGACGGTGACCGCGGCGACGCCGGCGCTGACCGGGGTCGTGAGCACGATGCGGGAGCCGTCCGGCGGGCGGAAGACAGCGACGACCGCGAGCGTCGCGGCCAGCAGGAACGACGCGAGGCCGAGTACGCGCCACGCGACCGCGCGCACGCCGTCGAGCGCGTCGAGGTGGGCGTCGAGGACGGTCTCGGTCCCGGTGACGGCGGGCGCGCTCGCGTCGAACGATTCGGGGTCGGGCCGACGGTCGCCGGGCGTGCCGCCGGGCGGCACGTCGAACGCCAGCGGGTTCGCGACGGCGTCCTCGACGAGCCGGGCGGGCGTCGTGTACTCCGCGCGGAGGTCCGCGGCGACGGCCTCGGGGAGCCGGTACAGCGAGTCGTCGCGGCGCGCGTCGTCCATCCCCAGCGAGAGCAACGAGACGTGGTCGAGGGCTGGCTGGACGTTCGTGAGCGTGACGACGCCCCACTCGCCGTCGGGCTCCTCGATGTCCGTGTAGCGGGCGACCTCGCTGCTGTCGGCGGTCGTCGACCACACTTGGCCGACGGCGCGCAGGCCGAACTCGCGGTGGAAGCAGACGTAGTCGCCGCGGTCGAGGGCCGCGAGCACGTCGGTGTCGCGGGTCGCCCACGCGTGCGTGTCGGCGAGGCTGCGGAGGAGGTCGGAGACCGCGGGCGGCTCCGCGGCCGTCGCGTACCCCTCTCCGAAGGCGTCGGTGAGGTCCTCGCTAGTCAGCGAGGCGAGGTAGACGCTGTCGGCGAAGTCGGCGGGCATACGGGAGCGCTGACGCCGCGGGTACTTAACTGTCGCCCGCGAGATTTCCCGCGTTTCCGGCCGGCAAGCGGGGTATTGAAATGGTGGCACCTCCATACGGCAGGGTATGCCGAAGTATTCGACCGGCGGCGCCAGCGGCGGCGGGGGCGGACAGACCTGCGAGCTCTGCGGGTCGACGTCCGACTCCCTCCGTTCGGCGGACGTCGCTGGGGCGGAGCTGACGGTCTGCCCCGACTGCGCGAGCAGCCACGACGAGAGCCCCGACCGGACGCCCGACGAGGACCAACAGCGCAAGCAGGAGGCCGCGCAGAACACGGCCCGCGCGCTCGACCAGGCGACCGGCGACTCCAGCCACTGGGAGGAGAACGGGACCGACTACGAGCGCGACCAGCTCCCGTACCTCGTCACGGACTACGGCGAGCGCGTCGTCCGCGCCCGACAGGAGGCGGGGCTCCAGCGCGAGGAGCTCGCGGAGGAGCTCGGCGTCGACGAGTCGGACCTGCTGGCGGTCGAGCAGGGCCGCGCGACGCAGGCCAGCGTCGGCGGGTCGGTCGTCGCGGCGCTCGAAGACCGCCTCGACGTGGAGCTCAGCGACGAGTAGCGCCGGCGGCCCCGGTCGCGGCCGGCCGGGAATCAATCATCTTTTTTCAGGCGGGAGCGAAGGCCGGGTATGGACCTCTCCGCCGAGCAGCGCCAGATTCGGGACGCCGTCCGGGAGTTCGCAGCCGAGGAGATTCGCCCGACGGCGGCCGACGCCGACCGCGAGCAGGAGTTCCCCGAGGGCGTCTGGGACGGCCTCGCGGAGATGGGGATGACCGCGATGACCGTCCCGGAGGCGTACGGCGGCCTCGACGTGGACAGCCTGACGTACAGCGTCGTCAACGAGGAGGTCGCGTACGGCGCGCTGTCGGTGGCGACCGCGCTCTCCGTACACTGCCTCGCGACGTCCTGTATCGCGGAGTTCGGCAGCGACGACCTCAAATCCGAGTGGCTGCCGGAGATGGCCGACGGCCGGCCGGTGGGCGCGTTCGCGCTCTCGGAGCCCGACGCCGGCTCGAACCCCGCACAGATGACCACCGAGGCCGTCCGCGACGGCGACGAGTACGTGCTGAACGGGAAGAAGCAGTGGATTACGAACGGGAAGCGCTCGGGGGTCGCCATCGTGTTCGCGAAGGTGGACGGCGACGACGACAAGATAACGCAGTTCCTCGTGCCCAAGGACACGGAGGACATCGAGGTCGGGAAGAAGGAGGACAAGCTCGGACTGCGCGCCAGCGACACCACGAGCCTGCTGTTCGACGACTGCCGGATTCCCGCCGAGTACCGGCTCACCAAGGAGGGCAAGGGGATGTCGGCGGCGCTGCACATCCTCACCGGCGGCCGCATCGGCATCGCGTCGCAGGCGGTCGGGCTCGCGCAAGCCGGCCTCGACGCCGCACTCGAATACGCCGACGAGCGCGAGCAGTTCGACCGGACGCTCTCCGAGATTCAGACGATTCGGCACAAGCTCGCGGACATGGAGACGCAGACGCAGGCCGCGCGACTGCTCGCGCGGGACGCCGCCCGTCGGGCCGACGCGGGCGAGGACCACCGCGACGCCGCGGCGAAGGCGAAGTACTTCGCCAGCGAGGCCGCCGTCGACGTCACCAACGAGGCCGTCCAGATTCACGGCGGCTACGGCTACACGACGGAGTTCGACGTCGAGCGGCTCTACCGGGACTCCAAGATCACGACCATCTACGAGGGCACCTCCGAGATTCAGAAGGAGGTCATCGCGCGCGGCCTGCTGGACTGAACGGCCCCACGACCTTTGGGCGAGCGCGCCGACGCCCCGGATATGACTGACTCCGAGGACTGGGACCGCGACGTCGTCGAACCCGTGTTGCGCGTGCTCCACCAGGCGGGCGTCGCCGTCACCGCGGACGTGGTCGCGACGAACCTCGACGCCGTGCTGGACGACGCGCCGACCGCCGTCGAGGTGGACGCCGCGCTCGCGGAGCTGGACGAGGACAACTTCGTGCGGCCGTTCGCGGACACCGACGACTACTACGTGATTACGGACCGCGGCAGCGGCCACGTCAGCAACGAGCTCGACGAGGAGGGGTTCGGGTTCGTCGACTGACCCACCGAAGGTTCTAACCTCCAGACGACCTACAAGAAGTCGTGACCGACTACGAAGCAGTCGTCTACGACCTCGACGGGACGCTCGTCCGGCTCGCGGTCGACTGGGAGACCGTCGAGCGCGAGGTCGCCGCGCGGCTCCGCGAGGCTGGCGTCGAGCCCAGCACGTACGACATGTGGGAGATGCTGGACGCCGCCGAGGACGCGGGCGTCGGCGCGGAGGTCCACGAGCTCATCGCGGGCCACGAGCGCGACGGCGCGACCCGCGCGGAGCGGCTGCCGGGCGCGGACGAGCTCGCGAGCCTCGACGTGCCAGCGGCGGTCTGCTCGCTGAACGCGGAGGACGCGTGTCGCAGCGCGCTCCGCCGCCACGACTTGCTGGATTCGTTCCGCGTGGTCGCGGGCCGCGACACGGTGCCCGCGCGCAAGCCCGACCCGCAAGCGTTGACGTGGGTGCTGGACGAACTCGGCGTCGCGCCCGAGAACGCGCTGTTCGTCGGCGACTCGGCCTCGGACGAAGTCACCGCCGAGCGCGCGGGCGCGGCGTTCCGCTGGGCGTAGCTACTCCTCGACGTTCCGGCGCGCGTACCAGTACGTCGCGAGCGCCGTCACCAGCCAGACGACCGCGCCGACGCGCACCGCGAACGACACTCGGGACGGCCACGTCGGCAGCGTGTAGAACAGCGAGAGGACGACCACCGCGGGCGCGCCGACGACGATGGTGAGCACGAACGTCGTCTGCATCACCCAGCCGTAGTCGACGCCCTCCGGGTCGGTCTCCTCCTGTAGCTCCGGCACACGCGAGAGCACGGCGGCCCCCGGCATAACTTCCCCGTTGTGCGGCGCCGGTTCGCGTACGTTTATCAGGCCGCCCGCGCGACCACGGAGTATGCCGACCGTCCGAGACGTCCGCGGGAACGCGGGCGACGAGCCGATAACGATGCTGACCGCGTACGACGCGCCGACCGCCAGCGTCGTTGACGACGCGGGCGTCGACGTGATTCTCGTCGGCGACAGCGTGGGCAACGCGAAGCTCGGCTACGACACCACGCTCCCGGTGACCGTCGACGAGATAGCGAGCGCGACCGCCGCGGTGTCCCGGGCGACCGAGGACGCCGTCGTCGTCGCGGACATGCCGTTCCTGAGCTTCGGGGTCGAAGAAGGCGAGAGCATCGAGCACTGCGGGCGGATGCTCAAGGAGGCGGACGCCGACGCCGTGAAACTGGAGTCCGGCCCGCACACGGTCGAGCTCACCGAGCGGCTGACGGACCTCGGGATTCCCGTGATGGCCCACCTCGGGCTGACCCCCCAGCACGTCAACCAACTCGGCGGCTACTTCCGGCAGGGCACCGACCAGAGCGCCGCCGAACGGATGCTCGACCTCGCGCGCGAGCACGAGGACGCGGGCGCGTTCTCACTCGTGCTCGAACACGTCCCCGCGAACGTCGCCAGCGACGTCACGGACGCTCTCGACATCCCAACCATCGGTATCGGCGCCGGCCCCGACACGGACGGGCAGGTGCTCGTCGTGGACGACGCAATCGGGCTCTCCGAGCGCAGTCCGCCGTTCGCCGAGCAGTTCGGGGACGTCAGAGCCGAGATGGAGAACGCCGTCGAGGGCTACGTGGACGCCGTCGAGTCCGGGGAGTTCCCCGCCGAGGAGCACAGCCACGTCGAGGAAGACGTGGATTCACTGTACTAGAGGCCGCGTTCGTCGAGAAACGACGAGAGTTCGTCGTTGAACGCTTCGGGCGCTTCCAGCATCGAGAGGTGCGCGGCGTCCTCGACGGTCGCCCACGCCCCGTCTTGCACGTGTTCTGCGACGTACTCGTGGTACTGCGGGGGCGTGAGGCGGTCGTACTCGCCCGTGAGCGCGAACACGGGCGTCTCGACTTGGTCGAGGCGGTCGCGGACGTCGAAGGTGTGACAGGACAGGAAGTCGCGCTCGACGACCTCGCGGCCGGCTTCGCGCATCGCTTCCTTCGAGACGGCGAGTTCGCGCTCGCTGGGGTCGTGGAAGAGGAAGTCCTCGCGGTGGAGGAACTCGACGGCACGGGAGAAGCCGTCGCCCTCGCCGGCCAGCCAGTCCCGGAGTTCGTCGAGCACGGAGAGCTTCGCGCCGGAGCCCGCCAGCACGACGGCGTCGGCGTCGAAACCGCCGTCGAGGACTGCCGTGAGGGCGACGGCGCCGCCGAGGCTGTTCCCGACGAGCACGCCGGCGTCCACCTCGCTGGCGACCGCGCGCACGTCCTCGACGTACGCGGCGAGCGTCTCCGGACCGGGCTCGGTGTCGACGTCGTCGCTCTCGCCGTGGCCGCTGAGGTCGAGGGCGGCGACCGGCCGCGTGCCGGAGAGCCGCGCGAGCTGGGCCTTCCAGACGCCGTGAGTGCCGCCGCTGCCGTGGACGCAGAGCAGCGGCGTGGCGCTGCCGTCGCGGTCCTCGGCCCGGTAGGCGGTGGTGCGGCCGTCGTGGGTGACCGTCTGCATGTTCGCGGCGAGGACGACCAGCGCCAAAACACCTACGGCGGTGTGAACCGCAATTCTACCTGTCTCGTCGTCGCCGCACCGTCCCCCACCAGTCGCCGATAAGCTTATAAGGGTGCGATGGTAACTTTACGTTAGTCAAATGAATCCGAAATCCTTCACCGAGCAACTCGACGCGCCGGCGCGGCGCTTCGACTACGGCGACGAAACCGTCCTCGTCGCGGACCTCGGGGTCAGCGACGACGCGGTCACCATCGACGTCGTCGACGAGACGGTCATCCTCGTCGTCGAGGCCGACGACGAGACCCGCCAGCACGAGTTCGACGTGCCCGCGGGCACGGTCGCGAAAGCGCTTATCAACAACGGCGTCGTCACCGTCGAGGTGGAACGATGAAACTCACGGTCAAGCCGCTCAAGCAGAAGGACGCGGGCCGTGGACTGGCCGCCATCGACCGCGCGGCGATGGACGAACTCGACCTCGAGAACGGCGACTACGTCGTCCTCAGCAGCGATCAGGGTCGCGCCGTCGCCCGCGTCTGGCCGGGCTACCCCGAGGACGAGGGCGAGGGCATCGTCCGCATCGACGGCCGCCTCCGTCAGGAGGCCGAAGTCGGCATCGACGACAACGTCGCCGTCGAACCCGCCGACATCAAGCCCGCGACCGCCGTCACGGTCGCGCTCCCGCAGAACCTCCGCGTTCGCGGCGACATCACGCCGATGGTGCGCGACCGCCTGAGCGGCCGCCCCGTCACCACCGGGCAGACCATCCCCATCTCCTTCGGTTTCGGCGGGATGAGCACGGTCTCCGGCCAGCAGATTCCCGTCAAAATCGCGGACACGGACCCCGACGGCACGGTCGTCGTGAGCAACGACACCGAGATTCAGGTCTCCGAGCAGCCCGCCGAGGAAATCGCCGCGGGCGCGCCCGCCGGCGAAGCCGGCGACAGCACGCCGAACGTCGCCTACGAGGACATCGGCGGCCTCGACCGCGAACTCGAACAGGTCCGGGAGATGATCGAACTCCCGATGCGCCACCCCGAGCTGTTCCAGCAGCTCGGCATCGAACCGCCGAAGGGCGTGCTCCTCCACGGCCCGCCCGGAACGGGGAAGACGCTCATCGCGAAGGCCGTCGCCAACGAGATCGACGCGCACTTCCAGACGATTTCGGGCCCCGAGATCATGTCGAAGTACTACGGGGAGAGCGAGGAGAAGCTCCGCGAGGTCTTCGACGAGGCCGAGGAGAACGCTCCCGCCATCGTCTTCATCGACGAGATCGACTCCATCGCGCCCAAGCGCGGCGAGACGCAGGGTGACGTCGAGCGCCGCGTCGTCGCCCAGCTCCTCTCGCTGATGGACGGGCTCGAAGAGCGCGGCGACGTCACGGTCATCGCGGCGACCAACCGCGTGGACGCCATCGACCCCGCGCTCCGCCGCGGCGGCCGCTTCGACCGCGAAATCGAAATCGGCGTCCCCGACAAGGACGGCCGCAAGGAGATTCTCCAGGTCCACACGCGCGGCATGCCCCTCGCCGAGGAAATCGACATCGACGCGTTCGCCGAATCCACGCACGGCTTCGTCGGCGCGGACATCGAGAGCCTCGCGAAGGAAGCCGCGATGAACGCGCTCCGGCGCGTCCGCCCGGACATCGACCTCGAAGCCGACGAGATCGACGCCGAACTCCTCGAATCCATCCAGGTCACCGAGGACGACTTCAAGGCCGCGCTGAAGGGCATCGAGCCCTCGGCGCTCCGCGAAGTGTTCGTCGAAGTCCCGGACGTCACCTGGGACCAGGTCGGCGGCCTCGAAGACACCAAAGAGCGCCTCCGCGAGACCATCCAGTGGCCGCTGGACTACCCCGAGGTCTTCGAGTCCATGGACCTCCAGTCCGCGAAGGGCGTGTTGCTGTACGGTCCGCCGGGCACGGGGAAGACGCTGCTCGCGAAGGCCGTCGCCAACGAGGCCAACTCGAACTTCATCTCCGTGAAGGGCCCCGAACTCCTCAACAAGTACGTCGGGGAGTCCGAGAAGGGCGTCCGCGAGGTCTTCGAGAAGGCGCGCGCGAACGCCCCCACGGTGGTGTTCTTCGACGAGATCGACTCCATCGCCGGCGAACGCGGCTCCAACATGGGCGACTCCGGCGTCGGCGAACGCGTCGTCAGCCAGCTCCTCACGGAACTGGACGGCATCGAGGAACTGGAGGACGTGGTGGTCGTCGCGACGACGAACCGCCCCGACCTCATCGACAGCGCCTTGCTCCGTCCGGGCCGCCTGGACCGCCACGTCCACGTCCCCGTCCCGGACGAGGACGCACGCCGCGCCATCCTCGACGTCCACACGCGCAACAAGCCGCTGGCCGACGACGTCGACCTCGACTACCTCGCCAGCGAGACCGCGAACTTCGTCGGCGCGGACATCGAAGCGCTCGTCCGCGAAGCCACGATGAACGCCACCCGCGAGTTCATCAACTCCGTGGACCCCGAGGAAGCCATCGAATCCGTCGGCAACGTCCGCATCACCGCCGAACACTTCGACGAAGCGCTCACGGACATCACGCCCAGCGTCGACGAAGACGTCCGCGAGCAGTACGAGGAACTCGAAGAGAAATTCGAGAAGGCAGCCACCCCCGAGGAAGAAGAACGCACCACCCCCGGGGCGTTCCAATAGTACCTTTTTGCTGCGGAGGGTCGCCTGCGGCGACCCCCGCTTGCAAAAAGCTACGCTAAAAACTCCCCGCTCGCTCACTTCGTTCGCTCGCGGTGAAACGCGCGGCTCCGCCGCGCGTATGCTCTCACGCTCCTAATTTATCTCGCTCCCTACGCTACTCACGAGCGACCGCACTGCTACCCTCGGTAAAACACAGTTTCGACGCTGGGACCGTCAGTCCAGTTTCTCGGCGGCGTCCTTCTCCACGAGCGGTTTCGCGTTCTCTTCGGGCAGCGTCACGATGTCCTCGGCTTCGAGCGTGTACGGGCGCTCGTCCACGCCGAAAATCTCGCCGACGTCGTCCGTGACGCGCACTTTCGTCCGGGCCATGTCCTCGTCGGACTCCGTGTCCTCGGCTGCGTCTTCGTCGTCAGTGACGCGTTCGAGGTCCTCCGCGATGGCCTCGGGCGGCTCGGGGTCGGCGGGTATCTGGTCGGTCTCAGAATCCGGTTCGCCTGCGTCGGGCTTGGGGGCTGGCTCCGTGTCCGCGTCGTCGAGCCCGCCGCCCATCGCGGCCGCCGCAGACGAATCCTCGGCGGGCTCGGCGTCCGGTTCGGGGGTCGGGTCCGTCGGCGTCCGGTCGGCGGTGTCGCCGAGCGGTCCCGCGTCGGAATCCTCCGATTCGGCGCTCGACGGTTCGGCGTCACCGGCGATGACGTCGAGGACGTGGTTCTTGTTCGCCTCGATGCGCTCGACGAGGTCGCCGTAGAGCGCGCGCTCCTCCTCGGTGAGGCCGCCGACGTCGTCGGGCATCCCCGCGGCCGCGAGGCTCGCCTGCTTGACGAGCTTGCCCATGCGGCGCTCGTAGATGGCTTCCGCGACCTGCTCGGCGGTCTCGATCTTGTCCGTGAGCTCCTGGACCTCGGGGTCGCCGAACGGGTCGTCGGCCGCGCTCGCGGCGGCCTCCCGCTGGTCCTTGAGGTCCGCGATGTACGCCGCGACGTCGCCGTAGAACGAGTCCCGAAGCTCCTGGAGGCCGTCGGTCGCGCGCTCGCGGGTCTGGGCCGCCCGTAGGTCTTCGAGGTTCATTGTTTGGCTTTCTCCGCGGTGCCGCGGGCCATCAGGAAGACGCCCGCGTACTCTGGGACCGATACGACGCCCGGTTCCACCGTAAGCGTTTCCCCGAGCAGTTCCAGCGTGCGCGCCTCCTTCACGTCGACGGTGATGTCGTGGCCGACGAACGTCTCCGGGACGGCGTCCACCAGCGGGTCGAAGTCGTCCAGCTCCTCGCGGGTGAGCCGCTGGACGTGCAGGCCGCTCCCGCCGTGCAGCGTCCCGGGAAGCCGAATTAGGCGGTTCGTGTCCGTCGTCACGGGCTCGTCGATGGGCGCGTTCTCGGCTTCGATGGTCTCCGCGACGTACTTCCGCGCGACCTTCAGGAACGCCGGGTGGACGTCCACGTTCCCGCGCTTGACGGCGTCGGTGTTGTTCGCGACGGCGTTGTAGATGGCGCGCGCGGACTTCTCGCCGACGCCCTCCATCCCGGAGAGGTACTCGACGGCGTCGTCCTCGCCGCGCTCCAGGAGGTCGTCGGCGAACTCGCCGAGGCGCTCGGTGACTCGCCGCCCCCAGCCGCCGTCGGCGGGCAGCACGCGCTTGTTCGTCGGGTTCTTCAACCCGAGTCCCTCGACGGTCTCCTCGCGCACGAGCGAGTCCAAATCGAGTTCGTTCCCGCGCACGTAGTCGACGATTTCTCGGCGCTGCTCGCGTTCGAGGTCGTGGACGCCCTCGTCGCGGACGTGCACGTGGTAGCCGCGGCCGCCGGAGAACGTCACCGTCAGGTCCTCGAACCCGAAGTCGCGTTCGAGGAAGTCCAACAGCCGGTAGAGGGCGTCCTTGCACTTCGCGAGCATCTGCGCGTACGTGTCCTCGCCGAGCGTCACGCTCGGCAGGTGGTCGGCGTCGAGGTCGAAGACGAGGTCGGAGCCCAGCCAGTTCTTCTGCTCCATCGTGGACGCGCCCGGCGTCTCGTAGAACCCCGCCGAGAAGTAGACGTGGCGGGGGCGCTGTCGTTCGAGGAACGCCGACGTGTTCCCCAAGTCGAGCGTGGACTTGTGCCGGACCATCGTCGTGTCCGGCCCCGACGTCCACGGGATGTACCCCCACTCGCGGTCGTCGGCGCGCGGCGGGAGCTGTACCTCCGAGCGGCGGTAGAAGTCGCCGAAGCGCCCCCGGAGATACGCGCGGGTCCGTTCCTCCATAGCGGGAAACGCGTACGCCGACCGCCGGTAAATGCGTGTCGTCTCTCCGGTCACCTGCGCTCCGCCGGCCCGCGAGAGAATGTGTCCTCGTCGAATAGTAGCGCCGTCAGGACGGCCCTATACGTCGAATATCGTGTCCTTGCTATTGATGAGAACTTCACCGTTCCCGCTGGTATCACCCTCCAACCGCTGGGCGGGACTGAAGTCCTGCGCCGTGCTGAAACACGTGTTCGTCCCGGGGATGCAGACGTTGATGCCGCTGTTGTGGAAGTCCGCTTCGAAGTCTGCGGTGTAGGTCTCTTCCTCCAGTTCACGAATCTCGTTGGCGTCCGTACCTTGGTGGTCGATAGCGTAGTTCGTGTAGGTGACGAGGTCGTTGAACGTTCCCTCGACGACTTCCGTGGAGTCGTACTCCCAGTTGATCTCGCACTGCCACCGCCACGCGGTGTAGTCGACTGACGCCGCGACTTGGTCCTGCGTGTGTGTGAACACCTCGGTGCTCGTTCCGCCGCCGCCACCACCAGGGAGCGTGACAGCATCGGTGGTGGCAGTGCTGTCGGTCTCGGGGACCTTCGTCAGGTAATCGGGTCGCTCCCAGTTCCACTCCTCGAAGGGGTTCTCGGCGTCCTCGTCGAGGTGGACACGAACCGTCGGTTCGGTATCACCGGCGCTCTGGGTGCTAAGCGACGGCGACGACCGAGAGACAGTCCGCGTCAGCTTCGGGGCGAGCGCTTCTTCGAGTGCGGACATTTGCGCGTCGTTCAGGTCATCATCGTTCTTGAACGAGTCTCGGAATCGAACGTCGTCGATGCCGGGCGCGTCAGCGTCCGTGCGCTCTGCGACTAGTTCCTGTTCGACGAAGTCGTTGATCTCCGTGAGTGATTCGGGGTCGAAGTCGTAGACATCGTCGCCCTCACCGCTGACCGAGCCGACGATGCCCGTGAGCAGTGCGACGCCAGCGCCAGTCGCCTTGACGAATCCTCGACGATGGAATGTATCGTCTGCCATCGACGAAGGTAACACCGCACCTCGTAATTAATTTTTCTAGCGTTCTCAAAGAATTAACTGAATTTCAATGGTGCGAATTAGCGAAGCCGGAGGTGTCCAGACGCGGGCGGCGGGAAGAGAGTCGGAGAACAGTGCCACGACGGGGGAGAAGCGCAGGCGGCGGACGGTTTCGAGAGGATTTCGTCTCGGAGGTCAGCGAATCGCCGACCGGAGGCGCTCCCTGATGCTGGGGTTCCCATAGAGGCCCACCGCGACGACAAGTACACAGACGCCGAACGCGACGGCGGAGCCAGTATAGTTCGTCGGGGCGGTTGTTCCAGCGAGTCGGAGGAGGGTCGCGGCAGCACCAAGCGTGCCCAGTAACACGAGCACCCAGCCGAGCGCGCCGGCGAGGACTCGGCCGCCGACTTCAGCGGCCGCGATACCAGTTGATTTCTCTCCCATGCTCGCTGTTACCAACGGCGCCGGCATATATTTTCTGGTGAGTTCGGTCCGAAACCTTCCGGGACAGTCAGCTACCGGCTGCCGCGCAGCAGTTCGGAGATGCGGTCGCGGATGCGGGCGCGGTCGCCCAGCCGGAGGTAGTAGGCGCCCTCGCCGTCCTCGTAGTAGTTGTCGATTTCGCGCTCGACGCTGAACCCGAGGTGCTCGTAGAAGGACACCGCGCTCTCGTTGCTCTGCCGGGCGTGACACGACGCCTTCCCGGCGTCCTCGGTGACGCGCGCGACGAGCCGCTCGCCGTAGCCCTCGCCGCGGTACTCGGGGGCGACCGCGAGAAACAGGATGTAGCCGTCCGAGCGCGCCGCCGCGAAGCCGACCATCTCGTCGCCGTCGAGGAAGCAGTAGACCGTCGAGCGCCGGTAGGCGTTCGCGAAGAAGCCGCGTCGCTGCTTGAGGAGGGCTTCGTCCTCCCGGATGCGCTCTTTGAGGTCCCACGCTTCGTCGAGGTGTTCGTCGCTCCCCGGCGGGACCACGCGCTCGTCGACTGTGACGCTCACTGAGCGGGTGTAGCAGGCCGGCGAATATAATTCCACCGTCGCCGGACGCCGTAACGCTTTCACGCGTCGTCGGCGTCTCGGTGAACGATGCTAGGCGGCAGCCGCCCCGACGGCGAGCGGATGCAGCGCGCCGGCGAGTCCGCGTACGACCGCGTCCGCGAGGCCGCGCTCACCGGCGTCACGGTGGTCGTCCCGCTGCTCGTGACGCTGTACGTGCTCTCCATCGCCGTCGGGGTCGTCGACGACCTCCTCGAACCGCTCGCGCGAGTGCTGGCGAGCACGAACGTCGCGCCGAACGCCTCCGAAACCATCGTCGACCTCGTCGGCGTGCTCGTGGTGGTCGCACTCACGCTCCTCGTCGGGTTCGCGGCGTCGTTCCGGTCCGGGGAGCGCGTGCTGGCGTACTTCGACGCCGTGCTCGAACGCGTCCCCGGCGTGGGCGCAGTCTACAAGAGCTTCCGGCAGATGAGCGACGTGATGGTCGAGAGCGACGCGGACAACTTCCAGTCCGTGAAGCTCGTGGAGTTCCCGCATCAGGACGCGTACACGCTCGGGTTCCTGACGACGGAGACGCCGAGCGCGGTCGCGGACGCCGCCGGCCACGATGAGATGCTGACGCTGTTCCTGCCGCTCGCGCCGAACCCCGTGATGGGCGGCCACCTCACGCACGTGCCCGCCGAGCGCGTGATGGACGTGGACATGACCGTCGAGGAGGGGATGCGCGCGGTCGTGACGATGGGGGTCGCGGTGTCCTCCGAGGACGGCGCGACCGACGGGCTCTCGCGGGAGCGCCTCGAACGGCTGACCGGCGAGGAAATCGCGCAGACGCAGGTCTCGGAGGGCGACGAATGAGCTACGAACTCAGGGAGCACACCGCCGACGTCGCCGTGGAAGCGACCGCCGACAGCCTCGGCGCCGTGTTCGCGGCGGTCGCCGACGGCATGGCCGCCGCGATGACCGCGGAGACCCCCGACGCCGGCAGCAGGTTCACGTTCGAGGAGCGCGCGGAGAGCCGGGAGGCGCTGCTGTTCGACTACCTCGACCGGCTCATCTACGAGCGCGACGTGCGCAACGTCCTCCCGGTCGACCACGACGCCGCGGTCCGCGAGGCGGACGGCGAGTGGGTCGTCGAGGGGAGCGCGCGCGGCGTCCCGCTGAACGAGGTCCACGCCCGCGACCTGAAGGCGGTCACGTACTCCGAGATGGACCTCTCGGAGCGCGAGGCCGACGGCGGCTGGCACGCGTACGTCGTCTTCGACGTCTGACGGGGACTGGCCGACCTTTTTGCGTTCGCAGCACGTCGGCCAGCGTATGGTGACAGGCACAGCTCCCAGTCACGTCGACTACGTCGTCGACGGGGCGCCGACGGTTCGCGCGGTGGAGTTCCTCGCGGAGGTACTCTCGAACCCACTGAACGCCGTACTGTTGCTCGGCGGCGGGCTCTCGGTGGTCGCGGCGGCGGTAGTGTACCTCAAGTACCAGCCGGCGGCCGCGGACGTGCGCGCGCTCCGCGGCACGCTCGAAGAGTACCACGCGTTCCTGCCGTGGATGCTCCGGCTGGCGGTCGGGCTGCCGCTGGTCGGCGCGGGGTTCGCGGGCTACTTCTTCTCGCCGTCGGTCGCGGCGCCGACACGGGTCTTCCAGGTCCTGCTGGGGTTCTTCCTGCTGTTCGGGCTGGCGACCCGCGCGGTCGCACTCGTCGGCCTGCTGGCGTACCTCGGCGGGCTCGTGCTCCGCCCCGAGCTCGTGATTGCCAGCGAGTACGTCGGCGGGTTCCTCGGCGTCCTCCTGCTCGGCGCGGGCCGCCCCAGCGCCGACCACTTGCTCCAGCAGGTCGCCGAGGCCGAGGGGTCGGTGTACGGCCGCTTCGACCCGCTGCACCCGCTGGTCACGAAGTTCAACGACGTGGTCGGCCCCTACGAGCAGTACGCGCCGACGGTCATCCGACTCGGCGTCGGGTTCAACTTCGCGCTGCTGGGGTTCTGGGAGAAGCTCGCGAACCCCGGGATGGCGCTGGCGGTCGTCGAGAGGTACGACCTCACGGCGGTCGTCCCCGTGGACCCCGGGATGTGGGTCGTCGGCGCCGGCCTCACGGAACTGGCGGTCGGCGTCCTCCTGTTCGTCGGGCTGTTCACGCGCGCGACCGCCGCGGTCGCGTTCGTCGTGTTGACGACGACGCTGTTCGGCCTGCCGGACGACCCCGTGCTCGCGCACATCACGCTGTTCGGGCTCTCCTCGGCGCTGTTCGTGACGGGCGCCGGTCCGCTGTCGCTGGACGAGCGGCTCGCCGCCGTCAAGGAGTACTCGCCGCTGGCGACCGCCACGGAGTAGCGCCCAGACGAAACGTATTCACGGGCTCCGCGCCCACCGCAGAGTATGAACACGTTCGACGCCGACGGCGTCACGCTCCGAGAGGTCGAGGACGACGTCTGGGAGCTCGAACGCGACGACGAGATGCGGGTGCCCGCCCGCGTGTTCGCCAACGAGACGCTCCTTGAGGACATCCAGAACGACAAGACGCTCGAACAGCTCCGGAACGTCGCGTGCATGCCGGGCGTGGTCGCGCCCGCGCTCTGCATGCCCGACGGCCACCAGGGGTACGGCTTCCCGGTCGGCGGCGTCGCCGCCTTCGACGCCGAGGACGGCTACATCTCGCCCGGAGCAGTCGGGTTCGACATCAACTGCGGCGTCCGGATGGTGAAGACGAACCTCACGTACGAGGACGTGCGCGGTCGCGAGGAGGAACTCGTTGACGCGCTGTTCGACGCCGTGCCCTGCGGACTCGGGGGCGGCGGCGTCCACGACGTCAGCCACACGGACCTCGAAGCCGCGCTCGAACGCGGCGTGGACTGGTGCGTCGAGGAGGGGTACGCGGTGCGCGAGGACCGCCTGCACTGCGAGGACGAGGGCCGGCGCCCGGACGCCGACCCGTCCGCGGTCTCGAAGAAGGCCAAGGACCGCGGCGCCAACCAGATGGGGTCGCTGGGCTCCGGGAACCACTTCCTCGAAATCCAGCGCGTCACCGACGTCTACGACGACGAGACCGCCGACGCGTTCGGCCTCGACGAGGACCAGGTCGTCGTCCTGATTCACTGCGGCTCGCGCGGGCTCGGCCACCAGGTCTGCTCGGACTACCTCCGGCGCATCGAGCAGGAGTACCCGGACCTCACCGAGGACCTCCCGGACAAGGACCTCGCGGCGGCGCCCGCGGGCTCGGAACTGGCCGACGACTACTACGGCGCGATGTGCGCGGCCATCAACTTCGCGTGGGTGAACCGCCAGCTCATCACGCACGCCGTCCGCGAGACGTTCGCGGACGTCTTCGATACGTCCTGGCAGGCCCTGGAGATGGACCTGCTGTACGACGTCGCGCACAACATCGCGAAGAAAGAGGCTCACGACGTCTACGTCACCGACGACGGCTACAGCCTCGACGGCGACGGCGGCCGCGTCCAGCGCGACCTCTACGTCCACCGGAAGGGCGCGACGCGCGCGTTCCCCGCCGGCCACCCCGACGTGCCGACAGCGTACCGCGAGGTCGGCCAGCCCATCATCATCCCCGGGAGCATGGGCGCCGGCAGCTACATCCTGAAGGGCGGGTCGCAGTCGCTGGCGCGCTCGTTCGGCTCGACCGCCCACGGCGCCGGCCGCCTGATGAGCCGCACGCAGGCGAAACGCGAGTACGGCGGCGGCGAGGTGCAGACCGACCTCCGCGAACAGAACGAGATCTACGTGAAAGCCGCCTCCGGCGAGACCATCGCCGAGGAAGCCCCCGGCGTCTACAAGGACGTCGACGAGGTAGTCGGCGTCTCCGACGCCCTCGACATCGGCGACCTCGTCGTCCGCACGTTCCCCATCGCGAACATCAAGGGGTAGCTACCGGGAGAACCCCGGGCCGTTCGGCCCCTGCGGGCCGCTCGGGGCCATCCCCTCGGCCAACTGCACGTACTCGGATTCGGGCTGCCCGCTGACTTCCTCGCCGTTCTCGTAGCGCACGAAGTTCAGGTAGAACGGCTCCCCGCAGCCCGGCTCGCCGTCCGCGTCTGACTCGGGCGGGTGCGACCACTCGGCGGCGTCCGCGCCGCAGACGAACTTCACGCCGTCCGCAGCCTCACTTTCGTAATCGTCCGCTGGCGAGACGTACATCCACCCCTCCAGCGGGAACGGCGTCACGGACTTGTCCGCGAGGTAGGGGTCGCGGTCCAGCTCGGCGACGGCGCCACAGCGCGGACAGTAGTACGACACGTCGACCATACCGCGAGTTAGGCGCCGACCCGCAAAACGCTCCCGGCGCCGGAACCGACACGACTAATATATTTCCTGTCACGTTCGTCGAGTATGCGACTGTCCCTCCGCGTTGCAGCCGCCCTCCTCGTCGGCACCGCACTGTTCGCGTTCCCGCTCGTCAGCCCGGTTCCCACGCCGAGCGAACAGCTCGAACTGGAAGTCGACGTGGCCCCCGACGACCGGAACTACCGCGCCGACCGCGATTACCAGTCGCTGTCGGCCGAAGCGAAGGCTCTGTTCGACGAAGCCGCGTCCGACGGCATAGTGACCGTGCCGCTGTCGGAAGCGCCCGAGCCGTGGGCGACGCAAGCCAACGAGAGCGAGCGCCGACGTCGTGGCGCGCGACGGCGACCTGTACCTCGCGTTCCCGATGCGCACCCTCCCGTCGCCGTCGCCGGTCTACCTGCTCGCGCGCATCGGGTCGCTGGCGGCGGGCGTCGCCGCGCTCGCGTACGGCGGCTACCGCGCCGTGAACGCGACGTAGGTCGCCGCCGGTACGGCCCACTCCGGAAAGCCTTTGCTTGGACCTCTGGATGCACCAGACATGATAGACGAGACTGCCGAGGAGATTCGCGAGATGCGGACCCACTCCTCCTCGGTCGTCGCCGTGAAAGCCGCTCGCGCGCTCGCGGACCTCATCGACAACGACTACCCGACCGTCGAGGAGTACGTGCGGGCGCTGGAGCGCAACAGCAACGCGCTCCGGCGCGCGAACCCCTCGCACGCGTCGCTGGTGACCACGCAGCGGGAGGTCGTCGAGCGCGTGCGGGGCGCGGAGCCGGCGTCGGTCGCGGAAGCCAAGGAGGTGACTGCGGCGGCCATCGACGACGTCGTAGAGTCCGTCGAGAGCGCGAAACACGAGGCCGCGGCGACGCTGGCCGACCGCATCGAGGACGGTCAGACCGTGCTCACTCACGACTACTCCTCGACGGTGCTGGAGGCGCTGGAGACCGCCGCGCAGGGCGGCAAGCACCTCGACGTGTACGTGACGGAGGCCCGGCCGCGCCACCTCGGCCGGAAGACCGCGCGCACGCTGGCGGCCATCGACCGCATCGAGCCGACGCTCATCGTGGACGGCGCCTCGGGGTACTACCTCCCGGAGTGCGACCGCGTGCTACTGGGGATGGACTGCATCGTCGACGACACGTACTACAACCGCGTGGGCACGTACCCGCTTGCCGCGGCGGCCAACGACGCGGGGACGCCCGTGACGGTCGCGGGGTCGAGCGCGAAGCTCGTCGACGAGGGGTTCCGCTTCGAGAACGACTTCCGGGACCCGAGCGAGGTCATCCGCGAGCCGCCGGAGGGCTTCGACGTGAAGAACCCCGCCTACGACGCGACGCCCACTCGCCTGCTGGACTCGGTGGTGACCGACGAGGGCGTCCGCGAGTACTGAGCGAGACGCCCCGGTACCGCTCGCGTCCCGTCCGCCGGAACGACTAACGCCGTGGCAGCGAACGAACAGGTATGCACATCGACGCGGCCCGAATCCGGCGCCTCCTCGTCGGTGCGCGTCGGCCCCGGCAACTCGTCGTTCTCTGTGCCGTCAGCCTCGTCGGCGCCGCGTCCGTCGCGTTCCTGCTCGGGCTGAACGTCAGGCTCTACGACTTCACGGGCTGGCTCGTAATCGTCCCCGGAATCGCCGTCGCCGGCGGGATTCTCAGCGCTGGCCTCGTGCCGACCGTCGGCTCGCTGTGGCTCGTCGGCTTCTGGGGGTACGTCTTCCCGCCGCTGGTCGGCTACGTCATCGGCGAGTGGACGAGCGCCGGCCGGTACACCCACCCGAGAATGCTGGGGTTCGCGTACGGGTCCGCTCGCGCCGAACTCCTCGGCGGCGTCGAGACGAGCCTCAACTTCGGGCTGGCGTTCGCGGTCCTCGTCGGCGTCCTCGGCTACGCGGCGGGCTCCGCCGTCAGTCGGGTGGCGGCGCGCAGACGCTCGTCTCAGTAACGGGGCGTGTCTCCAAACGGCGCGGATTCAGCGGCCGTACAGGAGGTACGAGAGCGCGAGGAAGCAGGCGACAGCGCCGCCGACCAGTCCCACGAACGCGCCGTAGGGGACGTCGGCGTTCCCGAGAACTGCTGCGAGAATCCCGCCCGCGAGCGCCGACGCCAGCAGGAGCGCGGCGCCGGTCTGCCAGCGCTCGACGAACGCGACGGTGGTCTCCTCAGCCATAGGCGAGCGTCCCGGCGCCAGTCGAGTAAGTGTACCGGCGAGTCCGCGCGGGCGAGAACGCTACTTCCGCGGCGGGCTGTCGCGGGCGAGCGTGAGCTCGTGGGCTTCGACGTCCTCGTAGGCGGCAACGCGGCCGCCGACCTCGACGCGGCCCGAGTCGGTCTCGAGGACGAGCGTCGCGACCTCCTCGGTCTCCTCGAACTTCGTCTCGACGACGCGCCCGCGGTCGGTGCGCGCGTCCCCGGTGAGCACGTCCCGGCCGCGGACGGTCGCGTACACGTCGCCGTCGAACGTCCGGATGTCTTTCACGCAGCGCCGGATGGAGGCGTACGTCCGCGGGAGGTCGATGTCGGCGGCGTCGCTCGTGTGGAGGACGTCGTTGGCCGTCGACCAGATGACGGTGCCGAAAAAGCCGGAGACGAGGAAGCCCAGCGCCGAGCGGTTGAAGATGACGCCGTACTTCTCGGGGTCGTCGCGGACCGCGCCCTGCGTCGCGTACACGGAGTACTGGCCGTCGGCGACCGCGACGACGGGCGTGGTGACGCCGCGGCGGCCGCGCGCGGTGGTGGCGACCTTGCCGTAGTCGAACTCCACGGGGTCGGGAGCGTCGCGGACCGGCGTCACCACGAGGTCGACGCTGACGCCGCGGTCGCGGGCGGCCGCGAGGTCGTCGGCGAACCGCTCCAGCAGGCCGGGCGTCAGCGAGCAGACCAGCTCGAACTCCGCGCTGTCGATGACGTCGCCGAAGTAGCGCAGAATCGTCGAGCGCGACTTGACCAGCGAGACGGCCTCCGTCTCGCGGGCGGGCGTGGTGTAGGCGTCTTCGAGGGCGGCGACCATCTCGGCGAAGCTCGTCTGGAGGTCCGCGAACGCCTCCTCGGGGTCGATGGCGACGACCTTCATCGGCCGGGACTCGCGGAGTTCCACGAGCCCGCGGTCGCCGAGGCTCCGCACCGTGTCGTACACCCGCGGCTGGGGGATGTCGGTGCGGTCGGCGATTTCGCTGGCCGTGAGTTCGCCGTGCTGCAGCACCGTGAGGTACGCCTCGATCTCGTACTCGCCGAGGTCGAACCCCGCGCCGACTCGTTCGACCGTCTCGCGGAGGTTCTCGTCGCTCATACCGCCACCCACGACGACCCTGCTCTTTTAGCCTGCGGTCGGCGGTCGGCTCTCCGACAGGTCCCGGCGTTGCTGCCTACATGTACATGCGGTCGTCGGGGCGCTCGTCTTCGGCGCGCTGGACGCGCTCGCTCAGCGCCTCGTAGTGCTGGGCGACCTCCGCGGCGAACGCTTCGAGGGGGCCGGTGTCCACGTCGAGGTCGTAGACGTCGCTGACGGTGTCCACGAGGCGAATCGCGGCTTCGACGTCCGGCGCCTGCGCGTGGACCGGCGTCGTGTAGACGCACGCGCGGCGGTCGCTGTCGATGCCCTGCGCGAGCAGTTCCGCCTTTAAGCCGTCGAGGAAGCCGTTGCCCATCGGCGGCACGTCCGCGCCGTCGAGGCGGGCCTCGCGGTAGTCGTCGGTCGCGAC
This sequence comes from Halobacterium hubeiense, assembly GCF_001488575.1. Taxonomy (NCBI): domain Archaea; kingdom Methanobacteriati; phylum Methanobacteriota; class Halobacteria; order Halobacteriales; family Halobacteriaceae; genus Halobacterium; species Halobacterium hubeiense. Next base: position 1,667,799 of record NZ_LN831302.1, read on the forward strand.
GTAGAACGTGCGGTGGCCGTCCGGCCCGTGCGCGACCGGGACGCCCGACAACACGGCGGTCTCCTCGACGTCGTTGTCGTCCAGCCACGCCGCGAGCGCGTCGCTGAACCCGGCGGAGACGCCGACCGGCACGAACAGTTCGCCGACGAGCACGGTGACGTCGACGCCGGGCTTCGAGAAGAACCGCGTGTGGTGTCGGGGCGTCCCGTTCTCGAACGGCGTAATCGCGGGCAGGCCGTCGACGGCGACGTGGCCGGTCTGTTCGAGTTCGAGGTGGTCCACGAGGAAGTCCGCGGCCGTCAGGCCGGCGAGCCCGAACTCCGAGAACCCGCAGAGGAGCGCGTCGCTGGGCTGGGTGTCGTGCGTGAACTCGAACTCGGGGTCGCGGCGGTCCCCGGCGCGTCGCGGCGTGTCGGCTACCATACCGGACGGACGGCGACCAGCCCCTTAGCGGTTGCCCGGTCAGTCGTCGGCGTGCATCGTGACGCGGCCCTCGATTTCGGGGTCGATGCCGCGCTCGCGGGCGTAGTCGGCGAGCACCTCGTGCTGGACGTCGAGGCGCTCGACGCGGTGTGCTTCGTCGAGCGCCGGGAACTCGTCGTCCGTGTAGAAGAGGTAGTCCGTGGTCGCGAGCGTGTACGTCGCGCCGGGGTCCACGGGCTCGCCGGCGACCCGGACTTCCAGCAGTTCGTCGGTGGTCTCGTCCCACGTGAGTTGTGCGCCGGAGACGTGGGCGTGCCACCAGTCCGGCTCGGCGAAGCCCAGCGACCCGCCCTTCGCGCCGCGGAACACGTCCAGCAGTTCCGCTCCCGTGAGTTCGGCGACGGAGACCGGCTCCTCGAAGGGGACGACGCTGACGAGGTCCGCGACCGTCACGTCGCCGTCGAGGGCGGGGCCGTCGCGGACGCCGCCGGAGTTCTGGAGCGCGACGTCCGTGTCGGCGGCCCACCGGTAGGCGTCCGCGACGAAGTTCCCGATTCGGGACTCCCCGCGGAACAGCGTGGACTCGGTGCGCTCCATCGGCTCGGCGACGTGCCCCACAGTATCGTTCAGGCCGGTCGCGGCCATGCGCTCGCGGAGGCGCTCGGCGAGCGGCTCGTAGACGGGCGCGTCCGCGACGACGTGGCGCGTGACCTCGCCGGCGCTGAGGTCCACTTCCAGCACGACTTCGCCGCCGGATCCGGGACGGGTGAGCAGGGTGTCGTCGAGGCGTTCGACGCGCTCGGCGGGGATGTGGCCGCCCAGCACCGCGTCCACGTCCGTCGCGGCCGCGAGTTCCTCGTCGCCGCGCCCGAGGTGCGAGAGCGCGACCACGTAGTCGGCGCCCGCCTCGCGGAGCTGTTCGCTGGCCTCCCGCGTCGCCTCGATGGGGTCGGTGACGGTGAGGTCGCTGGCCATCGGGTTCAGCGACGGCGTGGCGTCGTCGAGCACGCCGAGGAAGCCGACGCGCGCGCCCTCGACCTCGACGATTGTCCACGGGGCGACACCGGCGACTCGGTCGCCGTCCCGGTAGACGTTCGCGGACACCCACGTCTGCGGGGAGTCGGCGACGATTTCGCCGGTGACGTCGGCGCCGTAGTCGAAGTCGTGGTTGCCGAACGTCTCCACGTCGGGCTCGACGGCGTCGTAGAAGTCCAGCGCTTGCCGGCCCTCCGTCACCAGCGAGAGCACGCCCGGCGCCGTGTTGTCGCCCGAGCCCGCCGCGAGCGCGCTGTCGCGGTCCCGCAGCACGGACGCGAGCCGGCCGGCCTGCTCGGGGGAGTCGTAGACGTTCTCCAGGTCAGAGTAGTGGAAAATCCGGACCGCCATTACCGGAATCGAGGCCGGCAGCGGGGAAGAGCGCTTCGGTGAGCCGCGTCCTCGCCGCGACTGCGGGGACGGACAGGGCTAAATGCCACAGCGGGCTACGGGGCTGTATGTTCACGGTGACGACCGACGACGGCACGCTGCACGTCGCCGACGACGAGGGCGAACGCGGCCAAGATGCCCCGTTCTACGTGGTCTACCGGACGGCGGACCGCCAGCGGCGGTACGGCTACTACTGTTCGAACTGCGAGTCGATAGACGTCGCGATGGACTCGATGCGCCGCATCAAGTGCAACGACTGCGGGAACTTCACGAAGCCCGACGAGTGGGACTCTGCCCACGAATAGGTAGGTTTGCGAAACGTTCGGCCGCGTTATTCTGAAATTCCCGAACGCTCGTTTAGATTCTGCCCGGGAACGAGAACGGCAAGAAAGCTTATTACCTAGGCCCCCGACGGAGTAATTGCATGGGGACTGTTACCACCCCTCCCGACGAGCAGGCCCGGTCGATATTCGACGACCTCGGGTACAGCCTCGCAGGAGACGGCGCGGAGTTCTCCGCCACGCGCGACTGGAAAGAGATACGCGTGACAGCCGTCACAGACCGAGTCGAGGCCGACCACGACAGCGGCTATCGCTGTTTCGTGACGTGGGCCGAGAACACCGACGCGCTCGAACGGCAGCTGCGTCGGCTCGACCCGCCCTACGAGTGGGCGGTGATGGGCGTCGAGGAGGACGGTGACTACGAAGTAGCGCGCGCCCCGCCGGTCAGCTAGGGGCGCGGCGGGTTTTTATCGAGCGTCGCCAGCACAACGCCGGTGCTCAGACGAATCTCCGAAGCTGGAACGAGTCGCGGTTACCGGAAAATCCTCAACTGGGCTCTGTAGACGAGGACGTAGGCGGTCAGGTGCGCAACAGCCACGAGCGCCGCCTGTGGAGCGCGATTCCCGCCGGCGAACGACACGCCCGACGCGAGGACGGCTAGCATTCCGACGACCCCCCACCCGATTGCGGACATGTGAAAGACGAAGATGTACTCGCCCAGCCGACCGAGCGACCAGTCGCCCGCGACGACCGGGTACGAGCCGCCGAACGCGAGCACGCCGACGAGGAGGTTGCACGTGGACGCCGAGAGCGGGGAGCCGAGCGCCGCGTTGGCGAGCGAGACCGTCGGGTACCAGACGACGACGAACCCGAAGACGGCGAGGAGGAGGTCGAGGGTCGCGGACAGCCACGAGTCCAGTCCCCGTTCGGCGGTGGCCATACCAGCCGTTCGTGTCTCCCGTACGAAACGTTTGTGGTGAGTAACGAAGTCGTACCGACCGCTACTGCTCGCGGAGCGCTTCCCGCGTCGCCGCGAGGCCGGCGGCCGCGTCCACGTCTGCGCCGAGCGCGTCGAATGCGTCCGCGAGCGCGGCGACGACGAGCGTGACGTTCTCCGGGCGTGCGCCGTGGCCCATGCAGCCGATGCGGAACACGTCGCCCTCCAGCGCGCCGAGGCCGGACGCGATTTCGAGGTCGTAGTGGTCGAGCACGTAGTCGATGACGTCGCCGTCCTCGACGCCCGCCGGGACGCGGACGGCGTTCAGGCTCGGCAGCCAGTAGTCGTCCTCGGGGTTGAGGCCCAGTCCCATCGCCTCGACGCCGGCCTTCAGCGCGCCCGCGACGCGCTCGTGGCGCTCCCAGCGGGCCTCGATGCCCTCCTCGGCGACCAGCCGGAGCGCCTCGCGGAGCGCGTACACGTTCGAGACGGGCGCCGTGTGGTGGTACGCGCGCTCGTCGCCCCAGTAGCCCTCCAAGAGCGAGAGGTCCAGATACCACGACCGCGGGTCCTCCTCGCGGGAGAGCACCTTGTCCATCGCGTCGTCGTTCAGCGTCAGCGGGCTCGCGCCCGGCGGACAGGACAGGCACTTCTGCGGGCCGGAGTACGCCGCGTCGATGCCCCACTCGTCGACGCGCAGTTCGACGCCGCCGAGGCTCGTCACGGTGTCCGCAATCACGAGCGCGTCGTGCTCGTGGGCGATGTCGGTCAGTTCGGGGACGTTCGTCTGCTTGGCGCCCGTGGACGTCTCGGCGTGCACGAACCCGAAGACGTCGGGCTGGTGCTCGGCGAACGCGTCCGCGACGTCCGCGGGGTCGAGCGGCTCGCCCCACGGGGCGTCCACGCGCACGACCTCGCCGCCCGCGCGCCGCGCCATCTCCGCCATCCGGTCGCCGAAGTAGCCGTTCGTCGGCGCGAGGAACGTGTCCCCGGGCTCGGTGAGGTTACCGATGGCGGCCTCCATCGCCGCGGACCCGGTGCCGGAGACGGGAATCGTCCACTCGTTGTCCGTGCGGAACGCGTACCGCAGCAGCTCCTGCGTCTCGTCCATGATGTCCACGAACGACGGGTCGAGGTGGCCTACCAGCGGCGTGCTCATCGCCTTCAGCACGCGCGGGTGGACGGGGCTCGGCCCCGGCCCCATGAGGGTTCGCTGCGGTGGACTCAACTCACCGACGTCTGGCGCGTCCGTCATGTGGGATTCGGAGACGGGCGACCGCAAGAAGGTTCGGAAATCGGCACCGGCGACAGGAGTTACGTACCCGGCCCACGACTGGCCGGTATGCAGTCAGAGTCGCCGTCGTCGCTGACCGACCTCCTGAACAGCACCGTCGACGAGTTCGTCGGCAACGTCGCCGGCGCGCTCCCGCGCGTCCTCACGGGGCTCGTCTTCCTCGTGCTCGCGGCGGTGCTCATCCGCGTCGTCGCGACCGCCGTCCGCGTCGTCTTGAAGCAGGTCTACCCGGACCAGCCCATCTACGTCCAGCTCGGCGGCACGCTCGCGTCGGTCGTGCTGTGGTTCGGCGCGCTACTCGGATTCCTGTCGGCGGTCGGCCTCCCGGAAATCGCCGCGGCGCTGGGCACCGCCTCCGGCTTCCTCGCGCTCGGCGTCTCGTACGCGCTCTCGGGGATGCTCGCGGACGCCGTCGCCGGCATCTACCTCCTCCGCGACCCCGACTTCAACCCCGGCGACACGGTCGTCGCCGGCGACGTGACCGGGGTCGTCACCGCCATCGAACTGCGGAAGACCCGCTTCCGGGTCGGCGACGACACGGTCGTGCGCGCGAACGCCGACGTCGAGAAGAAGTGGACGAAGAAGGCCGAGAGCGAGTGACCCGCTAGCTCGCGCCACCCGCGAGTTTATCCCGCTTCGCGGAGTAACTGACGTATGTTCGTAGGGCACGCGACGTTCGCGTTCGGCGTCGTCGCGCTCGCTGCCGCCGGCCTGGGGGCGTCCAGAGAGCGCGCGCTCGCGCTCGGCGTCGCCGCCGGCCTGTTCGCGGCCGTCCCCGACGTGGACATGGCGTACGCCCTCGTCGGCCTCGTCGCCGTCGACCCCACCAGCCCGATGGCCGTCGCGCAGTCGTTCTGGGGCGCCTCCACGGTCGTCCACCGCGCGGTCACGCACTCGCTGGTCGTCGCCGTGCCCGCGGCCGCCGCGTTCGCGCTCGCGCCCACGCACCGCCGGCTCGCCGCCGCCGCGCTCGCCGCGCTCGTCGGCGTCGTCGTCGCGGCGTCCGGCCCGCTCCCCGCCGTCATCGTCGGCCTGTTCGCGGCGGGCGGCTGGCTGGTCGCGCGCGCCGCCCACGCCTACCGCGTCCGCGGCGCCAGCCTGTTCGCGGTCGCGCTGTTCGGCCTCCTGAGCCACCCGTTCGGCGACCTGTTCACGGGCGAGCCCCCGGAGCTGTTCTACCCGCTGGGCGCCAACGCCTTCGACGGCCGCGTCGCGCTCTCGGCGGACCCGACGGTCCACCTGCTGGGCGCGTTCGGCGTCGAGCTGTTCGCCATCTGGCTGGGCGTCGCCGCCGCACTCTGGCTCACCGGCCACCGCTTGACGGAGCACGTGAACTCGCGGGCGGCGTTCGGCGCCGCGTACGCGCTCGCCGTGCTCGTGTTGCCGCCGCCGACGATCGACGCGTCCTACCAGTTCGTGTTCAGCGTCGTCGCGGTCGGCTTCGTCGGCGTCGTCCCGAACCCGCGCTTCGACGGCCGGCCGCTGTCTATGCCGTCGCTGCCCACCGCGCTCGTCACCGGGCTGGCGGCGGTCACGCTCGCCGGGCTCGCGTACGGCGTCGCGTACACCACCGGCCTCGCGTAACTGTTCTGCCGCGGCCTCAGCACTTGTTAGGCGGGCGCCACGACGGACGAACGTGGCCCGGAGTACACGCCTCGCCGCGCTCGTCCGAGCAGAGCGCGCGAACGCCGCGCTGTCGTGGGTTCTCGTCGCAGTCGTCGCCGCGTCAGTCGCCGCGAGCGCGCCCGACGACCCCGTCTGGGTCGTGTTCGCGCTCGTCACCGCCGCGGTCGCCGTCCTCCCGCCGCTGGCGTTCGGCGACGCGCGCGCCATGCTCCCGTGGGAGGTGCTCGGACTCGCCGCGCTCCCCACCGTCGGCCGCGCGCTCGCGGCCCCCGGACTGACCAACGACCTCTCGACCTACCTCGGCGTCGCGGCGCTCGCGCTCGTCGTCGCCGTCGAACTCGACGTGTTCACGCGCGTCCGGCTCACGAACTGGTTCTCGGTCGCCTTCGTCGTCGTCGCGACGATGGCGACCGCGGGCTTCCTCGCCGTGCTCGGCTGGCTCTCGGACCTGCTCGCGGGGACGGCGTTCGTCCTCCCCGCGGAGCCGCCGCTGACCGCCGCACAGGAGCGCGTCGCCGTGACCGCGCTCGTGCAGGACTTCGTCGCGGCGACCGTCGCGGGCGTGCTCGCCGCGGCGGTGTTCGTCTGGTACTTCCGACGGCACGCAGACGCCCGCCTCCGGCTCCCCGCGGAACTGGAGGTGGTCGTCGAGTGAAGCTCCGCGACCGCCTCGGCGTCTCCGAGCGCCGCCAGCGGCAGGCCACGCGCGGGATGCAACTCGCGCTCGTGGCGTTCACGGCCGTCGGCGTCCTCACGTGGAACGTCGCCGTCGCCGTCAACGCCGCCGCCGCACTCGCGGTCACGCACCTCCCCGCGGTGCTGGAACGCGACTACAGCATTCCGATGGACGCCGGGCTCACGCTGTGGATTACGACCGCGGTGTTCCTACACGTGCTCGGCACGCTCGGCGTCCCCGGCGTCACGCAGAAGTTCTACGGCCCGAACCCGCCAATCTGGTGGGACCACCTCACGCACTTCCTCTCCTCGACGGTGGTCGCCGCAGCCGGCTACGCCACCGTGCGCGCGCTCGACGAACACCACGACGACGTCGCGTTCCCGCCGAAGTTCACGTTCGTGTTCGTCGTCCTGTTCGTGATGGCGCTGGGGGTGCTCTGGGAGATACTGGAGTACGCCGCGTGGACGCTCGGCGACGCCGTCGGCGCGACCGTGCTCACCATCTACGGTGTCGACGACGTGGCGCTTGACCTCGTGTTCAACACCGTCGGTGCGGTCGTCGTCGGCGTCTGGGGGACCGCGTACCTCGGCGACGTCACCGACGCCGTCCGCGCCAACATCGAGGCCGCCGCCGACGAGTGACCTGTAGCCGGCGAGTAACTTTATCCGGGTCGCCGGCGAACTGTCAGGCGATGGTATTCAAGAAGATTCGACTCATCGGGACCAGCGAGGAGAGCTTCGACGCCGCCGCCGACGACGCAATCGACCGCGCGGAGGACACCCTGGACAACGTGAAGTGGGCGGAAGTACTCGAACAGGGCGTCGAAATCGCGGGCGTCGAGGGGCGACAGTATCAGGTCGAGGTCGAGGTCGCCTTCGAGCTGGAGAACTAGGTCCGGAAGGACTCGCCGCAGCCGCACTCGCTCTCGACGTTCGGGTTCTGGACGTGGAAGCCGGCGCCCTGCAGCCCGCCCTCGAAGGCGAGCTGGCTGCCGCCGACGTAGTTCAGGCTGGACTGGTCGACGAACAGTCGGATGCCGTTGCTCTCGAAAATCTGGTCCTCGGGCTCGGGCTCGGGTTCGAAGCGCATCCCGTAGGAGAGGCCCGCGCAGCCGCCCTGCTGGACGTACAGCCGCAGGCCCGCCTCCGAGACGTCCATGTCTTCGCCCTCCATGAGGTCGCGGGCCTGCTCGGCCGCGGCCTCCGTGGCGGTGACCACCGTGTCTCCGTCCCCGTTCTCGACGGTCGCGCTCATGTCGAATACGTTCGGGTCCCGCAGTCATAAGCGTGGTGCCACCCGACAGGGCCGCCGCGACCGGCTACGAGTCGTCCTCGAAGCGCGCGTCCACGCTGGCCGCGTGGGCGTCCAGCCCCTCGGCGTCAGCGAGCGTCGTCACTGTCTCCCGGAGGTCGCCGAGCGCGTCCTCGTCGAGGCGCTGGACGGTCGTCGAGCGCAGGAACGTGTCCACGGAGAGCCCGCCAGCGACCTTCGCCTTGCCGTTCGTCGGGAGCACGTGGTTCGTGCCGGTGGCGTAGTCGCCCGCTGCGACGGGCGCGTACGGCCCGAGGAACACCGAGCCAGCGGAGTCGATGCGGTCCAGCAGTTCCTCGTCGTTGTCGGCCTGAATCGAGAGGTGCTCTGCGGCGTACTCCTCGGCGAACAGCACGCCCTCGCTCATCGAGCGCGCGACGAACACGCCGCTGGCGTCGTTGTCGAGGGCCGCCCGAATCGTCTCCGCGCGCTCGCGGTCTTCGATGCGGGCCTCGACTTCCGCGCAGACCGCGTCGGCGGTCGCCTCGTCGTCGGTGACGACGACGACGCTGGATTCGGGGTCGTGTTCGGCCTGCGCGAGCACGTCTGCCGCGACGTAGCCGGGGTCGGCGGTCTCGTCGGCGACCACCAGCAGCTCGGAGGGACCGGCGAGGAAGTCGATGTCCACGTCGCCCCGGACCTCCGCTTTCGCCGCGGTGACGAACTTGTTGCCCGGGCCGACAATCTTCTGCACGCGGTCCACCGTCTCGGTGCCGTACGCCAGCGCCGCGACGGCCTGCGCGCCGCCGGAGGCGTACACGCGGTCCGCGCCCGCGACGTGCATCGCCGCCAGCGTCACCGGGTTCAGTTCCTCCGCGGGCGGCGTCGCGACCGCGACCTGCTCGACGCCCGCGACCTTCGCGGGAATCACGCCCATCAACACCGAAGAGGGGTACGCCGCGGTGCCACCGGGCGCGTACACGCCGACCCGCTCGATGGGGCGAAACCGCCGCCCGAGTTCGCGGCCCGCCGAGAACTCCCGGCGCCAGTCCTCGGGCACCTGCGCCTCGTGGAACTCGCGGACGTTCGCGGCGGCGTCCTCGATGGCCTCGCGGGTCTCGTCGTCGAGGTCCTCGTAGGCGCGCTCGGCCTCGTCGGTGACGTCGACGTTGCCCAGTTCGACGTCGTCGAACTCGCTCGCGTACTGTCGGAGCGCCACGTCGCCCTCCTCGCGCACGCGCTCGACGATGTCCCGGACCGTCGAACGGACCGACTCCACGCCGGCCGTGCGCTCGAACAGCGCGCGGCGGCGGTCCGGCCCGAGGTCCGCGACGGCTTCGTAGTCCATACCCGTCGTAGGGACGGCCGGCGAAAAGGCGTTTCCATCCGTGCGACCGCCCCGCACGTGAAACGCTACTGACTAGTTAGCGCGCCGGAGCGTCGAAAATTACCGGAGCAACTTTGAGTCGGGTCCACCGAGACGGGCGTATGAACATCGATACCCTGCTTGCGGACGCCGGCGGCGCCGCGTGGCAGCCGCTCACAGAGCAGTTCTTCGCTGACTACCCCGAGCCGCTGTTCGTCGTCGACGACGACGGCACCATCGTGCTGTGGAACGACGCCGTCGCGGAGATGACCGGCCTCCCGCGGGAGGAGGCGGTGGGCCTGCCGGCCATCGAAGTGTTCGGGACCGAGGGACAGACCGAGACGCTCGCGGACGCGGTGATGAACTCCGGAGAAGCCGTCCGGGAGGACACCATCCGCTCCGCGGAGATGGGCGGCCAGCAGCTGCACGCGCAGGCATCGGCGACGCCGCTACAGGGGTCGGACGGCGAAATCGTCGGCGCGGTCGAAGTGCTGACGCTCGTGACCGACGTGGTCGAGCAGCGCGAGCGCGTCGAACGCGTCCAGGAGACGCTCTCCGAGGAAGTGGAGGTCGCCGTCGAGGAGCTGCGGGAGGCGAGCGAGGACGTCGCCGAGTCCAGCGAGGAGATTCACGACCTCGCGGAGGGGCAGGCCGACGACCTCGGCGAGGTCTCCGGGGAGGTCTCGACGTTCAGCGCGACCGTCGAGGAGGTCGCCGCCAGCACCGACGAGGTCCGCCAGCAGAGCAACGAGGCGATGGAGCGCGCCCGCGAGTCCCGGGAGGCCGCCGAGCGCGTGCTCGACGCCATCGACGCGTTCGCGGAGACCGCCGACACCGTCGAGGGCAACACCGAAGAGCTCCGCGACCGCCTCGACGAAATCGACCGCGTGGTCGACGTCATCACGGACATCGCCGACCAGACGAACCTGCTGGCGCTGAACGCGAACATCGAAGCGGCGCGCGCCGGCGAAGCCGGCAGTGGGTTCGCGGTGGTCGCCGACGAGGTGAAGGAGCTCGCCGAGCAGTCCCAGTCCGAGGTCGGGGAAATCGAGGGGCTGGTCGCGGACATCAAGGCCGACAGCCGGGAGACCGCCGACAGCGTCGCCGAGGCCACCGACCTCGTCGCGGACGCCCGCGAGGCCGCCGAAGCGCTCGTGGAGAACCAGCGGGAGATCGAGACGCTCGTCCGGGAGACCGCCGAGGGGATGGACGAAATCGCGAACGCGACCGACGACCAGGCCGCGAGCGCTGAGGAAATCGCGACCGTCGTCGACGACGTCGCCGACCGCGCCGAGCACGTCGCCGAGGAGACCGCGGACCTCGCGAGCGCCCACCAGCAACAGACCGCGATGCTGGCGAACATCGAGAACGCCATCCGGGACGCCGAGCGCGAACTCGACGACCAGTAGTCAGTCGCCGCGGCGCGCGAACGGGTCGCCGAGCAGCGCCAGCCGCGCGTACTCCCAGCCGGCGACGAACACCGCGAACCCGAGCAGGAAGACGCCGCCGCCGAGTGCGAACGTCCTCACGGCGGGGAGCGCGTCCGAGGCGGTGACACCGCCCACGGCTGCCGCCGCCGCTGCCACTCCTGCGACCGTGGCGACCGACCCGAGGCCGACGCCACTTCCGAACAGCCGCTTCCCGGCGAATGCGGCGAACGCGGCGCCGGCGGCCGCCGCGAGCCCGAGCGAAATTGTCGCCGCCGACACGACGAACCCGGCGACGGCGGTGGCGAACCCGCCGACGGCGAACCCGTTGGAGAGCCGAGCGGCCGTCCGAACGGCACCGAGTCCGCCTGCAGACGTCGGGTCCTCGTTCGAGGCCGCGTCGTCGCGCTGCGGCGGCTCGCCGTCGGGGGCGTGCGTGACTCGCTGGCCGACGTGGACGGAGCGGCCCGCGCCGTCGTCGGGGTCGTCCCAGTCGGCGGCGACGTCAACGCCCGGCGTCTCGACGGCCACGTCGTCGAACCGGACGGGCAGCCCCGCGGCGACCTCGAAGGCGGGGTGGTCCTGCAGCTGGACGTGGAGGTGTGGCTCCGAGGAGTTCCCGGAGTGCCCGCACCGGGCGACGCGCTGGCCGCGCGAGACGCGCTCGCCGGGCTCGACTTCGACGCTCCCCGGGACAAGGTGGACGAGGCTGGTGTACTCGCCCGGCGCGTGCCGAATCGTGACGGCGTTCCCCGTGACGGTGCGCTTGAACGGGTGGGAGAAGCCGCCGGCGCGCCCGAGCTGCGGGTCGCCGTCGTGGACGTCCACGACGACGCCGTCCGCGGGCGCGAGCACGGGCCGGTCGTAGCAGTAGTAGTTCTCGACGCTCGCGTCGGCGTCCGCGGGCCGAGTGCGTCCCTCGTCGTCGGTGACCACGAGGTCGTAGGCGTACCGCTGGGTCGCCGGGAACCACGAGTGGGAGTGCTCTCGCATCGGGCTGCCGTTGACGACCGTCCACGTCCCGTCCACGGGGAGCCGGTACCGCGCTGACTGTGCGAACGTCTCCGGGCCGGGGAGCGAGCCGCCGTACCGGGCCGCGGCGACGCCGCTGCCCAGCAACTGCATCACGTCCTGTCGCCCCAACAGGGGGTTCACTATCGACAGCGGGACGCCCAGCAGGAACGCCGCGACGCCGCGCCACCCATCGCTCATCGCCAGCCAGTCCCGCGGCCCCGGCTCGGGCGCCTCGCCGCGGCGCCACCGTCGGAGCCCGCCGACGACCGCGGCGGCGAACGGCCACAGCAGGAACAGCCAGAAGGCGTGGAACAACTGGAGAAGCTCCAGCCCGGGGACGCGGTCGCCGAGCACGCCGAGGAGACCGAGTGCCGCCAACCAGAACGGGTCCGCGGATTTCAGCCGCTCGCGGAGCCGCGACCGCACCGACCCGGAGTCGCCGGGGGACGAGGAGGACATTACGCGGGTAGTCGTCCGCTCGCGACGTAAACGTTCCGTGCACCCGGGTTCGCGCGCTGACGGGGCAGTGGCGGCGCGCTGGAGTGCGGGGTGCTCTTGGCCGAGCGTGTACCGCGCGCTGACTCTGCCAGCGCGCAGCGTAAAAGGTCGAAATGTACGCCCGCGACACTACCGAGCGACAATCCACGAGTGGGCTCGGTGGCAGTGAATTCGGAGGTTCGATGGTTAGTGTTCGATGGTCGCCACGGTGAACAGCGAGTCATCCGAGAGGACACTCTGGACACGTCCGTGCCACACGTCCGCGAACAGTTCGCGCTCGGCTTCGCTCGCGGTCCCCTCGATGATCTGTTGGAGGGTGCCGAGCGCCGGTCCGCCGTCCGGAACGTCGCCGACGTGGTAGACCACCTCGACGGTTTCGACAGTGTCGGTCCGTCGGAAGCGGAACGTCGGGGCAGCACTATCGGGGTCGAACGCGTCGAACGTCAGCGTGTTTCGGCGACCACCGTAGCCGCCGGCGAGTCCACCGAAGCCGTCTGCCTGGGCCGCGCCGGTCACGTACGAGATGAGACGCCCCATGACCCCGTACGTGGCGTCGTCACGCGGTCCCGCAGCGAGGACCTCGACCTCGCTCCGAACCGGGAGTTCGTCGGGATACAGCGCGTCGAGGCCGACCTGAGCGATGCGGTAGGCTCCCGACGCGGTCGGACACGAGTGTCCCGCCGCCTTCACCACGTCCTCGTAGGTGACGACGAACGGGTCGCCGGGGTCGAGGACGGCGAGTGCTTCCGCGACGGGGTCGCGGATTCGAATCGGTTCGGCGTCGTATTCGACGGCCCAGTTCTCCTCGGAGCGGGTCGCGTCGGCCGGAGTCGTGCTCTCTTCCATCGTGAGTTATGTGTAGTCGCTGGTTCGTGATTCGATGCTGTCAGTAGCGCAGCAGCCGCATCCCGTTGCCGATGACCGCGAGGACGCTGGCCTCGTGGACGAGCATCCCGAGCGCGAGCGTGACGTAGCTCGTCAGGACCCCTGCCAGCAGGAGCGTCACCGTCAGCACCGCGAGGCCGACGTTCTCGAAGATGTTCCACCGGGTGGCCTTGCTGAGTTCGACGGCGTAGGGGATGCGGTCGAGGTCGTCCGCCATCAGCGCCATGTCCGCCGTCTCGATGGCGGTGTCGGTCCCGGCGGCGCCCATGGCGATGCCCACGTCGGCGGTCGCCAGCGACGGCGCGTCGTTGATGCCGTCGCCGACCATCGCCACGACGCGGCCGTCCTCGCGGTACTCCTCGATGACCGCCTGCTTGTCCTCGGGGAGCAGTTCCGCGCGGTAGTCGTCGATGCCGACCGCCTCGGCCACCGCGGCCGCGACGCGCTCGTTGTCGCCGGTCAGCATCACCGTCTCGATACCGGCGTCCTGGATCTTCTGGACGACGCCGGGCGCCGCCTCGCGGAGTTCGTCGCGCATGGCGATGGCGCCGACGACGACGCCGTCACGGACGACGTGGACGACAGTCTCGCCGCGCTCCTCGCGCTCACGGACGTAGTCGCCGACTTCCCCGGGGACCTCGACGTCGCGCTCGTCGAGCAACGAGCGGTTCCCGACGACGATTTCGCGGCCGTCGTGGCGTGCGACGACACCTTTGCCGGCGACGACGTCGAAGCTCTCGGGGTCGGGGACCGAACGTGCGTCCGCGGGTGCTGATTCGGTGTCTGCCTGGACGGCTTCTGTCCCGCCATCGGTGACTTCGACCGGGCGGTCCTGGGCCGCTTCGAGGATGGCGTCACCGAGGTGGTGTTCGCTCTTCTTCTCGGCGATGGCCGCGATTTCCAGCACCTCGCCGGTTCCGGCGTCGAACCCCGCGGCGTCGGCCACAGTCGTTTCGCCCTTGGTGAGCGTGCCGGTCTTGTCGAAGGCGACGAGGTCGATCTTGCCGGCCTGTTCGAGGTGCTCGCCGCCCTTCATGAGGACGCCCGAACGCGCTGCGTTGCCGATAGCCGAGACGATGCTGACCGGCGGCCCGATCACCAGCGCGCCCGGACAGCCGATGACCAGCAGCGTCAGTGACAGAATCGCGTTCTGTGTGACTGCGTAGGCGCCGACAGCCAGCGCGAGCACACCGGGCGTGTAGTACTTCGCGAAGCGGTCGATCAGGTTCTCGGTCGGCGACTGGGCCTCCTGTGCCTCCTCGACCCGCCGGATGATCCGCTGGAGCGTGGTGTCGGTGCCGGAGCCGGTCGTCTCGACCTCCAGCGAGCCCTCCTGATTGATCGTCCCGGCGTAGACCTCGTCGCCGTCGGCCTTGTGGACGGGCGCGCTCTCCCCGGTCACCGGCGCCTGGTTGACGGCGCTCTCGCCCTCGACGACGGCGCCGTCCACGGGAATCTTCTCGCCGGGTTTGACGACCACGACCTCGCCCGCTTCGACCTCGCGGGCCGGCACCTCTTGTTGCTCGCCGTCGCGGCGCACGGTGGCCGTGTCGGGCGTCATCTCCAGCAGTTCTTCGAGGGCGTTGCGCGTCTTCCGCATCGTCCGGCCTTCGAGGTACGACCCCAGCGCGAACAGGAAGACCACCGCGGCGGCCTCCCAGTACGAGCCGATTACGATTGCGCCGACGGCCGCCAGCGTCACGAGCGTCTTGATGCCGAGGGTCCGGCTCTTAACCTCGTGGTAGGCGGTCTTGGCGATGTCGTAGCCGCCGACGACCGCCGCGAGGACGAGGATCGCGGTGCTCGCGGTATCGAGGGTGGTGAGGTAGCCGAGGGTCCAGCCGCCGGCGTACAGCAGGCCGCTCACCGCGACGACGATGGCCTTCCGACGTTTGCGGTAGTACTGTTTGATTGATTGCGTATCCATGACCGTCCTCCTCAGGCGGGCTGGGGCGTGTAGCCCTGGTTCTCGATGGTCTGTTCGAACGTGGCGGGGTCGGCGACGCTGTCGTCGTAGTCGATTTCGACGCGACCAGTCGAGTAGTGGACCTCGACGTCTTCGACGCCCGCGACGTTCGAGAGGGCGCGTTCGACGGTGCTCGCACAGCTCGGGCAGTCGAAGTCCAGCACGCGGAGTTGGGTTTCGCTCATTACAGTTCTACGTAGCACCCATACACACTAAAGTATTTTTTAGATGATATGTTTGAATGGCTATACGGGGTGTTTGAGCGGACAGACGAGTCGTCTAGCGCTTCCACTGAATCGGCCGAGGGGGTGTCAAACAGGGTCTATGCAACTGTCGTTACTACTTAACGTACACGCGGCGTCGGTTCACGCATGAGCACGCCCGATACCGGGAACGACCTCGAAGACATCGCCGTTCGAGATACGCGGGTGTCGGATGCCATCGACGAACCGATGCGGGCGATGATTCTCGACATACTCGCCGACGAGACGCTGACAGCGAGCGACGTCCACGCCCGCCTCGCCGACAGGGGTATCGACCGGACGGAGAACACGGTGCGCCACCACATCAACGAACTTCGGGACGCCGGACTCGTAGACGTCGTCCGCTTCGAGGAAGGCCGTGGCGGGACGACGAAGTACTACGGGGCGAACACGACCGTCCTCTCGTACTCGCTTCCCGAGTCGGCCGACCCGGCTGTCGAGGAGATGGTTGATTCCGTCCAGCCGCAAGTCGAGGCTGCGCTCGCCACGCTGACTGACGAGTACGACGACGTGATCGACGACATCACGGCGGAGATGGAACCCTGCGAGCACTGCCGAACCCAGAAATACGAGACGTACGTGATGTTGACAGTCCTCCGACGGGCCTTCGTTCGAGCACAGCAAGACGGATAGCCCAGTCCGACCGGCCTCGCGTCTCGGCCGCACAGAGACCGTTCCTGCACCCCACCGCGTCGATTCGACGATTGGACGCCAATCGTTTTCCAGCATCCGCTCGTCGATTCAGCCATGTCGAGGACGATTCGGTCCCTGGCGACCACGATGTACCCCGAGATATGACAGTCGCGATGCTCCTCGAACAGTACGTCAGTCTGGGCATCTTTCTCATCGCGGGCGTGCTCAGCGGGCTGAGTTATCTGGCGTGGTATCGGGAACGGGACCGCCGAATGCGTGTCGTCACCGCCGGGTACGCGATGTTCGCCCTCTACGGGCTGGTCGTCTTCCTCGAATACCCCCTGCTCCCGTATCTCGGCGCGAGAACCGTCGAACTGCTCGAACACGGGAGTGCACTCCTCGTCCTCGCGGGCCTGTTGACGTTCTTCGTCGCGCTGACGAGAGACTGAGCAATGAACGAGGGAGACATCGAGGTGGAGTCTCGGCGAGCGATCTACCAGGAGATTGCCGACTCGCCCGGGATTCACTTCCGGGCGCTTCTGGACACGCTCCCGTACGCACAGGGGACGCTCCAGTACCACCTTCGCCAGCTCGCCGACGAGGACCTGATCGACGTCTCCGACGACGGCAAGTACACGCGCTACTACCCTGCTGCGGACTTCGACGAGGCGGAGCAGACGGTGATGAACGCGCTACGCCGCGAGTACAGCCGCCGCATTCTCGCGCACCTGCTCGCGGACGGCCCGCTCTCGACGACCGACCTGAGCGACCGCCTCGACAAAGCCCAATCGACGGTCTCCTGGCATCTCTCGAAACTGGCCGACGCTGACCTCGTCACCAAAGAACGGGACGGGCGACGCGTCGTCTACGACGTGGAGAACCCGGACCGCGTCAAGTATCTCTACACGATCCATCAGCAATCCTTCACCGACCGTGTCGTCGACCGGCTCCTCGGCCTCTGGGAGGGCTACTGACCAGCCGGCGCTACCAGCCCGTTCCCCCGGAGCACGAAGAGCCGCATCAGGAGCACGTACGCGAGAAACATCATCGAGGGACCGAGCAGCGGAACGACGAGGCCCGAGAGGTCAGTACCGATAGCGGCCGCGTGGATCGTCCCGAACGTGAAACCGCCGTAGGCGAAACTATGTACGACGCGGGGCCCCCACGGTCGGTCGAACCGCCCGGCGTCTGTGAACCCGAGTACGGCCACGACGAGCAGAAAGAGAGCGCCGACGCCGACCACGACGCCACCGAGGAAGTACGACGTCGAGTACGCCGGTGGGGGCGCCTGACCGGAAAGGACGAACCACGCGTCCAGGATTCCGAGGCCAGCGTGGAGGAGAGTGACGAGCGTCGCAAACACCGACACTTCGATGTGAACCCGACGGGCGGCCTCGTGGAGCGTGCCGAACGCCTCCGTGTTGTAGAAGATTCCTGTGAGGACCGACAGGTACAGCGCCGGGTAGGCGACGAGCGCCGCGCCCCGGTCCAAGAGCCAGACGAGTTGCGACATCACGAGGCCCCCGTCGTAGCGACCACGTCTGGACACCCGTCCGCATCCTGAAATCCGTTCTCGGTTTCCGGCCGCGTCGGGCACCTGTCGGTCGAATCAGCGACGCCATCGCCGTCGTAGTCGTTCGGCGCCTGCCGTGTCGCCACCGGCTGATTGACTACCTCCGTCTGTTTCTCCTCAGTCGCATAAGTCGCCCGAACGTTGCTGACCTGCCAGAGAACCGGCGTTGCTGCGACCAGAAGTACGACCGCGGCGACGGAGATGCGTTGCTTACGTGTCCAGGACATGAGTTGTGAAATTCTCGGTCGCGTGGAAGACACCATCGTGGATGATGAGCGCTTCCAGGCCGGGCCAGTCCGCCGCGAGTGACTCGGCGTCGGCGAGCGGGAGAGCCGCCAGCGTCGTCGCGAGCGCGTCCGCTTCCATGCAGTCACGTCGAGCGACGACAGTTACTGACTCGTGTCGGGAGCCGAGGCGTTCTGTCGCCGGGTCGTAGATGTGGTCCGTTCCGCGACGTTCACGCTGATAGCCGCCCGAAGTAGCGACGTTCCACTCGGTGTCCAATACTTTCAGCGGGGTGTCGTCACCGTACGGACTCTCGATAGCGACTGGACCCATCGGGGGAGACATATCACCGCCGCCACTGACGAATCCACGGCGGCCGAATCCGTCGAGTGCGCCAGCAGCCTGATCCACGATGTAGCCCTTGGCGAGACCATTCAAGTCGAGCGGAACGGTTGTCCGCACGTGGGTGTCGTCGACGGTGACAGCACCAGTATCGAATGCCTCGGGAGGCGACGCCCGGTCACCACGCAGGAATGCTTTGAGGTCGTGTTCGACCCGTCCCTGATGGATGTCGAAGACGTGGTCGGTGCGCTCGTAGTATTCGAGGCCACGACGCACGAGCCGAGCGACGTGCTCGTTGTCGACCGCCCCATCGTCGTTGAGGTGACTCACGGCACTCGTCTCGTCGAACGCGTTCAGTTGCTCTTCGAGGGCTTCCGCGGTCCGTCGGGCCACAGATGCTGTACGACCGGCTCGCAGCCCGCTCGCTCGAATGCGGAACTCCGTATCACAGCAGCGGAACTCCCGGACTTCCTCGCCGAATCGCTCGTCTCCCGACACGAGATGGGGCTTCATCGTGATTTATTCCTCCCCCTCTTCAGCCGCTTCGGCCTCTTCGTGTTCCTCTTCCGCCTCTTCGTGTTCGTCGCCGCCTTCACCCTCTTCGTGTTCCGCTTCCTCGTGTTCGCCTTCTTCGTAGCCAGATTGGGTTTGGACAGCAGGGGTGAAGTTCTGGTTTGGAGCGGGGGCGTCACCGGCCAACTGCTGTGAGGTGGACGCATCCGCGTCGGAGACCGCGTTGCCCGTGTCTCCTGTAGTGGCGAATCCGAGACCGGGGAACGCGAGGCCGGCAGCGACGACGGTCGTCAACAGCGCCCCCGCGAGTGTGAACGCGACGAGTCGATTGTTGGGGACTGGAATGTTCATTGGTGTTGCTGGGGCGTCCGTGTCGTAGCGGGGGTGCTCGTCTTCGCTGTCCGTGCCTTCGCCGGGGCCGCCATCGGTCCCGTCCTCAGTTGGAGTCGCGGGATTATCTTCGTCATTACAACCGAACCCACCTCCTGACAGAGAAAGTGTATTCGCGTCCAACTATCGAATTGTCGTACAATCGTCGAATCCCCGGCCACCGCTCGCAAGCACCAGCACGACATCGAGAGTCGGGCAATTGCTAGAGGATGCGCTTCTCCGGACTTGTCGTTCTCCTCTGAGCGAGTCAGGTGACAGCCCCCCGAATCCGGGAGCCGCCGTAGAAGCCGAGCAGCACGGCTACTCGACTTCCCACGTACGCGAGTGCATAAATCATCCCAGCCACCGGATGATAGACTAACAGCACGAAGTACGTGCCAAACGTCAGAAACGGGCCGAGGGTACGGGCCGCCGGAGTGTCGTTCAGCCGCCTCACTGAGTCGAACCGCTGGATGAAATACGGAAGCCCCGCACCGAGCGCTACGGCTGGGACAACACCACTGAATGCGAGGAACGCCGACTGCGGATCTGCGTTCACAGCGGCGTCAGTCACGATTCCGAGCGCGGAAGCGAACCAGAGGAGCAGAACGAATTGAACGACAGCCATCCCGACCTGAACGAAACCAAGAGCGAACGTCCGGCTCGTCGTGAAATCTACGTCGTCATCTACGAGCCGTGTGTACGCCTCCCAGTATCGACCGAATCCCCAGTACATCGCCGCTCCAGCGAGCGTCGTTAACACTCCGAGACTGACCCAGACGATGTCCCCTTGCGCTACGCTGAATCCCGCAAGAACAAGCCCGAGCGGAACGAGTGCGGCGGAAAGCATCTGAAGAATTCGCTGTCTGTTCACGGACATGGAGTCGAACGTTCGGTAAAAATACATTGGGGGATCGTGGCTGAGCTCGGTCAGCGACGAGATGTCAGCGAATCTGGATGGAAATACGGCGGTTACGCAGTCCAGAAACGTACGCCTGCGACACTACCGGGCGACAATCCACGAGTGGGCTCGGCGAAACTGAAATCGACAGTTGTTCGGCGACCGAGCGGTCCGAAGGACCCGGTAGGTCGCCGATTCACTCGCGCGAGCGGATGTGAGCGCGAGGCCGACGAGCGACTAAGCGTCGAAGGCGCGCTGGAGTGGTTCGAAAGGCGCGAAGCGCCTTTCGTCATCACGAAAGACGGCTCTGCCGTCTTTCGAACGATGAGGAGTGCTTTTGGCCGAGCTTTTGCAAGCGAGCAACGCGGGACGCTTAGCGTCCCGCGGGCGGTACGGGCGACTCGCGGGTCGCCCGTACAACGAAGCGAGCGCTGCAAAAGGTCGTAATGTACGCCCGCGACACTAACGACCGACCTCATCCGTGGGCGGCGTGCCCCGTCGGCCGGGAAACCCTCGTGGCGGGCGGGGGCTTCCATAGGAAGCCCCAGATGCCGAGCCGGTGTGAACCGGCGAGGCGGGAGTGCTCGAAGAGCACTCCGAATGCCGAAGCGGCGATAGCCGCTGAGGCGGGCGGTTCGGTAGAACCACCAGATGCCGAGGCGGTGAGACCGCCTCGCTGCGTGGTGTGTGACGCCACCAGCCGGGCAGCCGTCGGGCTGCCGGAGTGTCGCACGCCGGGGTTCTCCGAGCGGTCATCGCGTCCGCGTGGACAGACTCGGCCGGGGACAAACGGCGCGCGTAGCGTCGTAGGCGGCCGCGTAGAAAGAGGGTTACGCCTCTGCGCGCTCGGTGAGCGCGTACACCTGTTCTTTGGTCTCGCAGAGCCCGCAGACGCACTCGGCGAGGCCGGCGTCGTCGAGTTCCGCGAGCGCGTCCGCGGCGTCGGCTTCCGAGAGGCGCGCCTCCTCGGCCACTTCGGCCGGGGAGAGCGGACCGCAGTTGTCGAGCACGACGCGCGCGAGTTTCGCCGCGCACGACAGTGCTTCGGACTCACTCATCACTTCGGCGTAATCGACACGCGTCAAAAACCCTTCGTAAAGCGGCGAGTAGGGCGCCTGTCGCGCAACGCTTACTGTCGTCGGCGCCGACCGGCGAGGCGATGCCAGACATCACAGTCCTGCGGACGGGCGCGCACGGCACGCCGATGTCGGAGTACGCCGCGGCGCTGCGCGAACGCCTCCCCGAGTGCGACGTCGCGCTCGCGCGGACGCCCGCCGACGAGCGCGACCTCGTCGCGGACGCTCGCGTGGTGACGGGCGTGGACATCGACGAGGCCCTGCTCTCGGAAGCCGACGAACTGGAGCTGTTCGCGGGCGCGTACGCCGGCTACGAGCACCTCCCGCTGGACGCGCTCCGCGAGCGCGGCGTCGCCGTGACGAACGCCGCGGGCGTCCACGCGCCCAGCGCCGGCGAGCAGGTCCTGGGCTACCTGCTGACGTTTGCGCGACGCCTCCACGAGGGGTGGCGGCGCCAGCAGCACCGCGAGTTCCGCCACTACCGCGCGGGCGAGCTGAAGGGCTCGACGGTGACCGTCGTCGGTCTCGGCGCCATCGGGCAGGGCGTCGTCCAGCGCCTGCAGGGGTTCGACGTGGACACAATCGGCGTGCGGTACACGCCCGAGAAGGGCGGTCCGACCGACGAGGTCGTCGGTTTCGACGACGAGGCGCTCCACGACGCGTTCGCGCGCACCGACTACCTCGTGCTGGCGTGCCCGCTGACGGACACCACCCGCCACCTCGTGGACCGCGCGGCGCTGAACACGCTGCCGCCGGAGAGCGTGCTGGTGAACGTCGCGCGCGGCGGCGTCGTGGACACGGACGCGCTCGTCTCGGCGCTCCGCCGGGAGGACCTGCGGGGCGCCGCGCTGGACGTCACCGACCCCGAGCCACTCCCCGAGGACCACCCGCTGTGGAACTTCGAGAACGTCGTCGTGACCCCGCACACGGCGGGGCAGACGCCCGAGTACTGGAACCGGCTCGCCGACATCCTCGCGACGAACGTCCCGCGGCTGGATGCCGACGAGGAACTGCAGAACCGCGTCGCCTAGCCCTCGACGTAGCCGAGCCACGCGAACAGCCCACCGAACACGCACGCGAAGGCGGCGACGTAGACGCCGATGCCGACGGCGTCGCCGGACTCGTTGGCCGCGAAGTACAGGAACGCCGCGGCGAGCGCGAACGACCCGACCGCGAACGCGTACAGCGTCCGCGCAATCGTCGGGTTCCGGTCGCTCTCCGGCGGCTCGGCGTCGCTGGATTCGAGCGCGGTGCGGATGCGGCCGGCGTCCCCGCGGGGGACCGAGACGATTCGCGGGTCGGACGCGCCGCCGGCGCCGTCGTGATAGCGAACGCGCAACACGGCGACTGGTCCGAGGTCGTAGCGGTTCACGCGCTCGACAGCTGCGAGAGACGCCTCGCGGTTGTTCACCTCGAAGCGGCTGTCCTCCGTGTCCACGGAGCCCTCGCTGCGGAGCGCGGCGGCGACCGGGAGGGCAACGAGGACGGCAAGGAACATGCTCGCGAAGACGACCCACACGGGGGCATCGAGTACGACCGCGGCGGCGAAGACGACCGCCCACGCGACGCTCGGACCGACGAGTTCGCGCGCCGAGAAGAACCCACTCTCGACCTGCGCGAGGGCGGCGTGCGTCGCGAGCCGGCGCGCGCCGAGCAGCCCGAACCCCAACAAGAGCGCGAGGATGGCGAACTCGCCGGCGAGCAGGGAGCCGGCGACGACGAACAGCGCGAGCGCCGCGAACACGACGAACAGCCCGCCGATGGCGCCGAAGGCGACGAGCGCGAGCGTGCGCAGCAGCCGGCTCGTCTCGGCGGTGAACGTCCACTCGACGCGAGTCACGGCAGAGGGTTCGCGGAACCGACAGTTAAAACGAGCGGGGGCGTCTCAGACCCAGCCCTCGCTGGCGAGCAGTTCGCCGTTGAGGAGGCTGGCGCCGGCGGCGCCGCGGATGGTGTTGTGCGCGAGGCAGTTGTACTGGATGCCCGTGTCCGTCTCCTGGATGCCGCCGGCGGCGACGGCCATCCCGCCGCCGAGCATCCGGTCGAGGCGCGGCTGCGGGCGGTCGGGCTCCTCGAAGACGTGGACGAGCTGGTTGGGCGCGCTCGGCAGGTCCAGCGTCGGCGCGTCCTCGAAGGCTTCGGCGACCTCCTCGGGCGTCGGCTCCTCGCGGGTCTCCACGAAGACGTTCTCCAGGTGGCCGTCCAGCGTCGGGATACGGTTGCAGGAGGCGGAGACGCTGGCGTCGTGCCACGACACTTCCGAATCCGCGAACTCCCCGAGGAGCTTGCGGGACTCGGTCTCCATCTTCGCTTCCTCGCCGCCGATGTGCGGGACGGCGTTGTCGATGATTTCCATCGACGTCACGCCCGAGTAGCCCGCGCCCGAGACCGCCTGGAGCGTGGAGACGTGGACGCGTTCGAGGCCGAACTGCCGGAGCGCCGCGAGCGTCGGCACCATCGTAATCGTCGAGCAGTTCGGGTTCTTCACGAGCGCGCCGTCCCAGCCGCGCTCGTCGCGCTGCACGTCGATGAGGTCGAGGTGGTCGGCGTTCACCTCGGGAATCACGAGCGGCACGTCGTCGGCCGCCCGGTCGTTACTGGAGTTCGAGGAGACGACGAACCCCGCCTCGCAGAGCGCGGGTTCGACGCGCTCGCCGACGCTGGACGGCAGCGCGGAGAACAGGAGGTCGGTGTCGTCGGGAATCTCGTCGGGGTCGGTGTCGCGCACCTCGACCTCGGCCACGTCCTCGGGAATCGGCGTGTCGAGGCGCCACTTCGCCGCCTCGCGGTACCGCTTCCCCGCGCTCTCCGGGCTCGCAGTCAGCACTGAGAGTTCGAACTCCGGGTGGCCGTCCAGCAACTGGATGAATCGCTGGCCGACCGCGCCAGTCGCTCCGAGTACGCCGACAGATGTCATACCACCCTCTCAGAACCGGGTAGTGAAACCCCTTCGGGTGGTGGAAAATTCAGCACGTTCCCCGGCGGGCGCCGCGGGAATCTACTCGCGCTTGTGCGTGATGTAGCCCGCGATACGGTTGCGGACCGGCTTCGACTCGACGTTCGTGAGCTCGGTGACGGCTTCCTTGTTGTGCTCGAAGTCTTCGCGGCTGAACGCGTCGGGGTATCGCTCCATGAGGATGTTCCCCGTCTTCTTGACGTAGTCGGGCTTGATGGCCATACGGTCTGGTTCATTCGCCGCGCGTTAAAAGGATTCGTTTCGCGAGCACGACCCGGTTTCTGGAAGGGAATCTGAGTGAGCGACGTTAACGACGTCAACACCTCGAAAGCCCCCGTGCTGCCGACTCCCGGGACTCGCTGTGCTCCTCGGCCTAGGGCCTGCGGTGCTTGCGTCGTCCGGGTTCGTCGGCAGCACGGCCCCTTTCTGTCCACCCAGTTACCGGCTGACCAACCGGCTACGGGTAGGACTGAGCGAACGCTACGCGTTCGCGAGGGTCGGAAGACGAACGTAGTGAGTCTTCCGGGACTGAAAGGGGCGAGGCTGTAGACGAAGGCAGGCGAAGTAAGCACCGCAGCGTAGCGAGGAGCGCAGCGAGCCTCCCGAGTCTACAGCCTCGGGGCTTTCGAGGAGAACGAGCCGAAGAAATCAGTTACGGCGCGCTACTCCGAGTCGCGCTCGAACGCGCCGGCGACCAGCAGCGGGAAGACGAGCGTGGCTTCGGCCTCGATCTGGGTGTAGTTGGTCTCGGTCTCGTCCTTGATTTTCCCCCACGAGACGGCTTCCTCGGGCGGCGCGCCCGAGAGGGAGCCGTCGCCCTCCATGCCGGTGGAGATGTAGACGGCGTACTCGGCGCCGCCGCGGAAGAGGTTCGTCATGATAGCGTGGTGCTTGGGGACGCCGTCGCCGACCGCGATGAGGCCCGTGGTGTCCGCGAGCAGCCCTTCCTCGATGAGCGTGTCGTAGTCGTCGACGATTTCGATGCCGACGTCGGAGTCGTAGCCCTGCCGGTAGTAGTAGAGGAAGTTCCCGATTTCGGCGTCCGTGAGCGCCGGGCAGAACACGGGGACGTCCTGGTCGGCGGCGTTCTTGAGGACGGAGTCCTCGTCGTCTAAGGTTTCGCCGAGTTCCTTTGCGAACTCGGTGGGCGTGCGGACCTTCTCCTCGGCGAAGAAATCCTCGAAGAAGTCGTAGAGGTACTCCTCCAGCCAGACGTAGCGGTCCGAGGGCACGAAGATGTTGCCGAGGCGGTTGATGCCCTCCTCGCGGAGCGCGGCCTCGTCGGCGTCCCACTCGCCCATCTTGAACGGCTTCGCGGTCTTGATGACGTCCTCGGTCAGGGAGCCGGAGGTGGTGATGATGACGTCGACGTGGCCCTCGCGGACGAGGTGCGCGACGACCTCCCGGAGCCCCGAGGAGATGATGTTCGACGTGAACGTCAGGTAGACGGTGGCGTCGTCGTCCTGCATATCCCGCACGATGTCGACGCCCTCCGCGAGATGCGTCGCCTGGAAGCCCGTGGTCGCGTACGCGTCCAGCATCTCGAAGAAGTCGAAGTCGCCGCGGAAGTCGTAGCCGCGGACGTCCTCGGTGCCCAGCTCGCCGTCCGAGCCCGGGAGGACGTTCTCGCGTGTCTCGTCGGTCATGCCACCGACTAGTGGCCGCGCGAATTTGAACGTCCCGACATGCGACCGGCTACGAACGTGGTGACCCCTCAAAACAGAACTACGCGTTGCGGTCGATCCACTCACAGAACGCGTCGAATTCACGGGCGCCAGCACTCTCCGCGATACCGCGGAGCGTTCCCGTTCGCAGTTCGTCGTGCAGCGGAACGGTCACCTGTCGCTGGTCGTCGTCGTTCGTCGGATGCTCGTAGTACAGCTGCGCGTGGTCGCCGGTCGTTCGACGCCACTCGAAGCCGCCGTGGTTGACGAGAACGCGCACGACTTCGGCGCCGGAGAACGTTCGCCGCCCCATCTCAGTCGAGCACGTCCGGCGGTTCGTCGTCGGCGGTCTCGTTGTCCGCGGGGTCGACGCCGAGTTCTCGGAGTTCCTCGGGAGTCGGCTCCCGACCAGCGTCGCCCTCGTGGAGCGAAACGGCGTCGTCGAGGTTCGCCAGCGCGTCCTCCCGAGTCTCGCCCTGCGTCGTGACGCCGGTTTCGACGTCCTCCGCGACCCACCAGCCGTCCTCGCGCCAGAGGCGGATTTCGTCCTCGTGGGCCTCGCCGTTCCGCGTGGAACTCGCCATCACGACACGGTTGGTCGACCAACCGTATAAGGATTCGGCGGGGAGGCGGCGCGGTGCGCAGTTCTACCGGTAGCTACCACTCGCCGTCGACGTACTCGCGCACTCGCTGGATGGCTTCGCGTTCGCGCTCGCCGCCGCACTTGCGCGCGACGCCCGCGAAGAATCGCAGGCGTTCGCGCAACGTCTCGGTGTCGTAGGCGGGCACGTCCAGCCGCGACGCGGCGACCGTCGCCTCCACGACCGCGTTGAAGCCGCGGTTTATCGTCGCCGGCGACGCCCGCACGACCTCGCTCTCGACGGGGCGGAGTTCCCAGTGCTCGCGCCGCGTGCCGTCGTCCTCGTCCGTCCCGACGTGTTCGACCTCCACCTCGGCCCACGCGTCCGCCGCGTCCAGCACGCGCTCGCGCTCCTCGCGAATCGAGAGCGCGGCGTCCGCGAACACGACGGGATCGGAGACGAACTGGACGTAGCCGCCGCCCTCGCGGTGGAAGTTCCGGCGCGTGCGCGTGTTCCCCCACGTCGTCGCGGTCGCCGTTTCCCCGTCCTCGGGAGCTGCTCGCGGCTCGCTGCGCTCACGGCTCGCTACGCTCGCCGTTCGTCGTTCCGTGCTCTCCCTGCGGTCGAGCACGCTCTCGCCGCTCGCTCGTTCGGCGCCTGCGGGCGCCCGTACCCCCAGCGCTGCGACGTTCCACAGGTCGTTCGGCCCGCGCGTCGTCACGACCGTCTCCGTCGTCCCGCGGAGCGAGACCGGCCACTCAGCCACGGACGGACACCCCGCGTTCGAGCGCGACGAACACCGCGGCGGCGGTGAGGTCCGCGGTCGTCCCGGGGTTGATGCCGCGCTCCACGAGGTCGTCGGCGAACTCTCGAACTTCGTCGGCGTCGGCGCGCTGCAGGGAGAGCGCGCGCTCCTGGACCTCGCGGGCGACGCCCTCGCCGTGCTCGGTGACGACGAGCGTATCGAATTCCTCGGCGAGCAGCGTGAGGAACGCCGACGCTGCGCGGTCGGCGAGCGGCCCACGTCCCGCCTCGATGCGGGCGGCTGCGCGGAACACGCGCGGGAAGCCCTGGAGCCACTCGCGGGCGTTGGCGTCGTGGTCGGTGCTGAGGTCCATCACGTCTTCGAGCGTGAGGCCGCGCTCGCGGAGCGCGGGAATCGCGGCCGCGCCGCGGCGCGCGTCGAGCGCGTCGATACCCTCGGGCGGGTCGGGGACTGCGACTTCGGCGTGCTCGAACGCGCGGTAGAACGCTTCGGCGTCCGCGACGGTCGTCGCCTCGACGACCTCGGTGACACCTTCGGGCGAGAGGTCGCCACGAGACGCGGCGCGCACGAGCGGCGTCAACAACAGCAGGCAGCCGAACTGCGTGTTCGTCCCGCTACCGTCGGCCATCCCCGCGACGGCTGTCTCGAAGGCGTCCCCGACCGGGCCGTCCTCGGCGGCTTCGAGGCCGTCGCGCGCGCCCACGGCGCCGGCGAGGAACTGCTCGAAGTGGAGGTCCGCGAGGTCGCGCTCGCGGTCGACGTTCCCCGGCTTGGGCGTGCCCGCGACCTCCACGAGCAGCGCGAGTTCGGCGTGCTCGGCGGGCGTCACAGGAACCACTCCTTGACCGCGGCGTACACCGACTGCACCTTCTCGGGGTCGCGGCTCGGCCGGCCGACGCTGACCGCGTCCGCGCCGTACGCGAGGTACTCGAAGACGTCCTCGCGGTCGCGGACGCCGTTGTTCGCGACGACGAAGCAGTCCGTGGCTTCGGCGACGTCGCGGACGACGCGCCGGGAGTCCATCGCGTCCACGTGAATCGCGTCGGCGCCGGCGCGCTCGATGGCTTTCGCGAGCGTCGGCAAGTGGACGCCCTCGACTTCCGCGCGCACCTTCACGGAGACCGCAGCGCCCGCGTCGCTGGCCGTCTCGACCTGCTCGCAGAGCCGCTCGGTGTCTCGGAGGAGGGTTTCGCCGGCGCCGGCGTCGCACATCTCGTCCTGCCGGCAATGCGCGTTCACCTCGAGCATCGCGTCGTGGTCGGCGCAGACCACTGCGACCTCCCGGAGCGGGTCGAGTTCGACCGCGCGGACGTTCATGCCCGCGCGGAGGAACGCGTCGTCGAGTTCGGCGAGCTGGTCGTCGACGAACACGATTGGGTCGTCGGGGAGGAACTCCTCGCGGTCGCGTTCGACCATCTCACGGGCGGCGTCGCGGGTCGGTTCGTCGATGGCGATGCCGCCGAGAAACGCCGCTCCGGCGGGGCGCGCGCAGGCCTCCGCCCACTCGGCGTCGGACTCGCCGCTGAGGCTCGCGAGCGCGACGCGCGGCGCGAACATCAGGCCACCTCCCCGCTGGCGCGCTCGACGGCCTGCTGGCACGCGCGAGCGACGCGCTCGGCGTCCGCGTCGTCGTTCATCTCGGTGTCCGTGCGGACGACGGGCCGGTCGAGGCTCGTGTTGTCGGCGTCGTCGAGCACGAACGCGTCCGCGAACGGGTAGGCGTCCGCGACGCCCGCCGTCGACGGCTCGTAGCCCACTGCGTCCATCAGTTTCGCCGCTGGCCCCGAGAACACTTCGTCCTCGACGAACGGCGAGACGGCGACCACGGTGGTCTCGCGGAGCGCCTCGCGAACGCCGTCGAGCGCGAGCATCGGGCCGATACTCGTGACGGGGTTCGACGGGCCGATGACCACGGGGCCGTCCCGGAGCGCCTCGAGGGCGGCGTCGCTCGGGGCGGCTCGGTCGGCGCCGCGGAATTCCACGTCCTCGACCGCGGGCTCGCCGTCCTCGGCGACCCAGAACTCCTGGAAGTGGACGGGGCCGTCGGGCGTGTGGACGATGGTCGCGACGGGGTCGTCGCTCATCGGCACCACGTCGGCGGTGACGTCGAAGGCGTCCGCGAGCGTCCGCGTGACCTCGGTGAGAGAGTTGCCCTCGTCGAGGAGGCTGGTGCGGAGGACGTGGACCGCGCGGTCGCGGTCCCCGATGAACATGAACTCCGACGCCGCCGAGAAGCGCCGCCAGCGCGCGAGGTCGCGGCCCGCGGTCTGTCGGTCGTCGGGGAGGTAGCGCGGACCCGGTTCGATGCCCGCCTCCCGGGAGAGGTCCGTGAGGTAGTCGTGGGTCGTCGCGTCGTCGCCCTCGATGCCCCACCACGTCTCGCGGTCCAGCACGCCGCCGCCCTCGAACAGCACGGTGTCGACGTCGGGACAGACGAACAGGCCACCGAGCTCCACGTCGTCGCCGGTGTTCGCGACGACCGTGGCGTCGGCGGGGTCGAAGACCTCGCGGCCGCCCGCGAGGAGCTTGGGGGTACCCGTCCCCCCGGCGAGGAACGTCGTCATGGCTCGTCGTCGGTGCGCGGTCGGGTAAACCCTTGCGTCACCGAAGCGAGCGGGAGAATCAGGCGGAAGTGTTCGCGCGCGCCTCGTCGAGCCACGCGGGCTCGGAGACCTCCGTCGAGCCCACGTCGAGGTACTGCTGGTTCAGGGACGCCGACGCTTCGCCGTCGCCCGTATCGATGGACAGCGAGTACCCGAACTCGGTCACGAGCCCGTCGTCGGTGACGCGGACCTCCGAGCTGACGTTCGTGAGGTTACTCGTGTCGAGGTTGGCGAAGCCGGGCGCTGACTCGTTGATTGCATCGACGCCGTTGGCCTCGTAGACGTGAACCGTCGTTCCGTCGGCGCTCTCAGTGCCGTTGTAGGAGAACGCGAACAGGCCGACGAACGACGCCAGCTGGTCGCCCGCGAGCTGGGTGGTGTTCGGGGTCTGCTGGGGGACCGCGTACTGCGTCTGGTTACCCACAGTGACGCGCTGGAACGCCGTCCCGTTGCCGTAGCCGTACTGCAGGACGTTCTGACCGCGGACCGTCCGGTTGGAGAGGTACGCGCCGGAGTCGAGGTCGACCGCCGTCGAGCCCTCGCGGGTGAACGACTGGCCGGCCTGCGTCTGCGTCGACGTGGAGACGAGCGTGAACGACCCGGCCTCGCGGACCACGGCCTCGTGGTTCTGTGCGACCGTCGTTCCGTTCAGCGGCGACTCGTACACTGCGTCGGCGCCGGTCGCGGTCCCGGGCGCCGTCGTCCCGGCGCCCCCGCCGGCGCTACAGCCGGCGAGCACGAGGAGAGCGGCGACCGCGACAGCCGCAATCTGTTTTCGCATGCTCGCGATTCGAGGGGCGCGCGGAAAACCCCTCCGAACGCCGCCAGCGGGCCGCGTCCGACCGACGGCCCGTAGACGGCCGGCCACGGCTTTTTACGCGAGAACGCCGAACGCACGCCCGATGACGACCATCAAGGACAGCGTCCACGACCACATCGAGGTCGAGGGCGTCGCCGCCGACTTGCTGGATACGCCGCCCGTCCAGCGGCTCCGCCGCATCAAGCAGCTGGGCACCGTCGCGCTCGTCTACCCCTCCGCGAACCACACGCGCTTCGAGCACTCCCTGGGCGTCTTCCACCTCGCCGACCGCGCGCTCGACCACCTCGGCATCGCCGGCCAGCGCGCCGACCGCGTGCGCGCCGCGGCGGTCCTCCACGACGTCGGCCACAGCCCGTACAGCCACAACGTCGAGGGCGTCGTCGCCCGCCGCACCGGCAAGGAACACGACGACGTGGACGAACTCGTCACCGAGGGCCGCGTCGCCGCCGTCCTCGACGACCACGACATCGACCCCGAGGAGGTCGCGGCGCTGATTCGCGGCGACGGCGAACTCGCCCAGTTGGTCGCGGGCGAACTGGACGTGGACCGGATGGACTATCTCGTGCGGGACGCCCACCACACCGGCGTCCCCTACGGCACCATCGACCACGGCCGCCTCGTCCGCGAACTGACGTTCATCGACGGCGACCTCGTGCTCGACGAGGGGAACGTCCAGACTGCCGAGTCCCTCCTGCTGGCGCGCGCGCTGATGAACCCGACCGTCTACAGCCACCACGTCGCCCGCATCAGCAAGTCGATGCTCCGCCGCGGCACCGAAGCCCTCCTGAACACCACGGAAATCGACGCCGAGCAGCTCCGCCGCATGGACGACCACGAGCTCTCCGTCGCCCTGCGAACTCACGACGCGAGCCGCGAGTTCGGCCGCCGGCTCGCCGAGCGCGACCTCTACAAGCGCGCCGTCTGGGCGGAGATGGGCGACGTCAGCGACGCCCTCCTCGACGCCGACCACGACGAAATCCGCGAGTTCGAGCGCGAGGTCGCCGAGGACGCGGGCGTCGATTCGGACGCCGTAATCTTGGACGTCCCCGGGAAGCCGTCGATGCGCGAGTCCACGACCGGCGTGCTGGTCGGCGGGGAGGTCCGCCGGCTGGACGAACAATCCACGCTCGTGCGCGCGCTCCAGGTCGCCCAGCGCGAGCAGTGGCGCCTCGGCGTCTACGCGCCCGAACCGCACCTCGAAGCCGTCGGCCACGCCGCCGAGCGCGTGCTCGGCCTCGAAACCGACGGTGCGCTCATCAGCGACGTGAACACGCCCGGGCGGTACGCGTCGCTGACAGAGTTCGAGTAGCGTGACCGACTGGAAGGAGGTCACGTTACGGCGAGCGCGGAGCGCGTGCTCGAACGCATTGAGAGCACGCCCACCGCGTCGAGTAACCTTGACGGTGCCGCGGGCGCACCTCCCGGTATGGAACTCTCCGGAACCGTCCTCTGGGGCGAGGAGTACGAGCCCGTGGAGGGCACGCTCGTCGTCGAGGACGGCGAGGTCGTCCGACTGGACGAGGAACTGACCGACTCCGAGGACGTCGTGTTGCCGGCGTTCGTGAACGCGCACACCCACCTCGGGGACTCCATCGCGAAGGAGGCGGGCCGCGGGCTCACGCTCGAAGAACTCGTCGCACCGCCGGACGGCCTGAAACACCGATTGCTCCGCGAGGCGAGCCGCGAGGAGCTCGTCGAGGGGATGCGACGCAGCCTCCAGTTCATGCACCAGACGGGCACGACGCGCACGCTGGAGTTCCGGGAGGGCGGCGTCGAGGGCGTGCACGCGCTCCGCGAGGCCGCCGAGGGCACGGGCGTAGACCCGTTCATCTTCGGGCGGGAGACGACGGACGTGCTCGGCGTCGCGGACGGGTTCGGCGCGAGCGGCGCGGCCGACGGCGAGTTCGGCAAGGAGCGCAACGCCGCCCGTGACGCCGGGAAGCCGTTCGCCATCCACGCCGGCGAGGTGGACTCGCGGGACATCAACCCCGCCATCGACCTCGACCCGGACTTGCTCGTGCACATGGTCCACGCCGAGGGCCTGCACCTCGACCGCGTCGAGGACAACGGGATTCCGGTCGCGGTGTGTCCGCGGTCGAACCTCGTGACGGACGTCGGGACGCCGCCGGTCAGCGAGCTGTTAGACCGCACGACGGTCGCGCTCGGCACGGACAACGTGATGACGAACAGCCCGTCGATGTTCCGCGAGATGGCGTTCGCGTCGAAGCTCTTCGACGTCTCCGCGCCCGAGGTGCTGCGGATGGCGACCCGCGCGGGCGCCGAGATTCTGGGCGAGGACCACGGCGTCCTCGAAGCCGGCCGCGAAGCCCGCGTGCTCGTGCTCGACGGCGATTCGGACAACCTGACTGGCGTCCGCGACCCCGTGCGCGCGGTCGTGCGCCGCGCCGGCGCCAGCGACGTGAAGCGGGTCGTCACGCCCGAGTCGCTGGCGGAGTAGCCGCCGACCGGGAATCCGCCCCGAAAGTTAAGCCGCTCCCCGACAATCGGTCACACACATGGGCCGCTACGAGCGCATCCTCGTGCCGACCGACGGCAGCGAGGAGACACGGGAGGCGGTCGAACACGCCATCGACCTCGCCGCCGAACACGACGCGACCGTCCACGCGCTGTACGTCGTCAACTCCGCGAGCTTCTCCGGGCTCCCGATGGAGTCCTCGTGGGAGAGCGTCGCCGCGATGATGAACGAGGAGGGCGCCGCCGCGCTCGACGACGTCGAGGCGCTGGCGGACGACCGCGGCGTCCCCGTCGAGCGCGCGCTCGTCGACGGCAACCCCAGCCGGGAGATTGTCCGGTACGCCGAGGACTGTGACCTCGTCGTGATGGGCACGCACGGCCGCGGCGGCATCGACCGGCTGCTGCTCGGGAGCGTCGCGGAGAAAGTCGTCCGGTCGTCGTCGGTGCCGGTGTTGACGGTGCGCGTCGACGACGAGAGCTAGGCGCCGTCCGCCGGCCGGAGGTGCTGGCAGTCCCCCGCGTGGACGACCGTTCTGCCGTCTTCCGTTTCCACGACGAGCGCGCCGTGCTCGGTGACGTCCACGGCGTCGCCGACCACGTCCCCGTCGGCGGTTTCGACGCGGACGCGCTGTCCGAGCGTCGCGGCGCGGTCCCGCCACGCGTCGAGCACGGCGTCGGGGTCTTCGCGGAGTTCGTGGAACCGTTCGAGGAACCGCTGGACGAACGCGCGGCGCTCGACGTCCCCCGCTTCCGCGCGCACGCTCGTCGCGTCCCCGGCCAGTTCCTCGGGCTCGACGTTGGCGTTCACGCCGACCCCGACGACCACCCACGAGACCCGGCTCGCCTCGCCCTCCATCTCCGTGAGCACGCCCGCGAGCTTGTCGCCGCCACGCTCGGCCCCCTCGCGGGGGACGATGCAGTCGTTGGGCCACTTGATGGCGGCGTCCACGCCGGCCTCCCGAGCGGCGTCGGTGACTGCTACTGCGGCCGCGAGCGTCACCAGCGGGACGCGCGCCGGCGGGACGTCCGGCCGCAACACGAGGCTCATCCAGACGCCGCCGGACGGCGACGACCACTCGCGGCCGCGCCGCCCGCGCCCGCCGGTCTGACGGTCCGCGAGCACCACCACGTCACTGGCACCGTCGGCGGCGAGTTCCCGCGCGCGGTCGTTCGTGCTCGGGAGCGCGTCGTGGTACTCTACGTCGAACGGCGCGTCCAGCCCGAAATCGACGGCTTCGGCGCCGTACTCGGGAACCCCCGCGAGCGCGTACCCGTCGCTCGTGCTCTCGACGGCGAACCCGGCCTCGCGGAGCGCTTCGACGTGCTTCCAGACCGCGGTCCGCGAGATGCCGAGGTCGTCGGCGAGCGCGGGACCGGCCACGGGCCCGTCGGCGAGCGCGTCCAAGACCGCGCGGCGCGTCTCGTTCATCGCTGGGAGCTACCCGCTACGCCAGCAAAAGTCCCCGCTTTCGCGGGAAAGGCTGAAGAACCGCGCCGCCGAACCCCGAGACGAGCGGTTCGGGCCGGTTCTGTCCCCCGAACTACTTTCATACGAGTAATTTCGATATATTTTATCTCGGGTATCTTCAAATAGATTGAATATCCCGGCGGGATATGGTGTGGGTAGACGATGTCAGACAGCAAGTTCACGCAGTTCCTCGAGGACAACCCCCGGATGATCGGCGTGCTGTTCAGCCTGATGGTGTTCCTGTCGAGTACAGGTGCCGCGGCAGCGAGTCTCGGCACCACGACGAGTGGCCCCTAACTAAGTTCGTTCTGCAGTAGTTCGTCACTCCACGTGAGTCCGCCGTCGTACAGCACCGGCGCCACACCGCGGTTGAAGAACTCGCGCAGGTCGCTCACTGTCACCTCGAAGGTGTCGATAATACCGGAGTTCAGGTACTGACTAGTGTTTTCTTTGATGTGAGGTTGATACATCGAGCCGATGGACGACCGTGGCGTCGGATACCCCCGTATCGTGAGTTTGTAGCCGCCGGTGGTCTCCGTGAGTTCGGTCGCGACCGGCGTCCCGTTCTTGCTCTGGACTAACTGGAGCGTGCCGTCGCCGATAGTGATGTACTTGTTTCCGAACAGCGTCACGTGGCGCGCGACCGACAGCCCCGCCTGCAGCGTGAAGCCGTTGTTCAGCAGTCGGGCGAGCGCGCGACCGATGCGGACTGCGGGGTCGTTGCTGATGTTCGCGAGCGTGACGATGCCGCCGTAGCTCCCGCGCTCGACGAGCGCGTCCCCCTGCTCGTAGGACTTGCAGGCGTTCAACAGGAACGCGTCGACGTTGACCTCCTCCAGCGTCCGCGCGTCGAACATCCCGTCCGCGCACTGGAAGCCGCGCTCGTCGACGTGGCCGATGTAGTGCAGGAAGTCGGTGTCCTTGCGCAGGACGTCGGCGAGCTCGTCGCCGGTGAGGTCGTAGTGGACCGCGATGTCGAACTCGAAGACGTCCCGCGTCCCGTAGAACTGTTCGACGATGTCCTCCTCGCTCATCTCGTCCTCGTTGCAGACGATGTCGATGCTGATGGAGTCCTGGTCGCGGGCGGGCCGGTCGAGCCGCCGGAGGTACGACTCCACGCGGGTCTTGCTCGCGCCCAGCGGGAACCCCTCCGCAATCCACGCGTGCTCGATGGCGTCCGTCTCGTCGGGCTTGACGACGTTCGACCAGTCGGCGGCCGCCTCCTCGCCGGCGGTGCTGCGGACGGTCGCGCCGTCGGTCCGGTAGAACTCCGTCAGCGCCTCGGGCTCGTCGTGGACGTCGGGGTCCTCGTCGTCCTCGGGAATCCTGACCGTCGCGAGCTCGTTCGCGACGAACGGAATCGCCTCGACGTGGTCGGGGTCGGGTTCGATGTCCGCGGTGAGCTTCCACTGCGGGAGGTGTGGCGCGGTGACCTCGTAGGAGACGTCGAGGTACGCGCGCAGGCGTTCGGCCGGCGTCGCGTCGTAGACGGCCGCCGAGTCGAACGGGAGGTCGGGCTCGACGACGTTCCGCTCGTGGAGGTTCACCGGGTAGAACCCCTCCGTGCGGGTGACACAATCGAGGAAGAAGACGTGCTTGAGCAGGTTCGACACCTCCGCTTCGAAGCCGCGGTCGGTGTCGAGGTCGTAGCGCTCGCCCGCGACGTCGAGTACGCGGTCGTCGCCGGGGACGACGTCCGCGCCGAGGTAGTACGCCAGCGAACTCACGCGGAAGAGGTCGCCGTAGTCGCGGGGAATCTCGATGGCGACGTCGGTCTCGGGGCGCTCGAAGGCGTCCGGCGCGTCGAAGCCGTCGGCGCGCTCGATGAGCGGCGGGTGGCCGCGCAGGGACGGGAACGACCGCTCCGGGGACGTCGTCTTCAGCGCGGAGCCACTGAGCGCGACGGCGCGCATCGCGTCCTCGACGTCGTCGCCGATGGTGATGGTGCCGGCGGGGGACTCGTGGAGCGACCGGACGCCGAGCAACAGCGGCGTCTCGCCGGCGAACTCCACCTGCGTCGCGTTCTCCGAGCGGCGAACCGTCAGCCCGCTCTCCGCCACAATCTGGAGTTTCATCGGGCCGAGCGGCAGGTCCAGCGAGTACCACCCGCTGGCGTGCTCGGTGTGTTGCTGGTTGACGGACTCGCCGACCATCGTCCCGTCGTCGTCCCACAGGAAGACGTTCACGAGCCGCGGAATCTCCAGTCTCCCGGCCTCGATGGCGACGGCGCTGTCCACCGGGAGGACGAACTGGTCGGTGTCGGTCTCGACGGGGTCGACGACGCGGTCGGTGTACAGTTCGAACTGCGCGTTCTCGATGGGGGCGCGCACGAGGACGCCGTCCGGGTCGACCAGCGGCTCGAACTCCGGCCTCATCGCTGCACCCGCGCGTCTCGTCGGTGAGTCGGCTCGCTGCTGGTGTCGCCACCCATGGTGCGTCGGTGCTCCAGCCTAGCGGGGCCGCTACGGTTACACTGCTCGGTGCCTCTCGGCCGCGGCGCGGCGTCGAGTGGCGGCGCGGCCCCGCGACAGCCAGCGCTGTAGACGGCTGACAGGTCAACGAGCGCCCACGGGTCGTCGCACGACGACGCCGCCACCCCCGGCATTATGTCACAGAGGGATAGTACAGGTAATAAAAATTCGGGCGTCGGCGCTCAGTCGATGACGACGAGCACGTCGCCCATGTCCACGCTGTCGCCCTCCTCGACGGCGACCTGCGTGACGGTGCCGCCGTGGGAGGCGACCACGTCGTTCTCCATCTTCATCGCTTCCAGCACCACGAGCACGTCGCCGGGTTCGACCTCGTCGCCCTCCGCGACGTCCACGGAGAGAATCGTCCCCTGCATCTCGGACTCGACGGTCTCGCCGCCGCCCTCCACGACCGTCTCGGAATCCTCGTCGCCGCTCCCGCCGGCGGTCTCGGGCGGTCGGCCGGTGCCGCTGTCGGACCCGCCGACCGCGAGCTGGGCGGCGCCGCGCTCCTCGAGTTCGACCTCGAAGCGCTTGCCGTTGACCTCCACGGTGAAGTCGCGCTCGACGACCTCCTCGTCGCTCTCCGTGCCCGCGGGTTCCGTCCCCCACTTCTCTTGGGCCTCGTCGATGCGCTCGGGGTCGAGGTGCTCGTCGAGGTACTTCGTCGTGTGCGTGCCGCCGACGAACGCGTCGTCGGTGAGCATCAGCCGGTGGAACGGCACGATGGTCGGGATGCCCTCGATGTCGTACTCGGCGAGCGCACGCTGCGACCGCGCAATGGTCTCCTCGCGGTCGCTCCCGTGCACGATGAGCTTCGCGACCATCGAGTCGTAGTCGGTGACGAGGTCGTCGCCCTGCCGGAGCGCGTCGTCGACGCGCACGCCGATGCCGCCCGGCGGGTCGTACGTCTCCAGGCTGCCGCCGGTCGCGGGCGCGAAGTCGTCGGCCGCGTTCTCCGCGTTGATGCGGTACTCGATTGCGTGGCCGTCCAGTTCCACGTCGTCTTGGGCGAAGTCCAGTTGTTCGCCGGCCGCGACCCGGAGCTGGTACTTCACGATGTCGATGCCCGTCAGCTCCTCCGTGACGGTGTGCTCGACCTGAATCCGGGTGTTGACTTCGAGGAAGTAGAAGTCCGCGTCGGCGTCGAGTAGTTCACCGGCCTCGCGGTCGGGGTCGTCCTCGACGAGGAACTCGAAGGTTCCGGCGTTCGTGTAGCCGGCGGCGTCCGCGCCGCGGCGCGCGGCCTCCCCGATTTCCTCGCGGAGGTCGTCCGTGAGCGCGGGACTCGGACCCTCCTCGATGACCTTCTGGTGGCGTCGCTGCAGCGAGCAGTCGCGCTCGCCGAGGTGGCGGACGTTGCCCTGCTCGTCGGCGACGATCTGGACCTCGATGTGGCGGGGGTTCTGGAGGTAGCGTTCGAGGTAGACGTTGTCGTTGTCGAAGTACGCCTCCCCCTCGCGCTTCGCCGACTCGAACTGCTCGTCGGCCTCCTCGGGGCCGTGGACGATTTTCATGCCGCGGCCGCCGCCGCCGCCCTCCGCCTTGATGGCGACGGGGTAGCCGTGCTCGTCGCCGAACTCCCTGACCTCTTCGGCGGACTCGGCGGGCTCGGTCGTCCCGGGGACGATGGGGACGTCGGCCGCGCGCATCGTCTGTCGGGCCTTCGTCTTCTCGCCGAGCTGCTCCATCGAGTCGGCGGAGGGGCCGACCCACGTCACGCCCTCGGTCTCCTCAACCTTCCCGGCGAACTCGGCGTTCTCCGCGAGGAAGCCGTAGCCGGGGTGGATGGCGTCCGCGTCGGCCTGCTGGGCGGCGTCGATGATGGCCTCGTGGTCGAGGTACGAGTCCGCCGCGCGGGCGGGCCCGACGTTGTACGCCTCGTCGGCGTACCGGACGTGCCCGGAGTGCTTGTCGGCGTCGCTGTAGACGGCGACCGTCTCGATACCGAGTTCCTCGCACGCCCGCATCACGCGGACGGCGATTTCGCCGCGGTTCGCGACGAGAACCTTCTCGAACATTCTTGGGAGACCGTTCTGCGGACGCCCTACTCATACTGTCGGTTCGAATCCGGCCGACAAACGGTCGCACTTCGAGAACGAGCGTCGTCGCTCAGAACCGGTCGCTGCGGCCGGCCGCTGTCCACGGGTCCGTCGGCGCGCCGTCGGGAACGCGGTCCGCGCGCCCGTCCACGGCTTCGAGGCGGCCCGCGAACGTCCACTTCTCGTCGTCCCACGATTCTTCGTCGCCTTCGGCGGCCGCGGCTTCGGCTTCGAGGCGCGCGAGGTGCGCGCTCACCGCGGCCGCGATGGCAGCGGCCTCCGCCTCGGTCGCGTCGTCGGGAACGGAGATGTCGTAGTCGGTGGCCATCACAGCGGGATGTTGCCGTGTTTCTTGTCCGGCGAGTCCTCGCGCTTGCTCGCCAGCATCTCGAGGTCCTGAATCAGGCGCGGGCGCGTCTCCGTCGGTTCGATGACTGCGTCGAGGTAACCACGGTCCGCGGCCGTGTAGGGGTTCGCGAACTCCTCGCGGTACTCGTCGATGAGCTGGTCGCGGAGCTCGTCGGGGTTCTCGGCGTCTTCGAGCTCCTCCCGGTAGAGGACGTTCACCGCGCCCTTCGGCCCCATCACGGCGATTTCGGCGGTCGGCCACGCGTAGTTGACGTCCGCGCCGAGGTGCTTGGAGGCCATCACGTCGTAGGCGCCGCCGTAGGCCTTCCGCGTGATGACCGTCAGCAGGGGGACGCTGGCCTCCGAGTAGGCGTACAGCAGCTTCGCACCGTGGCGGATGATGCCGTTGTGCTCCTGGTCGGTCCCCGGCATGAACCCGGGGACGTCCACGAACGTGACGATGGGGACGTTGAACGAGTCACAGAACCGGACGAACCGGCTGGCCTTCTCGGAGGCCTCGATGTCGAGGGTGCCCGCGCTCACGCGGGGCTGGTTGGCGACCACGCCGACCGAGCGGCCGTCGAGGCGCGCGAACCCGACGACCATGTTCTTCGCGTAGTTCTCCTGCACCTCGAAGAAGGAGTTCTCGTCGACGACGCTGCCCACCACGTCGGTCATGTCGTAGGGCTTGCGGGGTTCGTCGGGGACGATGGTTTCGAGGGCGTCGTCGCGGCGCTCGGGGTCGTCGTAGGGTTCGACCCGGGGCGGGTCCTCGACGTTGTTCTGGGGGAGATAGGAGAGCAGGCGCTTGATCTGGTCGAGGGCTTCCTCCTCGCTGTCGCAGGCGAAGTGCGCAACGCCGGACTCGGAGGAGTGAGTGGTCGCGCCGCCCAGCTCCTCGAAGCCGACCTGTTCACCGGTGACCGTCTCGATGACGTCGGGGCCGGTGATGAACATGTGGCTGGTGTCTTTCACCATGAAGATGAAGTCCGTGATGGCGGGCGAGTAGACCGCGCCGCCCGCGCACGGCCCCATGATGGCCGAAATCTGGGGAACCACACCCGAAGCCTTCTCGTTGCGCGTGAAGATTTCCGCGAACCCGCCGAGGGCGTCCACGCCCTCCTGGATGCGGGCGCCCGCGGAGTCGTTGAGCCCGATGACGGGCGCGCCGACCTCCACGGCCTTGTCCATGACCTTCGTGACCTTCTCGGCGAACACCTCGCCGAGACTGCCGCCGAAGACCGTGAAGTCGTGGGCGAACACGAAGACGGTGCGGCCGTTCACCTCGCCGTAGCCCGTGACCACGCCGTCCCCGGGGAGCTGTTTCTCCTCCATCCCGAAGTTGTGGCTGCGGTGGGTGCGCAGCTGGTCGAACTCGTTGAACGTGCCGTCGTCGAGGAAGTAGTCGATGCGCTCCCGGGCGGTCATCTTCCCCTTGTCGTGTTGGGACTCGATTCGGTCCTCGCCGCCGCCGAGGAGTGCGCGCTCGGTCTTCTCGCGCAGTTCCTCGATGCGCTCTTCCATCGTCATCTGATTGTGACACCGTTCCCCCACCGGCGGCAAAAGGATTCCGAGACGGCCGCACGCGACGGTAGCTTACAGGACCGACCGGGAGCGGCGCAGCCCGAGGAACGACGCGACGGCGACCGCGACGGTGACCGCGAGGAACACGCGAGTCTGGTCGAAGGTGACGCCGAGCAGCGACAGCGGGCCGACGGCGACGCCGAGCGCGCCCGCGAGCCCGGAGACGAACGTGAAGATGAGGAACACGGGGATGACGACGCCGACGGCGTACAGCCACGGCGTCGCCACGGACTGCGCGAACGAGCCGGCGCCGCGACGGAGTTCCTCGACGGCGGCCGTGCCGAGCACCCAGCCCGCGAACAGCAGGAAGCCGACGAGCC
Organism: Halobacterium hubeiense; assembly: GCF_001488575.1. Lineage (NCBI taxonomy): Archaea > Methanobacteriati > Methanobacteriota > Halobacteria > Halobacteriales > Halobacteriaceae > Halobacterium > Halobacterium hubeiense. The sequence goes on from NZ_LN831302.1 coordinate 1,708,858, forward strand.
CGCCGGTCAGCAGGAGGTCCACGAGCGGGCCGGCGACGACGCCGAAGACGCCGGCGTCGAGCGCGCAGACGCTGCCAGTAACGGCGAATACGCCGAGCAGACCGGCGACGGCGCGGCGCCGCGAGACGCCGTACTCGTCGACGAGGAACGACACCGGAATCTCCAGCATCGAGATCGAGGAGGAGAGCGCGGCCAGCAACACGACGCCGAAGAACACGACGCCGACGACCTCCCCGTAGGGAAGCGCGGCGAACGCGCCCGCGAGGCTGACGAACAGCGCGCCCGGGCCGCCGGCGCCCGCGCCGGACCCGAGCGCGAACAGGATGGGGAAGACGACGACGCCCGCGAGCACGCCGACGAGCGTGTTGAGCACGGCGATGGCGGTGCCGTCAGCGACCAGCGAGCGGTCCTCGCCGAGGTAGGAGGCGTACGTCAGCATCGTGCCGGCGCCAAGCGACAGCGTGAACAGCGCCTGCCCGGCGGCCTGCGGGAGGATGTCGAAGAAGTTCGCGCGCAGGAAGCCGACGTCCGGCGAGAGGAAGAACGCGACGCCCTCGGCCGCGCCGTCGAGGGTGAGCCCCCACGCCGCGAGCGCGACGAGCAACGCGACGATGGCGGGCATCATCAGTTTCGTCGCCTTCTCGATGCCGCGGCGGACGCCGCGGAGGACGACGAGCGCGGTGACGCCGAGGAAGAGGAGGTGGAAGCCGACGGCGTCGAGCCCGTAGCTGACGGCGTCGAAGTGCGCGCCGGGGTTGGCGAAGTACGCGCCCGTGAAGCTCTCCGCGAAGTAGCGCAGAATCCACCCGCCGACGACGCTGTAGAAGGAGAGGAGGACCACGCCGGTGACGACGAAGACGTGGCCGAACGCCGACCAGTACTTCGAGTTCGAGAGGTCCGAGAGCGCGCCCACGGGGTTGCGTCGGGAGCGTCGCCCGATGACGAACTCCGCGAGCAGGCCGGGGACGCCGACGAGCAACACGACGCCGAGGTAGACCAAGAGGAAGGCCGCACCGCCGTTCTCGCTTGTCATCCACGGGAACCGCCAGAGGTTCCCGAGCCCCACGGCCGACCCGACGGCCGCGAGGATGAACCCGATTCGCGTCTGCCAGGACTCGCGTGTCATTGTCACGGCGTAGCAACCCCCCGCATTTGAGGGTTGCGACTGACGAACCGTCAAACCGCAGAAAGCACGGCGGAACGACGCTAAAAGACCGTTATAGAACTATGGGTCGGCGCCAAAATCGCGGCGCCGGTGACGGTTCCTAGAGTCCCGGAATCGGCGGCGCGGCGTAGATGTCGGTGACGCCGAGGTACAGCGTCACGAACACGCCGACGAGCACGTACGTCCGAATCGACCACAGCCACGCGGTGGCGAACGTCTCGCCGCCGCTGGTGCCCTTCTTGATCTCGTCGACGGCCTGCGGGCCGTACACCCAGCCGACGAAGACGACGCCGAGCAGCACCGACAGCGGCAGCAGGACGCTGTACGCGAGCGTGTCGAACCACGTCAGCCACGCGGTGTTCCACGCCGCCAGCGTCCCGAGCACGAACAGACTGCCGGCGAACCCGAACGCGGTCGCGGGGCGGCTGTAGCCGTAGTTGTCCACGACGTAGGAGGTGACGACCTCCAGCAGGCTAATCGCGGAGGAGAGCGCGGCGATGAGCACGACGGCGAAGAACACCGCGCCGAGAGCCTGTCCGGCGGTGCCGAGGTCGGCGAACACCTGCGCGACGGAGACGAACAGCGCGCCCGCGCCGCCGCCGGCCGCGGCGTCCGGGACGCCGCCGAACTGGACGAACAGCAGCGGGATGACGACGAGGCCAGCGAGCAGGCCGACCGCGGTGTTGAGGACGACGACGAGGCTGCCGTCCGCGGGGAGGCTGTCGTCGTCGCCGAGGTAGGACGCGTACGTTATCATCGCGCCCATCCCCAGCGACAGCGAGAAGAACGCCTGACTCACGGCGAACGGGACGACGCTGCCGAGGTTGTTCGCGAGGTACTCGAAGTCCGGGGAGAGGTAGTAGCTGTACGCGGCCGTGGAGCCGTCGAGGGTGAACGCGTAGATGGCGAGGCCGACGAGCATGACGACGATGGACGGCACCATCAGCTTCGTCGCCTTCTCGATGCCGTCCTCGACGCCGAACGCGACGATGCCGGCGGTGACGGCCATGAAGACGGCGTGGAGGCCGATGGCCTCCCAGCCGGCGGAGACGGACGCGAAGTAGCCGGCGGCGTCACCGAAGTACGCGCCGGTCGCGCTCCCGAAGATGTACCGGATGACCCAGCCGCCGACGACGCTGTAGTAGGAGAGAATCCACAGTCCGGTGAGGAGGCCGAGCGCGCCGACGACCGTCCAAGCGGGGTGTTTCAGCCGCTCGAACGCTTCGACGGCGTTGATGTTCGCGCGCCGCCCGACGACGAACTCCCCGAGGATGGCGGGGAGGCCGATGAGCAGCGCGGCCAGCAGGTAGACGAAGACGAACGCCGCGCCGCCGTTCGTTCCGGTCTTGAACGGGAACTGCCAGATGTTCCCGAGGCCGACGGCCGACCCGACTGCCGCGAGGATGAATCCGAGTCTCGTCGCCCAGGTTTCTCGTTCTGTCATGGTGTACCACGGCGTACCCACGCCGCCATTTAAAAAGCGTACGGTTTTCGAGCGCGGCCCACGGCACTCCCGGCCGGCGAGCGCCGCACGCCGTCGTCGTTCTCGTTCGCTCGCTCACGCGCGAGCGGACGCCACAGGCCGGGAACGGCGCTTAAATCGGCCGACAGCGGCGACCTCGAATCGTGTCACAGAGCCAACCGCAGGAAAGCGGCAGGGGTGAGTGAGAAGGGTTGGCTTTATGCGAACCCGCGACAGCCTTCCGAGTGCAAAATGAAGCTCCACGAGTATCAGGCGAAGCAGGTCTTCGCCGAGGCGGGCATCCCGACCCCCGGGTCGACGCTCGCCACGTCCGTCGACGAGGTCGTCGAGGCCGCGAGTGACCTCGGCTACCCCGTCGCGGTGAAGGCCCAGGTACACGTCGGCGGCCGCGGGAAGGCCGGCGGCATCAAGCTCGTCGAGAACGACGACGAAGCCCGCGAGGCCGCCGAGGCGATTCTCGGCATGGACCTCAAGGGGTACACCGTCGATAGAGTTCTCGTCGAGGAAGCAGTCGACTTCACGAACGAACTGTACGTCGGCGTCACGATGGACCGCGGCGAGGGCAAGCCCGTCGTGATGGTCTCCGAGAAGGGCGGCGTCAACATCGAGGAGGTCGCCGAGGAAGACCCCGAGGCCATCGCCCGGGAGCACGTCGACCCCGCGTTCGGCCTCCACCCCTTCCAGGCGCGGAAGGTCGTCTACGACGCGGGCATCCCCCGCGAGGTCGCGGGCGACGTCGCGAGCATCCTCACGACGCTGTACGACCTCTTCGAGGACCGCGACGGCAGCGACGTCGAAATCAACCCGCTGATGGTCACGGCCGACGACGAGGTCATCGCCGCGGACGCCGTGATGAACATCGACGAGGACGCGCTGTTCCGCCAGCCCGAACTCGCGGAGATGGAGGACGAGGCCGCCGAGGACGACCTCGAAGCCAAGGCCAACGAGTACGGCTTCGACTACGTGCGCCTCGACGGCAACGTCGGCATCATCGGCAACGGCGCCGGGCTCGTGATGACGACGCTGGACCTCGTGGACTACTACGGCGGCAAGCCCGCGAACTTCCTGGACATCGGCGGCGGCGCGAAGGCCGAGCGCGTCGCGAACGCCCTCGACATGGTGTTCAGCGACGAGAACGTCGACAGCGTCGTGTTCAACATCTTCGGGGGCATCACCCGGGGCGACGAGGTCGCGAAGGGCATCAACGCCGCGCTCGAACAGTTCGACGAGATTCCCAAGCGCGTCGTCGTCCGGCTCGCCGGCACGAACGCCGAGGAGGGCCGCGAGATTCTCAACGACGAGCTGGTGACCGTCGAGGAAACGCTCGAAGGCGCCGTGCAGCGCGCCGTCGAATACGCTGACACGGAGGCAGAACAATGAGCATTCTAGTCGACGACGACACCCGCGTCGTGGTACAGGGCATCACCGGCGGGGAAGGGAAGTTCCACGCCGAACAGATGATTGACTACGGCACGAACGTCGTCGCGGGCGCGGTGCCGGGCAAGGGCGGCCAGGAGGTCGCCGGCGTCCCGGTCTACGACACCGTCCACGACGCCGTCGAGGAGGAGGACGCCGACGCCTCCGTCATCTTCGTGCCGCCGGCGTTCGCCGGGGACGCCATCTTCGAGGCCCTCGACACGGACCTCGACCTCGCGGTCGCCATCACCGAGGGCATCCCCACGCAGGACATGGCGAAGGTGAACAAGCGTCTGCAGGAGACGGACACGCGCCTGCAGGGGCCGAACTGCCCGGGCATCATCACGCCCGGCGAGGCGAAGCTCGGCATCCTCCCCGGGAACATCTTCTCGGAGGGGAAGGTCGGGCTCGTCTCCCGCTCCGGCACGCTGACCTACCAGGTCGTTGACTCGCTCACCCAGCGCGGCATCGGGCAGACCACCGCCATCGGCATCGGCGGCGACCCCATCATCGGGACGGACTTCATCGACGCCCTCGAACTGTTCGAACAGGACGAGGAGACCGAGGCCGTCGTGATGTGCGGCGAAATCGGCGGCGAGGACGAGGAGGAGGCCGCCGAGTACATCGCGCAGAACATGGACACGCCGGTCGCCGGCTTCATCGCGGGCCGCACCGCGCCGCCGGGCAAGCGCATGGGCCACGCGGGCGCCATCGTCTCCGGCTCCGGCACCGGCACCGCCGAATCGAAAATCAACGCGCTCAACGAGGCGGGCGTCCCTGTCGGCGACACCCCCGAGGAAGTCGCGGACAACATCGAAGAGCTGCTGTAGTCGGCGCGCGCCGCTTTTCTTTCGGAGCCGAGCGGCCGGGAGCCGCGGCTACCCGGTGAGAAACGTGAGGACGGAGCAGGTCGCTGCGGGCTCGGACACCCCTCGCCGAGCCACGCGACCGGCGTGTGAACGCACACCACGCGAGAAGTTAGGTCCAACGGCCGCGGCCAGCAGTTCTGGTTCCGCGGCGAACCGCGTCGGTAAACTGTGCTAACTCGCGTTAAACGGCGTGAAACGACGGCCACGGTTTCCCCGGTTTATGTGGCGGGCGGTCGAGGGAGCGAGTACGATGACCACCACCGCACCCGACCCGACGCTCCGGGAGTTCTGCCCAGACTGCGACCGACCGACCCGCCACGCGGTCCGCATCGAACTCCGCGTCGAGAACCCGGCCGCGGACAACCCCGGCTGCTCGCGGGAGCCCTACCGCGTGAGCCGGTGTCTGGTCTGCGAGACGACCGACGCGCGCCGCATGAGCGACGCCTGACGCCAGCGAAACGCCTACGTGTCGGCGCCCGGACGACTGAGTGAATGGAGACCACCCACCGCGTCCGCGTCGGCGACGCGCGCGACCTCCCGCTCGCCGACGACTCCGTGGACCTCGTGGTCACGTCGCCGCCGTACCCCATGATAGAGATGTGGGACGACGTCTTCGCCGCCCTCGACCCCGCTATCGGCGACGCGCTCGACGCCGGCGACGGCGACCGCGCCCACGACCTGATGCTCTCCGTGCTGGACGAGGCGTGGGCGGAAGTCGCGCGCGTGCTCGCTCCGGGCGGCATCGCCGTCGTCAACGTCGGCGACGCCACCCGCAACCTCGGTCGGTTCCGCGTCTACGACAACCACGCGCGCGTCACCGACGCTTTCGAGTCGCTGGGTTTCGACCCGCTCCCGGGCGTGCTCTGGCGCAAGCCCACCAACTCCGCCGCGAAGTTCATGGGTAGCGGGATGGTGCCGCCGAACGCGTACGTCACGCTCGAACGCGAACACCTGCTGGTGTTTCGGAACGGCCAACGCCGCGAGTTCGAGCCGCGCGCGGAGCGCCGCTACGAGGCCGCGTACTTCTGGGAGGAGCGCAACCGCTGGTTCTCCGACGTCTGGGACGACCTCAACGGCGAGCACCAGACGCTCGCCGACCCCGAACTGCGCGAGCGCTCCGCGGCGTTCCCGCTGGAGCTCCCGTACCGCCTCGTGAACATGTACTCCGTCTACGGCGACACCGTCCTCGACCCGTTCTGGGGGACCGGCACCACGAGCCTCGCCGCCGCAATTTCTGGTCGTCACTCCGTCGGCGTCGAACGCGACGACGGCCTCGCGGACGCCTTCGACGACCGCATCCGCGACGCCCCCGCGCTCTCCCGCGACTTCGCCGCCAGCCGCCTCGACGACCACCGCACGTTCGTCGGCGAATCCGACGACGACTTCGAGTACGCCGCCGACCACTACGACACGCGCGTCCGCACGAAACAGGAGCAGGGGATTCGCCTCTACGAAGTCACGGACGTCGAACCGACGCTCGACGGCTGGGAAGCGACGCACGAACCGTACGAGGAGTAGGCGGATTCGAGTCGGGGCGGAGTTGAACCGAAGCAAGACGTGCTCGCGACGCTGCGCGCGACTTGCAGGGTTCAACTCCTTCCGACCGCACACACCCTCGAACGACGCGAGCGACACGCTGGTCGCTCGCGGTCGTTGCTTCGGTAGAAGTGGGTCGGGGCGGAGTTGAACCGCCGACCTGCTCCGTGTGAAGGAGCCGTCATAACCGGACTAGACCACCGACCCGCGCACCAAGTAGTACCCGCAGGCCGCCATTAAGACTTGCGTTTAGTCGGCGGACGCGGCGACGCGCCGAACCCGGACCCGATGCCCGGCACCGATAGATTTTAGTTGTTTTGGGCCAACCTAAAAATCGAGCGGCGGGCGCCGCCGGCCGTCCGACCGCGTCTGTCCCACCCTGTCACCCGTCGGCACCAACCGCGTCCCGCACCGGGACGAAGGCATCATCATCTCGTCCGCGCGCCGTCAGTACGACGGCGACTCCTCGCGGACACCCTCTCTCCGGTTCGCCAGCCGCGCGAACACGAACAACGCGTCCGAGAGCCGGTTCAGGTACGCGACTGCGGTCTCGTTGACCTCGTCCTCGTGGTCCGCGAGCGCGACCGCGCGGCGCTCCGCGCGCCGGCAGACCGTCCGCGCGTGGTGGAGGCTCGCGCCCGCGTCGCTGCCGCCCGGCAGGACGAACGACTCCAGCGGCTCCAGCTGTTCCTCGCAGGCGTCGATCCACGCCTCGACCTCGTCGACGTGGTCGTCGGTGACAACCGGGTCGCCCTCCTCGGGTTCGGGGTTGGCGAGGTCCGCCTGCACGACGTGGAGGTGGTTCTGCGCGGCCTCCAGGTACTCGTCGAGTTCGTCGACGCCGGTCGGGCGAATCGTCCCGAGCAGGGCGTTCACCTCGTCGACAGTGCCGTACGCTTCGATGCGCGGGCTGGTCTTCGACACCCGCGTCATGTCCCGGAGGTCCGTCTTCCCGCTGTCGCCGCGGCGCGTGTAAATCTTCATGCGAGCGTCCGCTCCACGTAGTCGAGAATGTTCTCGCTCTCCGCCATCGTCACGGCGTGGTCGTCGTCTACGAGCACGGGGACGCCGCGCTGGCCGCTCACGCGCTTGACCTCGTTGCGCTCGGAGTGCATCGCGTCCACCCACACCGTCTCGTAGTCGACGCCCGCGTCGTCGAGGGCGTCGGCGGCCTTCTCACAGTACGGGCAGCCGTCCAGTTCGTAGAGTGTCAGACCCATACCGTCCCTTGGCGCGGCGGCGGCAAAGTAGTTGGTCCCGAACCGTTTTGCCCCCGCACGCCGTCGCGTCGGGCGTGCCATCAGATCTCTTCGAGACGACGTTCGCCGTCGGCGAAGTCGTCGCCGCGGAACCGTTCCCGGAAGCCCGCAAACCAGAGCTCGCGAAGCTCGAAATCGACTTCGGCGACGAGGTCGTGCAGTCGGCCGCCCAGACCGGCTACAACTACGACCCCGAGGACCTCGTCGGGCGGCAGGTGCTGTGCGCGACGAACCTCGGCACCGTCAACATCGCGGGCTACGAGTCCGAGGTGCTCACCGTCGGCGTCCCCGACGAGGACGGAAATCCCGTGCTGGTCGGCCCGGACGAGGACGTGGCGCTGGGCGGCGAACTCTACTGACTACTCGCCGGCCTCGACGACCTCGTAGCCGACGTTGCGCTCGCGCAGCGGGTCGGTGTGCTCGGAGAGCCGGTCGGTCGTCGCCACGAGCAACACGGAAAGCCCCTTGCTCGCGGCCTCCGGGACGGCCTCGGGAGTGCCGAAGCGGATGTCGGGCTCGACGCCGGCGTCCCGCACCGCGACGAGCGCTTCGACGCCCGCGGCGGCGACGCGGTCGTGGTCGCCGAGCCGGTCCTCGACGGCGTCGTCGGCGAGCGCGTGGCTCCCGCCGTCCCGGACGGTCGGGACCGAGAGCACGGTGACTTCACCGGGCTGGTAGTCAAGCATCCCCTCGAACTCCGCGGCGCCGACGTCCTGCCCGGGTTCGGCGGCCGTCACGGCAACCGCGGTGGCGCTCCCGACGTCGCCGGGTGTGGCGTGCATCACGCCGTCCCGCATCGCCAGCGAGACGCGCTCGCCCTCCTCGATTTCGGCGGTCGCGACGGCGGTGTCGACCTCGACCTCCTCGATGACGTTCTCGGAGACGTACTCCACGAACGACCGGAGGTCGTCGGTTTCGGAGATGAGCCAGTCCACGCCCTCCTTGGTGACCTCGTAGCGGCCGCGGCCGTGCTTGCGCACGTGGCCGTCCTCGACGAGGTCGCCGAGGTAGTCGCTGACCGCTTGCGCGGTGACGCCGATGGCTTCCGCGATTTCGCGCTGGCTGACCGCGGGCTGGCGCTCCGCGATTTCGACGAGTATCTGGTACCGCGTGGCGTTGCGCTTGCTCCGGAGGACCCCCAGCTCCCCGACGGTGCTCGAATCGCTCATTACCGATACTTGAGGTGTGCCGAGTTCAAGTATCTTTGTCCAAATTCCGCTCTCGGTTGCGCTATCGCTCGTTCCGCCGCCCGTAACGAAAACGAGCTTTGGTTAATACAACCAAAATTGTTTTAGGCGCTACTGCTGTTGTGTTCGGTGATGGCTCAGACCCGACTCCCCCACGACGCAAAGGCCGGACCGACCAAATCGGAGGTGCGAGCGGTCCTCCGGGACAAACTCGCGCTCGGCCCGGACGACCACTTCGCGGAGGTCGGCTCCTGCACGGGCGCCGTCACCGCCGACGCCGCCCGGGACGCCGGCCGCGTCACCGCCGTCGAGCGCAAGCGCGAGCGCGTCGAGACGACCCGGCAGAACCTCGCGGCCAACGACCTCGCGGACGCCGTCGACGTCCGCCACGCCGAAGCCCCCGAGGGCCTCCCCGACGACGCCGACGCGCTGTTCCTCGGCGGCAGCCGCAACTACGAGGCGGTCCTCGACTACGCCGTCGAGACCGGCGTCGAGACGGTCGTGATGAACGTCTCCCGGCTGGAGGTCGCGGGCGCTGCCACCGAAGCGTTCCGCGACCGCGACCTCTTGGACGAAGTGGTCCAGTTCCAGGTGAGCCACGGCTACGAGCTCGCGGGCGCGACCTCCTTCGACTCCCAGAATCCCGTCTACATGCTCGTCGGCAGCGCCACCGGGAACGACGCGGAGGGCGACCGATGACCCTCTACGGCGTCGGCCTCGGCCCCGGGGAAGCCGACCTCGTGACCGTGCGCGGCAAGCGCGTCCTCGAATCGGCGGACGTGGTCTACTCGCCGGGGCGGCTCTCCCGGACGGTCGCGACCGAGCACGTCCCCGAGTCGCGCATCGGCGACCTCGACTTCCCGATGACCCGCGACCCGCAGGAACTCCGCGACGCGTGGCGGGACGCCGCCGGCGAAGTCGCGCCGGAGGCCCGGGACGGCGACGCGGCGTTCGTGACGCTCGGCGACCCGAACGTCTACTCGACGTTCGGCCACCTCCGCCGCACGCTCGACGCCTTCCACCCGGACGTGGACGTGGAGGTCGTCCCGGGCGTCAGCGCCGTCACCGCGTTCGCCACCGCGCTCGGCGTCGAAATCGACGCGGGCGCGGGACTGGCGCTCCGCGAGGCCGCACAGGGGAACTCCCCCACAGGTCCGGACCGCATGGTCCTGTTCAAGGTCACGGACGCGCCCGCGACCCACGAGGGGCTCGTGGACGCCGGCTACGACGTGACCTATGGCCGCCGGCTGTTCATGGAGCAGGGCGACGAGCGCGTGACAACGGACCCCACCGAAATCGCCGAGCGGGACTACTACACGCTCGCGTACGCCGAGCGCGCCGACTTGCAGAAGGACCGCCCGACGGCCTTCGAGGACGCCCGCGACGCGGACGGCACAGGCGGGGTGGTCGGGGATGACTGACGACCCGCAGGCCGCCATCGACGCCGCCAGCGAACGACGCGAGCGGGGCCGCGATTCCCGCGTCTACGAGCACACCGCCGGCGACGTGCAGGACGGCATCCCGTTCATCGGTGCGGGGCCGGGCGACCCCGGCCTGCTCACGGTCACGGGGAAGGAACTCGTCGAGGACGCCGACCTCGTGGTCCACGCCGGCTCGCTCGTGAACAGCGAGCTTCTGGAGGCGTACTGCGCGGACGCCGAGACCGTCTCTTCCGTGGGGAAAGACCTCGAAGAACTGATTCCCCTGATGCGGGACGCCCACGAGGACGGCCGGACGGTCGTCCGCCTGCACAGCGGCGACCCCGCAATCTACGGCGCCGCGCTGGAGCAGATGGACGCCCTCGAACAGGAAGGCGTCCCGACGTACATCGTCCCCGGCGTCACGTCCGCGTTCGCGGCGGCGGCGACGCTGCGGACGCAACTCACGCTGAACGGGACGGCGAACCACGTCGCGTTCACGCGCCCGCAGGGCCGCACGCTCGACCCCGAGGACGACCACGTCTCGGAGTTCGTGGCGATGGGCGACGTGACGACCTGCATCTACCTCGGCACGCACGCCATCCCGGACGTGATGGACCGCCTCCGCGACGACGGCCACGACCCCGACACCCCGGTCACCGTGGTCTACCACGCGTCGTGGCCGGACGAGGACGTCATCGAAGGCACCGTCGAAACCATCGGCGAGAAGGTCGAGGACGCCGGCTACCGCGCCTCCGCCCTCGTCGTCATCGGCGACGCGGGCGCCGGCGCGAACTACGACCGGTCGTACCTCTACGGCGACTGGGCGAACCGCGGCGGCAGCGAGAGCGAGGCAGACGACTAATCATGAGCACCGACAGCAACGACACTGACGACTCCGGAGCGCACTGTTCGACGCCGGACTCCGACGGGGAGGTCGCCGAAGACATCGCCATCGTGGCGTTCGAGCGGAAGATGAGTACGGCGGAAGACATCGTGGCGGGCATCGGCGACCGCTACGACTCCATCGAGATTCTGGAGTACCACGGCGACGTGTTCGCCGAGCACTGGGGCGAGTACGACTGCTTCGTCGGCCTGATGGCCTCCGGCATCGCGATGCGGAAGACCGCCGGCCTGCTCGACGACAAGTGGGACGACCCCGCGGTCGTCGTCGTGGACGAGGAGCTAACGTGGGCGATTCCGCTCACGGGCGGCCACCACGGCGCCAATCAGGTCGCGGACGACCTCGCGTCGATGGGCGCCGTTCCGGCGATGACCACGGCCAGCGAAGCCGCGGGCAAGCAGGGCGTCGAGGAGCGCGCGAAAGCCCTTGACGCGCACGTCGTGAACGGCGACTCCACGGTCGCGACGAACCTCGCGGTGCTCGACGAGAACCTCGGTCCGGTCGCGCGCCTCGACGGCCCTGCGGCCGTGCTCGCCGACGACGACGTCACCGTCCTCAAGCGCAACAAATCGGACGGCGTCGTCCTCGGCACGGGCAGCGTCTCCGGCGCGAAGAAAGAGCAGTTCCTCGACGCGTGGGCGGCCAGCCTCGAAGCCACGGACTACGACCTCGACGACGTGGAGTTCGTCGCCACGGGGACGCGAAAGGAAGAGGAGGACGGCCTGCTCGCCGCCGCTGAGGAACTCGACTTGGGCGTCGTCTCATTCGAGAAGGAGACGTTGGAGGACCACGAGGGCCCGACGCCCTCCCGGTCGAAGGAACTCATCGGCTGGCCGGGCATCGCGGAGGCGTCCGCGATTGCGGGCGGCCGCGACCACGAACTCCTCGTCGAGAAGGAGCGCTACGACGAGGCGGTAACGGTGGCGGTGGGACGATGAGCAGCGAGGCCGAACGGAGTGAGGCCTCGGAAAGTGCGAGTAGCGAGGGACCGCGTCCCTCGGACCATTCGAGCGGGCAGAGCCCGCGAGAAGACGGTGCAACCGCGAGCGAAGACACGTCCACCGACAGCGACGCCGCCACCGCCCCCGACACCAGCGAGTACGGCACGCTCTACGTCGTCGGCATCGGCCCGGGCCTCCCGGGCGGGATGACCCAGCGCGCGAAGGACGTGGTCCGAACCGCGGACTGCGTGGTCGCGTCGAACCTCTACCAGGAGTTCCTGCGGCGGGACGGCACGCTCCCGCCCGAAGATTCGGGCGAGCGCCCCGAGCAGGAGGTCGTGCGCTCGACGATGGGCCGGCAGGTCGAACTCGCGCGCGAGGCGTTCGAGCGCGTCCGCGACGGCGAGGACGTCGCGCACGTCTCCGGCGGCGACCCGAACGTCTACGGGAAGTCCGATCTGGTCTACCTGATGGCCGAGGAGGACGAGGCGTACGACGTCCCCATCGAAATCGTGCCGGGCGTGACGGCGGCGCTGGGCGGCGCGGCGAACCTCGGCGCGCCGCTGTCGAACGACTTCTGCACCATCTCGCTGTCGGAGAAGTGGCGCGGCTGGGACGAGATCGAGGAGAAGCTCCGCGCGGCCGCCATCAGCGGGTTCGTCGTCGTCCTCTACAACTGCTGGCGCGACTACGAGCGCGCCGTCCAGGTGCTCCGCGAGGAGCGCGCGGACGACGTGCCCGTCGCCATCATCAACGACGCCGGCCGCGGCGACGCTGGCCGGAACACCGACGGCGAGACGCACACCGTGACGATGCTCGGCGAGGTCGCCGACCACGACGAGAAGGTCGGCGGCATGGGCACCTCGATTCTCGTCGGGAACCACGAGACGGAGGTATGGGAAAACGACCACCGCGAACACCTCGTCACCCCGCGCGGCGGGCGTGACGTCGAGGACTTCTGATGAGCACTGACGACACCACCACCGAGACGGACGAATCGACCAGCAAGTGTGGCGCAGCAAGCACGACCGAGACGACCAGCGAGTCGAAGTGCGGCGCGTCGGCGTCCACGTCGACAGAGAGCGCGGAGCCGGCAGACTCGTCCAGCGAGTCCAAGTGCGGCGCGAGCAGTTCCGACTCGTCATCGTCCGGTTCGTCGTGCGGCGCCTCGTCGTCGACCGAGGAGAAGGTCGGCTCGACCGTCGAGGACTTCGACGCCGACCCCGGGAAGCTCACCGCCGTCGGGCTCGGCCCGGGCCAGCCCGAGGGGATGACCGACCGCGCGAAGGGCGCGCTGGCGGACGCCGAGCACATCGTCGGGTACACGACGTACATCGACCTCATCCCGGACGACATCACCGACGACGCCGAGGACATCTACGACACGCCGATGTGCGGGGAAGTCTCCCGCACGGAGGAGGCCATCGACCGCGCGCTCGCGGGCAACGACGTCGCCATCGTCGGCAGCGGCGACCCGAACGTCTACGCGCTGGCGGGGCTCGCGCTCGAAATCGTGGAGTCGAAGGGCGCGACAGCCTCCGCGCTGGACTTCGAGGTCGTGCCGGGCGTTCCCGCGGCGCAGTCCTGTGGCGCGCGGCTCGGCGCACCGCTCGTGAACGACTCCGTGAGCGTCTCTCTGTCCGACCACCTCACGCCGATGCCGGAAATCGAGTCGCGGCTGCACGCGGTCGCCGGCGAAGGGTTCACCATCTCCATCTACAACCCGTGGAGCCGCAAGCGCCGCGAGAACTTCCAGAAGGCCTGCGAGATTCTGCTCGCACACCGCGACGCGAACACGCCCGTCGGCATCGTCCACGGTGCGGGCCGCGAGGACGAGGAAGTCGAGATCACGACGCTCGGCGAGCTGGAGTCGTACGGCGAGAGCGACCTCGTGGACATGACCACGACCGTCGTCGTCGGCAACGAGGACACGTACGTCTTCGACGACCGGATGGTCACGCCGCGGGGCTACGAGACGAAGTACGACTACTGATGTACCGCGTCACTATCGACCGCGAGGCCTGCGACGGCGTGTTCGCGTGCCTGACGCGGGACCCGCGGTTCGTCGAGGACGACGACGGCCTCGCCACGTTCGACGCGGACGGCGGAAACGTCGAGCGGACTGACGAGACCGTCGTGGGAACGTTCGAGGACGAGCGCGTCGCGGACGCGGAGGACGCCGCGGCGGCGTGCCCGTTCGACGCCATCACCGTCGAAGCGGTGGAGGGAGAGCCGTGAGCGCCGACGGCACCGGCGTGGACCCGCCGGACTCCGCGCTCGCCGCGTACCCCGAGACGGCGTACTTCTGGGGACACGTCGCCGGCGCGGGCGAACTCAGCGAGTCCTGCGTGACCGTGGAGACGAGCGACGAGGCCGCCGCCGACAAGCTCGCGGCAATCGCGGGCGGTGAGCGCACCGGCCACCGCGTCGAGGAGCGCGAGTACGCCCACGACACGTCGGTGACACGCCGCGAGGACGAGTACACGGTGCAGGTGTTCGGCGGGCTCGCGGAGCGCGCGGCGGCCGCGTTCGGCCTCCCTATCGCGGGCGACGCCGGCGGCTACCGGTTGGACGCACTCGCCGCCCACGACCGCCAGCTCCTCCGCGGAATCGTCGAAGCCTGTGGAACGGTCTGCTTCAAGTCCTCGTCGGGCACCGTGGGGCTCTCCGTCGTCCACGAGGACCGCGCGCTCCTCGAAACGGTGCAGACGCTCCTCGACGACGCGCCAGTGGACGCGCCGTACGGCGACCCCTCTGAGGCGTCCTCGGGCTACTACTTCAGCGTGGAGGACGACGCTGTCCCCGAACTCGGCGCGTGGCTCTACGAGGATAGTGGCAAGTCGGGGCTGTTCGCGCCGTCGCGGCGCCGGAAGCTCCGGCGGAGCCTCGAACAGGCCGACGACGTCACCGCCTCGCTGGAGGTCGAACCGTGAGCCGCACCGACGAGCCCGCGGCGAGCCTGAACGACGAGGCCGTGCTGCTGGTCGGTCACGGCTCGCGCCGCGAGGAGTCCAACGAGCAGGTGCGCACGCTCGCCGCGGACCTCGAAGCGCGGCTAGGCGTGCCGGTGGATGCGGGCTTCCTCGAACTCGCGGAGCCGTCGATAGAAGCCGCCATCGACGCGCTCGCGCCCGCCGTCTCCAGCATCTCCGTCGTCCACCTGTCGCTGTTCGCCGCCAGCCACGTCAAGAACGACGTGCCAGCGGCGCTCCGGCAGGCGCGCGCGGAGCACCCCGACGTGAGCTTCGACAACGGCTC
This sequence comes from Halobacterium hubeiense, assembly GCF_001488575.1. Taxonomy (NCBI): domain Archaea; kingdom Methanobacteriati; phylum Methanobacteriota; class Halobacteria; order Halobacteriales; family Halobacteriaceae; genus Halobacterium; species Halobacterium hubeiense. Next base: position 1,724,294 of record NZ_LN831302.1, read on the forward strand.
GCACCTCGGCGTCCACCCCGCCATCGTGGACCTGCTTGACGACCACGCCGCCAGCGTGGAAGCCGACCTCGGCGTGGACCGCGAGGACGACGACGTGGCCGTGGTGCTGTGCGCCCGGGGGTCCAGCGACCCGGACGCGAACGCCGACGTCCACAAGCTCGCGCGCCTGCTCTACGAGGGACGGGAGTTCTCCCGGGTGGACGCGACGTTCATCGGCGTCACGGAACCGACGCTGGACGAGACGCTCCACGACGTCGCCAAACACCGCCCGGACGCCGTCGTCGTCGTGCCGTACATGCTCGGCGACGGCGTGCTCACGGGCCGCATCCGGGACGGCGCCGCGGAGTTCGACGACGAGTACCCGTACGTGGACGCCGCCTGCGGCGACCCGCTGGGCACGGACCCGCGACTGCTGGACGTGCTCGGTGACCGCTGGCAGGAAGCCCGCACGGGCAGCGTCGAGATGTCCTGCGACACCTGCAAGTACAAGGTGGAGTTGGACGGCTACGAGGAGGACGTCGGCGGCGCGAAAGCGATGCTGCGCGCGCTCGACCACCGCGAAGCCCACGCCGACCGCGAGAACGTCGCCGACGACCCCCACGCCCACGACGCGCCCGACAAGCACGTCGCCGTCTGCACGAACCAGACGTGCGCCGCGGACGGCGCGCCCGCCGTCCTCGAACGCCTCCGGCAGGCCGCCCGCGACACCGACGACGGGAACGTGCGCGTCACGCGCTCGTCCTGCCTCGGCCAGTGCGGCGACGGCCCGAACGTCGCCGTCTACCCGGAGGGCGTCTGGTACCAGCGCGTCGAACCCGACGACGCCGACCGCATCGTCGCCTCGCACCTCGACAGCGAGCGCATCGTCTCCGACCTCGACTCCCAACTGCTATGACCTGCCACGAACTCGAAGCCCTGCGACTCGGCCTGATGAACGTCCTCGGCACCGACGACCGGAGCGCCCGCGAGCACGCCGAGAAGGAACTGGAAGGCGAACTGGACGGCCCCATCGAGGGGCTGGCGAACGCCGACTCGCTGTCGGAACTCCAGCGGCACCTCGACGCCGCGCTCGTCGACCTCGAAGAGGAGGTCGCCGCGACCGACGAGAGCGACCCCGCGTACGACTACCTCCGCGGCCGCCTCGTCGCGGTGCGGGACGCCGAGCGCTCGCTGGCGCGCGTCGCCGACCACGGCGACTCGCTGCTGGCGGACCTCGGAGAGACCCACCACTCGCTGCACGACGCGTTCCCCGCCGACGAGTAACTGTTCTCTCTCAGCGCTCGTCCCGCGCGGCGCGGACGGCGCCGTCGATTCGCTCCGTCGTCAGCGCGTCCAGCGGCACGCGCTCGCCCCCGGACGCCCGCACCACGTCGCCGACGAGGCCTGCGCGACCCCCCTTGCCGGCGTCCACGACGAGCACGTTCGCGCCGCGGTCGGCGAGCGCGCTCGCCGCCTCCCGGGTGTCCGCCGTCGGCTGGTCGGTACCCGCGTTCGCGCGGCCGTCCGTGACGACGACCACGACCGCGGCGTCCGGGTCCGCGCGCGCCAGCACGTCGTCGGCGGCGCGCAGGCCCGCGGGCAGCGGCGTGCGGTCGCCCGTCGGCAGCGACTTGAGGTGGCGGGCGGCCAGCGTCACGCTGTCCGTCGGCGGCAACACTACGTCGGCGTCCTCGCCCGCGAACGTCACGACGGCGACCTCGTCGCGGCGCTCGTAGGCGTCCCGCAGGACGTCCAGCGCGACGCCCTTCGCGGCGCGCATCGGCCCGCGCATCGACGCGCTGGCGTCCACCGCGAACACGACGAGCGCGGACGCCGACCCCGCGCGCACCGACTGCCGGAGGTCGCGTTTCTCGACGCCGTCGGCGCCGCGTGCCGCGGCCGCCCGCACCGACGCCGCGGCGTCCACGCTGTCCGTCGCGGACGCGCGCTCGGTCCGCACGCGCGCCCCGCGACCGCCCGCGCTCGGCGTCGCACTCGCGCCGCCAGTCCCGGAGGCGGTCTCCGCGTCGGGTGCGTCCGTCTCGGGCGCTCGCCCCGCCGCCGGGTCGGGCGTCTCCGAGCGCGACTGGCCGGGAACCAGCGGCGCCGCTTCCTCAGAATCCTCGCTCTCGTCCCCGCGCTCGGAGTCGTCGCCGTGGTCGGCCTGCCCGCTATCGCCCTCGCGGTCCTCGCCGGCGCCGTCCGGCTGTGGGGCTGGCGACGACTCGTCGCTGTCCTCGTCCGGTTCGGAGTCCGCGCCCGAGTCGTCGGCGTCGTCGCCCGCGTCGGCGTCCGAGTCGTCGCTGTCGGTGCTCTCCCCGCCGTCCTCGCCGTCGTCGAAGTGGTCGTCTACTACGTCCTCGGGGTCGGGCGCGTCCTCGAAGGGACGGGACTGGAGGCGGTGCGGGAGCGCGAACTCGGCGGCGCGCTGGACGTCGGCCTCTGTGACGGTGGGCCGGCCGTCGAGCGCGGCGAGCGTGCGCGCGGCGCGAGCGGTGGCGACGTCGGCGCGGTGGCCGTCTACGCCCGCGTCCCGGCAGAGCTCGGTAATCTCGCGGACGAGCGAATCCGGGAGGTCCACGTCGGGGAGCAAGTCGCGGGCGTCGAGCAGGCGCTCGCGGACGGCCTGCGTCTGGTCGGCGTAGTCGCCGTCGAAACCGTCGAGCGCCCGTTCGACGATTTCGGCGCGGTCGTCGAGGTCATCGCTGCCCGCGACCCCCACTCGGAGCGCGAAGCGGTCGCGGAACTGCGGGCGCAGCTCGCCCTCCTCGGGGTTCATCGTCCCAATCAGGGTGAACTCGGCGGGGTGGGCGGCGCTGACGCCGTCGCGCTCGACGCGGTTGACGCCAGCGGCGGCGGCGTCGAGGAGGACGTCCACGAGGTGGTCGTCGAGGAGGTTCACCTCGTCCACGTAGAGGAACCCCCGGTTGGCGGCCGCGAGTAAACCGGGGTTGAACTCGGCATCGCCGTCGAGGGCGTCCGGCACGGACAGCGACCCGACGACGCGGTCCCGGGACGCGCCCAGCGGGAGCGTGACGAACGGCACGGGCCGAGTCTCGACGGGCGGGTCCGCTCGCGTCCGGCAGTCGGCGCACTGGCTCTCGGGGTCGTCGGGCGGACAGCCGTAGGGACAGTCGGCGACGGCGCGCTGGTCGGGGAGCAGGTCGGCGAGCGCGCGGGCGGCCGTGGACTTCGCGGTGCCCTTCTCGCCGGTCGCGAGGAGGCCGTCGAGGTCGTCGTTGGCGGCGACCGCGAGCAGCGCGTCCTTGAGGTCGCGCTGGCCGACGACGGCCGGGAACGGCGTCCGAGCACGCCCCGCCTGCGATAGCTTTTTCCCGCTTCCTAGTTCAACCATAGTTGTAATACCGCAACCGGAGTTTAACATACTTATGCCTGAGATTGCACTCTACACCGCGACCGAGAACGAACTCGGCTCGATTCAGGCGGCCGCCGAGCGCGTGGACGCCGACCTCCTCGCGCGCTCGGAGAGCGACCTCGACGACGACGCCGACGTCGAGGCGTTCCTCGACGCCGCCGAAGACGCCGACGCCGCCGTGTTCTGGCTGCACGGCGCCGAGGACAGCATGCCCGGCTACGACCGCGCGACCCGCCGGCTCGCCGACGCGGGCGTCCCGCTCGTCGTGAAGTCCACGGGCGACGCGTACGCCGTCGAGGACACCACCGTCGCCGCCGAGGACCGCAACACGGTCTACGAGTACCTCGACCGCGGCGGCACGGCGAACGTCGCCAACTGCGTGCGCTTCCTCGCGGACCGCTACTCGGCGGCCGATCTCGCGTACGACGACCCCGTCGCGCTCCCCACGGAGGGCGTCTACCACCCCGACCACCCGGGAGCGAGCTACGAGGAACTCCGCGCGACCTTCGACCCCGACGCGCCGACGGTCGCGGTCTGGTTCTACGAGTCCCACTGGACCCACGAGAACACCCGCTACGTGGACGCGCAGGTGCGCGCGCTCGAAGCGCAGGGCGCGAACGCGCTCCCCGTCTTCTGCAATCCCGCGACGGACACAGACGAACAGGAGGACGCGGAGTGGGTGACGGACGAGTGGCTCATAGAGGATGGCGAGCCGGTCGTGGACGCCGTGCTCTCGTCGTTCATGTTCTCGCTGTCGATGGACGAGCGCGGGCGCTCGGCGTCCGACGAGGGCGACGCCGCGGAGGACGTGTTCCTCGACCGCCTCGGCGTCCCCGTCCTCCAGACCGTCACGACGATGCGCTCGCGCTCACGGTACGACGCCGCGGACACGGGCGTGATGGGCTTCGAACTCGCGCTCTCGGTGGCGCTCCCGGAGTTCGACGGCAACGTCATCACCCACCCCATCTCGGGGAAGGAGCGCACCGACGACGAGGCCGGCATCGGCTCCGCGCCGAAACAGCACTTCCCCATCGAGGACCGCGTCGAGCACGCCGCGAGCCTTGCGGTGAACTGGGCGCGCCTGCGCCACCTCGACAACGACGAGAAGCAGGTCGCCGTCGTCCTCCACAACTACCCGCCGAGTGACGACGGCATCGGCACCGCGTTCGGCCTCGACACGCCCGAGAGCACCGTGAATCTGCTGGACGAACTGGACGCGCGCGGGTACGACTTAGGCGGACAGACGCCGCCGGAGGGACAGGCGCTCATCGAGCGACTGACCAGTCAGCTCACGCTGGACGACCGCTGGGTCGCGCCCGAGGACGTGCGCGAGCACAGCGTCGACGTGGTCTCGACCGACGAGTACGCCGAGTGGTGGGCGGACGCCGACCCGGACTTCCGCGAGAACGTCCTCGCGGAGTGGGGCGACCCGCCCGAGCGCCCGTTCGCGATTCCGGGCGTCGAGTACGGGAACGTGCTCGTCACCGTCCAGCCGCCGCGCGGGTTCGGGATGGACCCGGAGAAAGTCTACCACGACAGCGACCTCCAGCCGCCACACGACTACTACGCGTTCTACGCGTGGCTCCGCGAGGACTTCGACGCGGACGCCGTCGTCCACCTCGGCACGCACGGCAGTCTGGAGTGGCTACCCGGGAAGACGGTCGGCCTCGATTCGGCGAGCGCGCCGGACGCGCTGCTCGGCGACCTACCGAACGTCTACCCGTACATCGTCAACAACCCCGGCGAGGGCACGCAGGCCAAGCGCCGGTCGTACGCCGCAGTCGTGGACTACCTCACGCCCGTGATGAGCAACGCGGGCACGTACGACGAGCTCGCCGAACTCGAAGAACTGGCGTCGCGCTACCGGGAAGCCGGTACTGGCTCCGGGGCAGATAGCGAGGAACACCTCGCGGAGCGCATCCACGGACTCGTGGATGAACTCGACCTCGCGGTCGAACTCGGGGTCGAGGGAGAAATCGAGGAGAAGGCGGACGTGCGCGGCCCCGAGGAAGCAGGCACGTCGCTCGCGGAGGGCGACGTGTCTGGTGACGACGTGGGCATCGAGGAGCTGGTCGAGCGCGTCCACGAGTACGTGACCGACGTGAAGACGACCCAGATTCGGCTGGGGCTCCACACGATGGGCGAACCGCCGGCGGGCGACCGGCTCGTAGAGTACCTCGTGGCGCTCACGCGCCTCGAAAATCCGGGCGCGCCGTCGCTCCGGGAGAGCGTCGCGGGCGTACTCGGTGTCGATTACGAGACGATGCTGGACTCCCCGGGAACGTACAGCGAAGAGCTGAGGATGGCGTACGCGGAGGCCGCCGACGAGGTGTACGAGACGAGTGTGGACCTCGTGGAGACGCTCGCCGCCGAGGGCTTCGACGTGCCGGCGTCGAACGTCGAAGCCGGCGCGGACGACGAGGTGAACATGAACCTCCTCGTCGTGGACATCGACACGCTCGGGGACGCTCGGGCGAAGTCCGGCGCGCACGACGACCTCCGCGACGTTCTCGCATTCATCTGCGAGGAGGCCGCGCCGCGGGTGTTCGGCGCCGAATCGGAGATCCCGCAGACCGCGGACGCGCTGAACGGCGAGTACGTCGAACCGGGCGGGAGCGGCGCGCCGACGCGCGGCGGCGTGGACCTCCTGCCCACTGGACGGAACTTCTACACGCTGGACCCGCGGAAGGTGCCCGCGAAGACGGCGTGGGACGTGGGGAAGGAAGTCGCGGACGGCATCGCCGAGCGCCACCACGACGAGGAGGGCGAGTACCCCGAGGAGGTCGGAGTGGTCGCGTGGGGGACGCCGACCGTCCGCACGCGCGGGGAGACCATCGCGCAGGCGCTCGGTCTCATGGGCGTCCGGCCCGTGTGGACCGACGCCGGCCGCGTGGACAGCGTGGAGCCGATTCCCCTGGACGAACTCGGGCGGCCGCGAATCGACGTGACGACGCGCGTCTCGGGGCTGTTCCGGGACGCGTTCCCGCAGGCGGCTGGCGTGATTCACGACGCCGTGGAGGCGGTCGCGGACCTCGACGAGTCCCACGAGCAGAACTACGTGAAGAAGCACGTCGAGGAGGACGCCGAAGAGCTCGAAGCACAGGGCGTCGAGAACCCCGAGAAAGCCGCCAAGCACCGCGTGTTCACGACCCGGCCGGGCGGCTACGGCGCGGGAACGAACAAGGCCGTCGACGAGGGCGAGTGGGACGACCGCTCGGACCTCGCCGAGGTGTACGTCCAGTGGGGCGGCTACGCGATGGGGTCCCGCGGGAAGGTCTCCGAGGCCCACGACGCCTTCGAGCGCCGCCTCGGGAGCGTAGAGGCGACCGCGAAAATCGAGGACACGATGGAGCAAGACGAGTTCGACTCCTCGGACTGGTACGCGTTCCACGGCGGCTTCATCACCGCGGTCGCCGAGGAGTCCGGCGAGGAGCCCGCGTCGTACGTCGGGGACTCCAGCGACCCGGACAACGTGGCCGTGTACACGAACGAGGAGAAGGTCCGGAAGGCGATGCGCGCGCGCGTACTGAACCCCGAGTGGCTGGACTCGATGGAGGAGCACGGCTACAAGGGCGCCGGCGACCTCTCCTCGACGGTGGACGTGACGCTCGGCTGGGACGCCACCACGGGCGTCGTCTCGGACAGTCTCTGGGAGGAAGTCGCCGAGCAGTACGCCTTCGACGAGGAGCGCCAGGAGTGGATGCGGGACGTTAATCCGTGGGCGCTGGACTCCATCACGGACACCCTGCTGGAGGCCGTCGAGCGCGGGCTCTGGGACGCCGACGACGAAACGGCAGAGCGCCTGCGCGACCTGAATCTGCAGGTGGAGGGCGACTTGGAGGCCAGGGCTAGCGACTCCCCGGCCGTGACTCAGGAGGTGTCCTCGGATGACGACTGACGGCGACTTCGAGGCGTACGCGGACCTCGGCGCGACCACGGAGAACGCGATGGACATCGCGGAGACGAGCATGGACCGCGTGCGCGAGCTCGTGCCCGACGAGACGCTCGCGGACCGCGTGCGACAGAAGTCCGTCCACGCGACCGGCGACCCCGAGTTCCAGCACCTCGTGCGGTTCACGGGCGGCGACGACTCCGAGCCCGTCCGCGCGGGCGCCCGAGCGGTCCTCGACGAGGCGCCCATCGTGACGGACATCACGATGGTCAAAGCCGGAATCACGGGCCGCGGCCACGACTGCGAGGTGCGGAAGGCCATCGGCAACGGCGCCGACCTCGCCGCGGAGACGGGGATGACCCGCACGGCCGCGTCCGTGCTCGAACTCGACAAGGAGGGCGTCTACGACGGCGCGATAGCGGTGGTCGGGAACGCGCCGACGGCGGCGCTCGCTCTCGCAGACTGCATCGAGGACGGAACGCGGCCCGCGGTCGTCGTCGCGACGCCCGTCGGCTTCGTGAAGGCCGCCGAGAGCCGCAAGCGGCTCCGCGAGGTCGCCGCGGAACACGGCGTCCCCGCCATCACGAACGTCGGGCGGCGCGGCGGCAGCGGGCTCGCCGCCGGGCTGACGAACGAGCTGATTCACGTCGCCAGCGACGCCCGCGACGGCGACGCCTCCCTCGAATCGTGAGCGACGACTACGACCTCGATTCGGGGCCGGACCCGGCGGCGTTCGCGGCCAGCGAGCCGGAACCCGACTTCGGGACCGAGGCGGTCGTCCACGCGGTCGGCGTCGGCCCCGGCAATCCGGAGTTCCTGACGCCGCGCGGCGAGCGCGCGATACGCGAGGCCGACGTCGTCGTCGGCTTCGAGACGGTCGTGGACTTCGTCGCGGACCACACGGACGCCGACCTACTGACGTGTGGCTACCGCGACGAGGGCGAGACGCTGGCGGCGTTCGCGGAGCGCGTCGCGGCCGGCGAGCGCGGGACGGCGGTGCTGATGGGCGACCCGAACCACTCGGGCTACCAGTTCCTCGGGAAGGTCGAGCGCGCGGTCGAGGCGCCCGTGCGCGTGGTCCCGGGCATCTCGTCGCTCCAGGTGGCGGCGAGTCGGGCGCGCACGCCGATGGAGGACGCGGAGTTCGTCACGCTCCACAAGAGCGGTGACCTCGCGCCCGACCTCGCTCGGCTCCGCGAGGCCGCGGGCGAGCGCCACCTGCTCGTGCTGCCGCGGCCGTTCGACCTGATGCCCGGGGACGTCGCCGCTGACCTGCTCGAAGCGGGCGCCGACCCGGACCTGTCGGCGCTCGTGCTGGAGAAACTGACCCACGACGACGAAGCGATTACGCGGACGACGCTCGGCGACCTCGCCGCGCACGCCGGCGAGGAGACGCCGTTCTCGGACCTGTCGGTGCTGGCGGTGCGGCGGGGCGGCGACTAGACGCCGGCCGCAATCGCTTCGAGCGCGGCGAGCAGCCGCCACGCGTAGTAGCCGATTCCGACCAGGAGCGCCGGCAGGACGCCGAGCAGCGGCTGGTGAGCGATTACCAGCGAGTACGCGAACACGGCCACAAGGAGGGCGACGATGGCGACGGTCCACGAGCGGGGGAGGGACGGGGGCGAGTAGTCGGACACACGCGCAGTTCCGCGAGAAGTGACGTAATGGTTACGCGTATTTGCAGTGCGCGTGACGTCCGGTCAGCGCCTCACGCGAAGAGCGCGACGCCGACCACGCCCGCGAGCGCGAGCGCCAGCGAGAAGCAAATGAACAGCAGGCGGCGCGGCCCGCCGGCCTCGGTGGGTGCGGACAGAATCTGGTCGTCGCTGGCCACGACCTCGGGCGTCTCGGAGTTCTCGTTGATGCTGGTGGTGCCGGCGAGCAGCGCGACGGCGGTGAGCCCGCCGAACGCGTAGACGAACGCGGGCATCGTGAGCGGGAGCGACTGCGAGGCGGCGACGGCATACCCGAGCGCGGCGACGACGGCGGCCGCGGCGCCGCCGTAGAGGGCGGGCGAGAGCAGGGCGCGGAGGTCCATATTTCCGCGTAGAAACGTCAGAGCAAAAAGAATTGTGTGGGGGTTCGGCCCACGGCGTTCCCGCACCGGCCGGCGACCGCTAGCGGCCGTCGCCGTCGGCGGCGAACGCGGCGGCGTCGGCGGTCAGCGACGCCTCGAAGGTCGCGGCGCCGTCGCGGTCGGCGAGCACGCGCCGCTGGGCGAGCTGGGCTTCGACGGCGTCCGTGAGGCGGGGGTGGGCGCCGAGCGGGTCGGCGTACGCGAGGCCGCCGCGGTCGAGTTCGAGGCGGTCGGGGATATCGCGGTCGGTGGCGTCGCCGCCCGCGACGAACAGCGGGACGGCGACGGCGTCGTCGGCGTCGAGGTTGTAGCGCAGGCACTCCGCGGCGGGGTTCTGGACGAGGTAGCTGGTGGCGACGTCGTCGTAGTCGCCGTTCGCGCGGAGGCGCGCGGCGTGGTACTCCGCGACCTGTCGGTGGTAGGGGCGGGAGCTGGCGCCGAGCGCGACGAGGCCGAGCGCCTCGGGGGTGCCGTCGGCGGCTTCCGTAGCGCGGTCGCGGAGCGCGTCGGTCACGGCGGGACTGCGACAGACGGGCTCGCAGTAGTGGACGGCCGCGTCGAGGCGGTCGAGCGCGGCGGGGACGCCGACCGTGGTCTCGCGGCCGTGGGCGGCGGTCATCGGGACGGCGAACGCGCGGTCGGCGTCGACGGCCGCGAGCTGGTCGCGGAGGTCCCGCCGGGGCTCGTGGCGGAAGTGGCAGGCGTGGACCGCGTCCGCGACGCCGCGGTCGCGCAGGCGGCTGGCGTGGGTGGCGAGCGTTTCGCGGGCGTGGGGCGTGTCCCGGCCGAGCAGGACGAGAGCGTCGCGTGTCATGGTAGTAAAGTTGGATTGTTCTAACCCAACTCGGTTTGCATAACGTCGCGGGCCGCCTCCCCTAATAGCTTGCGCTGGCCGCGCCGAACGAAGCCACCACTGACGAACCCGACCGCTGAATTAAAGTTCGCTTGTGCTTTCTCGGAGAACGTGTCCGACACGCAGACGCTGTTCGCGCTCGTCGCCGGCGCCACCGAGACGGCGGCCATCGACGGCATCAGTGCCGCCGGCGCCGACCCCGCGCTGATGGCGCACACGCCCAGCGCGGACGCCGAAATCCTCGCGTACGGCCGGCCCGTGCGAGCGCCGGTCGTCCCCGTCAGTCCCTCCGGCTGCCCGACGCCCGCAGTCGTCACGCGCGCCGCCCGCGAGCGCGTGGACTTCGAGAGCGTCGTCGTCGATGCCGGCCTCGCAGAGCCCACCGGCGCGCCCACTGTCGACGTCGGTGCGGCGCCCGGCGGGGACGTCCGCGACCCCGAACCCGTTCCCGACGCCGGAGGCATCTTCGCCGACGCGCGCCGCTTCGGCGCCGACCTCCCCGCCGAGAGGCTCGTCCTCGCGGAGACGATTCCCGGCGGCACCACCACCGCGATGGGCGTCCTCGCCGCGCTCGGCGAGCGGCGCGCCGTCTCCTCGTCGCTCCCCGAGAACCCCCTCGAACTCAAGCGCGAGGTCGTTGACGAGGGCCTCGACGCCAGCGGCCTCGCGCGCGGTGGCCTCGCCGGCCAGCCCACCGACGCGGTCCGGCAGATGGGCGACCCCGTGCTCGCCGCCGTCTCGGGGCTCGCGGTCGGCGCGCTCGAAGCCGGCACGGACGTACTGCTCGCGGGCGGCACCCAGCTCGCCACCGCGGGCGCGCTCGTCCGCCACGCCGGCCTCACCGCGGACCTCGAACTCGCGACCACGTCGTTCGTCGCGGCCGACGACTCCGCGGACGTGCGCGCGCTCGCCTCGGAAAACGACCTCGCGCTCACCGTCACCGACCCCGGATTCGACGCCCGCGACGACCACCCGGCGATGGCCGCGTACCTCGCCGGCGAAGCCAAGGAGGGCGTCGGGATGGGCGGCGCGCTCGCGCTCGCCGACGAGGCCGGCGTCGGAATGGACTCCATTCGGGACGCAATCACAGCGGTCTACGACCGGGTGACCGGGGAGGCCGCGCCGTGAAGGGCATTGTCCTCGGCGGCACGGCCTCCGGCGTCGGGAAGACCGTCGCGACGCTGGCGACCCAGCGCGCGCTCGAATCGGCGGGCTACGACCCCCAGCCGGCGAAGGCCGGCCCGGACTTCATCGACCCGAGCCACCACGAGCCCGTCGCCGGGAAGCCCTCGCGCTCGCTGGACCCGTGGCTGGCCGGTGACGAGGGCGTGCGCCGGAACTACTACCGCGGCGACGGCGACGTCTGCGTCGTCGAGGGGATGATGGGGCTGTACGACGGAAGCGTCGCCAGCACCGCGGGCGTCGCCGAAGCGCTGGACCTCCCGGTCGTGCTCGTCGTGGACGCGAGCGCGGGGATGCAGAGCGTCGGCGCGACCGCGCTGGGCTTCCGCGAGTACGCCGCGGAAGCCGGCTACGACGTGGACGTGGTCGGCGTGCTCGCCCAGCGCGCGCACGGCGGCCGCCACGCCGACGGCGTCCGCGACGCGCTCCCCGACGGCGTCGCGTACCTCGGCCGGATTCCGCCCAGCGACGGCCTCGACGTCCCGGACCGCCACCTCGGCCTCCTGATGGGCGACGAGGCGTCCGTGGATGCGGCGGCCGTGGACGCGGCCGCCGAGCACGTCGATGCCGAACGGATAGTCGAACTCGCTCGCGAGCCGCCGCGACCAGACCCGGAACCGACGCGCGCCGAGACCGGCAAGCGCGTGGCGGTCGCCGCGGACGCGGCGTTCTGCTTCGAGTACCCGGCGACCCGGGAGCGCCTCCGCGAGCGCGCGGACGTGGTGCCGTTCTCGCCGGTCGCGGGTGACGACCTGCCAGACTGCGACGGCGTCTACCTGCCCGGCGGCTACCCCGAACTGCACGCCCGCGCGCTCGCGGACTCCCCGGCGCTCGACTCGCTCGCGGAGCGGGCGGCCGACGGTCTGCCCGTGCTCGGCGAGTGCGGGGGATTCATCGCGCTCGCGGAGTCACTGACGACGACCGGCGGCGAGACGCACGAGATGGCGGGCGTGCTCCCGGCGGACGTGACGATGCGCGAGCGCTATCAGGCGCTCGCCCACGTGGAACTCCGGGCTCGCGGCGACGCGCTCACCGCGAGCGCGGGCGAAACGCTACGCGGGCACGAATTCCACTACTCCGAGGCCGAGGTCGCCGGCGACGCGCGGTTCGCGTTCGACGTCGAGCGCGGCAGCGGCATCACCGACGAGCGGGACGGACTGACCGAGTACCGAACGCTGGGCACGTACGCCCACGTCCACGCCGACAGCGGCGCCTTCGACGCATTCATCGAGAACCTATGACCGACCAAACCGACGACAGCGACGAGCAGGCCGACCAGCACGCGCGAACACCCGGGAAGGGCCGGACGCCGACCGCGCGCGAGATTACGCCGACCGCGCCCGAGGAGTTCGGGCTCGTGCAGGTCTGGTGGGGCGACGGCAAGGGCAAGACCACCGCGGCGCTCGGGATGGGGTTCCGGGCGGCCGGCCACGGCCACCGCGTCCACCTCCTCCAGTTCATGAAGGGCGGCACCGCCAGCGTCGAGGACGTCCGCGGCGAGTACAACGCCATCGCCGAGATGCCCGGGTTCACGTACGAGAACTCCGGGCACTACGGCTGGCACGGCTTCCTCGACGGGAGCGACGACGACGAACACCGGGCTCGCGCGCAGGGCGGCCTCGCCCGTGCCCGCGACCTCGTCGACGCCGCCCACGACACCGACGGCGAACTGCCGCTGGACGGCCCCGCCAACGACGGCGTCCACATGCTGATTCTGGACGAAATCCTGTACGCCGCGAACCGCGGGCTCGTCGACCCCGAAGACGTGGTTTCGCTCGTCGAGGACAAGCCCGAGAACCTCGAACTCGTGCTGACGGGCGGCCACGACGAACCCGCGTTCGCGACCGAGCACGCGGACCTCGTGAGCGAGGTGCGCAAGCAGATCCACCCAATCGACGCGGGCCAGCGCGCCCGCAAGGGCACCGAGTACTGATGGCCGACGCCCGCACGCTGCTGGTCGCGGGGACGGCCTCCCACGTCGGCAAGAGCACCGTCGCCGCGGGGCTCTGCCGCCACCTCGCGGATTCGGGGGTGTCGGTCGCACCGTTCAAGGCCCAGAACATGAGCAACAACGCGCGCGCCGTCCCCGCATCAGAGGCGGCGGACGCGCCGTGGGGCGAAATCGGCGTCTCCCAGTACGTGCAAGCGAGAGCGGCCCGCGTCCCCGCGACCACGGACCACAACCCCGCGCTCCTGAAGCCCCGCGGGGACGCCGAGAGCCAGCTCGTCCTCGACGGGCAGGCGGCCGGACACTATGCCGCCGGCGACTACTACGACCAACACTGGGACGACGCCCGCGAGACCGCGGAAGCCGCCCACCAGCGGCTCGCCGCCGACCACGACGTGATTGTCGCGGAGGGCGCGGGCAGCATCGCGGAGGTGAACCTCCACGACCGCGACCTCGCGAACGTCGAGACGGCAAGGCTGGCCGACGCGGACGTCCTCGTCGTCGTGGACATCGAGCGCGGCGGCGCGTTCGCCAGCCTCTACGGCACGCTCGAACTGCTCCCCGACGACGTTCGGGAGCGCGTCGCCGGTGCGATAATCACGAAGTTCCGCGGCGACCCCGCGCTGCTCGAATCGGGCATCGAGGAAATCGAGGAGCGCACGGGCGTCCCAATTCTGGGCGTGCTCCCGTACGACGACCCCGGGCTCCCCGCCGAGGACAGCCTCTCGCTCCCGGACGAGGGGCGAGCAGTCTTCGGCAGCGACGCCCCCAACGAGCGGAGCGTCACGGTCGCCGTCCCGCGACTGTCCCGCATCTCGAACTTCACGGACCTCGAACCGCTCGCGCGCGTCCCCGGCGTGCGGGTCGCGTACGTCCCACCGGAGAGCGAGTTGGACGACGCGGACGCGGTCGTGCTCCCGGGCACGAAGAACACGGTAGACGACCTCCGAGAGTTGCGCGCCGCGGGGTTCGGCGCCGAACTCCGGGCGTTCGACGGTCCCGTTGTCGGGCTCTGCGGCGGCTACCAGCTGCTCGGCGAGCGCGTCACGAACGCCGGCGTCGAGTCCACCGACGACCTCGATTCCGTCGAGGGGTTCGGGCTGCTCCCCGTCGAGACGGCGTTCCGCGAGAACAAGCGCGTCGAAGCCGTCACCCGGATGCTGGACGGCGTGGGGCCGCTCGCCGGCGCGAGCGGCGAGGTGTCGGGCTACGAGATTCACATGGGCCGCACCGACGTCCCCGAGTCGCTACCGAACCCGGTGGGACCGACGAGCGCCGCGACCGACCGCGTGCTCGGCACGTACCTCCACGGGCTGTTCGAGAACGAGACCGCGCGTGAGGCGTTCGTAGACGCCGTCTACGAGTACGCGGACCGCGAGCGGCCGGCGGCTGGCGGTGGCCGACAGTCGCCGTACGACGCGGCCGCCGACCTCGTGCGCGAGCACGTCGACCTCGCCGCGCTGGAGCTCCCCGCGTAGCCACCGACCGATTCAAGTCCACTTGCAGTAAGTAACCCACAGTGCCAACGACGTTCGACCTCTTCGGGACGCTGGTCGCCGCCGAGCGCCCCGAGCGCCCCGCGAGCGCCGTCGCCGACGCGCTCGCAGCGCGCGACGTTCCCGTCCCCGACGACTGGGCGGACGCCTACCGCGAACCCCACGAGTCCGTCCCCGAGGGCGCGGAACTGCCGCTCCCCGTCCACGTCGCGGCCGCCCTGGAGAGCCGCGGCGTCGACGCCGACCCGGGCGTCGTCCGGGAAGCGACGCTCGCCGCGTTCGACCGGCCAGTCTCAGTCCGTCCGGGCGCGCGAGACGCGCTCTCCGCCGCCCGCGAATACGGCAGGGTCGCCGTCCTCTCGAACTGTAGCGTCCCCGAGCTCGTCGGGCGCGCGCTCGACCGCGCCGACCTGAACGTCGAGACGGTCGTGACGAGCGTCGGCTGCGGCTGGCGGAAGCCAGACCCGCGCGCGTTCGAGGCGGCCGCAGACGCCCTCGACGCGACCCCCGAATCGCTCGTCCACGTCGGCGACGACCGGGACGCGGACGGCGGTATCGAAGCCGTCGGCGGGCGCGCGGTGCTCCTCGACGAGACGCCGCTGGAGTCGGTGCCGTCGGAACTGGAGGCGATAGCGTGTCCCTGACCGCGGCGGGCGCGCTCGCGCTCGCGTTCGCGCTCGAAGCGGCGTTCGCGGAGCCACCAGCGAGCCTGCACCCGGTGGCGTGGTTCGGCCGCGCGGTCGCGCCGTTCGACCGCGAGTGGACGCACCCGCTGGCGGTCGGCGCACTCGTCGCCGTCGTCCTGCCGCTTGTTGCCGCCGTCCTCGTCGGGTCGCTCGTCGCGCTCGCGGGCCGCGTGGACGCCCGAGTCGCCGCCGGCGTCGCGGGACTCGCGCTGTTCGCCACCACCAGTCTGCGAATGCTCTCGGCGGAAGCGCGCGCCGTCGTCGCGGCGACCGAGACGGACCTCGACGCCGCCCGCGACCGCCTCACGTCGCTCGCGGGCCGGGAGGCCGACGACCTCTCGGCGGGCGAACTGCGGAGCGCGGCCGTCGAGAGCGCCGCGGAGAACCTCGCGGACGGCCTCGTCGCGCCCCTGCTCGCGTTCGCGGTCGGCGCCGTCGTCTCGCTGCCGGTCGCCGCGGCCGCCGCGGCGTGGGTGAAGGCCGTGAACACGCTGGACTCGATGCTGGGGTACCGCTCGAAGCCGGTCGGGACCGCGAGCGCGCGCCTCGACGACGCGGTGATGTGGCTTCCCGCGCGCGTGAGCGCCGCGCTCGTCGCGTTCGTGGGACTGGACGCGGCCGCGCTCGCTCGCGCTCGGGAGCACGCCGACGCGCCGCCGTCCCCGAACTCCGGGTGGCCGATGGCGACGCTCGCCGCAGTGCTCGGCGTCCGCCTCGCGAAGCCGGGCGTCTACGACCTGCCGCTCGGCGGGGAGTTTCCGACCGTCGCCGAGAGCCGGCGCGGCGTCCGCGTCGTCGGCGTCGCCGGCGCGCTCGCGTACGCGCTCGCCGCGGGGGTGGTCGCGTGGTCGTGAGCGCGCTCCGGGGCGCGCTCGGGTTCCTGACGCGGCTCCGCGTCGGTCACAGCGAGGCCGCGTGGGCGGCGTTCCGGGGCTCGCCGTGGGCGTTCCCGCTGGCGGGCTACGCCGTCGGCGCGCTGCTGGCCGTGCCGTTCGCGCTCGACGCGCTCCCGCCGGGCACGCTCGCGCTCGCGTACCTCGCCGCCGTGTTCGCCGTCACGGGCATCAATCACCTCGACGGCGTCGCGGACGTCGGGGACGCGCTCGTCGTTCACGGGGACAGCGACGAGCGCACGCGCGTCCTCAAGGACACCACGGTCGGCGTCGGCGCGGTCGCGGCGGTCGCGGTCGCGGTCGCTGGGCTCGTGCTCGGCGCGCTCGGGGTCGCGGGACTGCCGACCCGCGCCGCGATTGCGGTCGTCGTCGCCAGCGAGGTCGGCGCGAAGCTCGGGATGGCGGCGGTCGCGTGCTTCGGGACGGCCGCGCACGAGGGGCTGGGCTCGCAGTTCACGGAGCGAGCGAGCAGGTCGGAGTTACTCCCCGCCGTCCTCGTCGCGCTCCCGGCCGTCGCGCTCTCGTGGCCGACGCCGGCGGCCGCGGGCGCGCTCGCCGGGGCCGTCGCCGCCGGCTTCGCCGCGGTGTGGCGCCTGCGCGCGCTCCTCGGCGGCGTGAACGGCGACGTCTTCGGCGCCGTCAACGAGGTCGGCCGCGTCGTCGGCCTGCACGTGGGGGTGGTCGCGTGGACGCTCTCCTGATGTGCGGCGGCCGCGGCACGCGCCTCGAAAGCAGCGCGGAGAAGCCGCTGTTCGAGATTTCGGGGCGACCGATGGTAGACTACGTGAAGGACGCGCTCGCGGAGAGCCGCGTTGAGACCACGCACGCCGTCGTCTCCCCGCATGCGCCCGAGACGCGCGCGCACCTCGAAGGTGAGCTGCCCATTATCGAGACGCCGGGCGAGGGGTACGTCACGGACCTGCTGACCGCGCTCGACACCGTGGAGACTCCCGTCTTGACCGTCGCGGCGGACCTCCCGCTGTTAGAGGGCGCCGTCGTGGACACCGTGCTGGACGCGGCGGACGGCTCCACGAGCGTCCGCGTGCCCGCCGCGCTGAAGGACGCGCTCGGCGCGAGCACGGACGAGGACGGCGCGTGGGTGCCGACGGGCGTGAACGTCGTCGCCGACGACGCGGACAGCGTGTTCCGGAGCTACGACGCGCGCCTCGCGGTGAACGTGAATCGGCGGGCGGACGCCGCGCTCGCGGAGCGTCTGCTCGCGCTGCGGACCGACGCACCGAAATCCGGCGAGGTCGTGGAGGGAGACGATGGACCCTGATGCCGTCCGCGACGCCGGCCGCGTGCCCCACGGCGGCAGCGACGACCCCGACGTGCTGGACTTCTCCGCGAACGTGAACCCCCGGACGCCGCCGGGCGTCCGCGAGGTGTACGAGGCCGCGCTCGACGACGCCGGCCGGTACCCGAACGACGACTACCCCGACTTCCGCGACGCCGCCGCGGGATACGTGGACTGCGCGCCCGAGCGCGTCGTGCCGACGCCGGGCGGCCTCGCGGGCATCCGGCTCGCAGTCGAGACGCGCGTCGAACCCGGGGACAGCGTGCTCGTCCCGTACCCGAGCTTCGGCGAGTACGCCCGCGAGGTCGAACTGCAGGGCGCGGACCCCGCGTTCGTCCCGCACGACGAACTCCTCGACGCGGACCCGAACGGGCACGCGATGGCCGTCGTCTGCAACCCGAACAACCCCACCGGAACGCTGTACGGCGCCGACGACCTCCGCGCGTTCGCCGCGCGCTGCCGCGAGGCCGACACCGAGTTGCTCGTCGACGAGGCGTTCCTCGGATTCACCGACGAGGAATCGCTGGCGGGGACGCCGGGCGTGGTCGTCGCGCGCTCGCTCACGAAGCTGTTCGGCCTGCCCGGGCTCCGCGCCGGCTTCCTCGTGGCGACCGGCGACCGGCTGGACAACCTGCGGACGGCGCGGCGCGCGTGGAACCTCGGGACGCCCGCGGCGGCCGTCGGCGCGCACGCGATGCGCCGAGCGGAGTTCGTCGCCGAGACCCGCGAGCGCGTCGCCAGCGAGCGCGAGCGGCTCCGAGCGGCGCTCGCCGACGACTTCGACGTGTTCGACTCGGCCGCGCCGTTCCTCCTGCTCGACGTCGGCGACCGGGACGTGGCCGCGCTCTGCGAGGCGACCGAAGCCCGGGGCGTCGCGATTCGGGACGCGACGACGTTCCGCGGGCTGGACAGCCACGTCCGGATCGCGGTCCGCACGCCCGAGGAGAACGACCGGCTGCTGGAGGCGCTGGATGTTTGACGCGGCGACGCGGGACGGCGTGCTCGAACTCGAACGCGAGCGGACGCGCTGGCTCTCCACGGGCTGGGACGGCGGCTTCGCGGCCGCCGACCGCGCGTACAACGTCACCGTCCCCGAGGGCTGGAACCCGGGCGACCTCGACGCGTACGTCGCCGACCGGCTCGCCGACGCCGGCTTCTCGCGGGCGGGCGACGAGCCGGTCCTGTTCACTGGGGTAGCACAGCGCCACGCCCGCGGCGCGCGCCGTGGGCCCGTGGAAGCAGTCGCGACCGTCGGCGTGTCGAACCCCGCGGCGCTCCCGATGGACCCCGAGGACGGTGCGCTCCCCGAGGAACCCGAAGCCGTCGCCGGGACGGTGAACGTGTTCGTCGGGACGACGCGCGCGCTGGACGACGCCGCGCTCGCGAACCTCGTCGCCGTCGCCGCGGAGGCGAAGACGGCGACGCTGCTCGAAACCGTCGGGTTCCCGGGGACGACGACGGACGCGGTGGTCGCGGCCTGCGACCCCGCGGGCGAGCCGGCGGCGTTCTCCGGGAGCGCGACCCGAGTGGGCGCCGCCGCCCGCGCCTGCGTCCGGGACGCCGTGCGGGCGAGCTACGCGAGCAGGTACGCCGACGACGACCCCCCGGAGTCGGTCGCAGCGGCTAGGCACGGCGTGCGGACGGACGTAGAAGGGGACGTGTTCGTCCCCGGCGAGTGAGGAACGCGAGTCAGTCGTCGGCGACGGCGGCCGCGCGCTGCGTCTCGGGTTCGAGTTCGGCTTCCGCGACGGCGGGCGTCCACGACAGGTCCTGTTCGTAGTGGAACGCGCGGTGGTCGCGGGTCGGGTCCACGACCGTCAGCGCGAGCCAGTCGTTGTCCAGAAGCACCTGCAGTTGCTCGTGCTCCGCGAGCACGCCCTCGACGCGCTTGACGGGCGCGTGGACGACCGTCGAGAGGCGCAGCGGCTGGTGGTACGGCTCGTCGGCGGCGGTCGTCAGCGACTGCAGCGGCAGACCGGTCATCAGGTCGCCGCCGTTGCCCTGGTAGACGCCGAGGTTCCCGACGGGGTTGTGCGTGACCTTCGAGCCGCTGCCATAGACGGCGTTGTCCACCGTCGAGAAGTAGTACTGGGCGTTTATCCACTGCGTGACGACCATCGGCCCGGTGAGAATCGCGGCCAGCGCGTCGCCGTCGGGGTCGGTGGCGTGGTCGTATGAGTGGAGGAACGCGCGCCCGTCGAGGTCAAGGTCGCTGGTGAGTTCGCGCGGGCCGACGACGAAGCCGGCGTTGCCGGCCAGCCCCAGTTCTGGACGGGTCTCCGCCCAGTCGCCGGCGCGGCGCTCGGTCTCGCTGACCGCGTCGCCGTCGGCGCCCAGCGATTCGGCGCGCTCGGCGGCCGCGCGCTCACGGGCGCTCGCGAGGTCCGCGCGCAACTGTTCGACGTCGTCGGCGTGGCTCGCGGGGACGTCGCCGTCGTACAGCTCGACCTCGTCGGTCGTCGTGTTGTGCTCGGCCGCGAGGAAGACGGTGTCCTCGGGGACGTCGAAGCCGCGCTCGCGCAGCGCGGCCTTCACCTCGGGGTCGCTACAGATGGCCGCGAGCACGCGGGCGTTCGGGCCGCCGGGGTTGCCGGCGCACGCGCCGCAGTCCAGACTCGACTCGTAGGGGTTGTTCGCGGTCTCGCTGGCGTGGCCGGTGAAGACGACGAGGCGACCGAACTGCTCCCAACCCATCAACTCGAAGGCGGCGGCCGCGTACTCGACGCGCTCTTCGGTCGTCAGGCCGGCGGGCAGGCCCTCGTCGGCGTGCTCGTGGTCGAGGTCGGGCTCGCAGAACTCGTGGACGTCCGGAATCGGGCCGGTAGCGGCGCCGACGAGGCCGCGGACGCGCTCGGGGACGAGCGTGCGCGCCGCGAGCGCGACGCCGTAGCCGCTCCCCGCGCTCTCGACGAACCCGTACGCCGTGGCGGCGTTGGCCTCCAGCGTCTCCACGACCTCGGTGGCCGCCTCGCGGAGGCCCGTCCAGCGGTCGTGGCTCGCGTGCGCGTCCTCGTCGGCCGGCGCCTCGGCGACGCGGTGCTGGGGTTCGACGATGGGCGGGCAGGCCTCGACGGAGACCTCGGCGTCGTAGCCCTCGTACTCCATCGGGACGCCGAAGAACCCCGCGTACCCGTGGGTCTCGTAGTCGCCCGTCTCCTCGACGTGCCGGCGGATGACCTCCGAGCGGGTGTCGATGCAGAACACCAGTTGGGCGTCCGGGCGCCCCGAGTCCTCCTCGCCCTCCGCGAGCGACTCGCTCTCGGCCGCGACGGCGTCCACGAGGTCCTCGCGGTAGGTCGCTTCCCACGCGCGCAGGAACGCCGCGGCGATTTCGTCCGCAGAGTCCGGCTCACCGGGGTCGTCGTCCGGTGAGAGGTCGGCGTCGAGGGCGTCCAGCACCGCCAGCCGCGCCGCCAAGTAGCCCGCCAGCGAAATCGGGTGCGCGGACTGCCACTCGCCGCCGTCCTCGACGCGCCGATTGACGAACCACGTCCACCCCGGGAGTGCGGCCAACTCCTCCTCGAAGATGGCCTCCCACTCGCCCTCCGGGTACGGTTCGAGGGCCGTCGCGACGGCGTCGGTCGGCTCCTCGGGAAGGTCGGCGGCGACGCCCGCGTCCGGAATCTCGTCGTCGTGGGCGGCGACCTCGCGGAACGCGGCGTAGAAGCCGGCCTCGCGGTTCGGCATCGACCAGTGGGCGCTCCCCTCGTCGAGGAACGCCGACAGCCACTTCGAGAGCACGCGGTCGGCGTGCTCGGTGGCGTCGTCCGCGTCGCCCTCCGCGGGGTCGGCCGCGTCGGCTAGCTGGTCGAGCAGCACTTCGGGGGCGGCGTCGTAGCCGGCTTCGTCGAGTTCCGCGTCGAGGCGGTCGCGGGAAATCTGGCCCCGCTCGAGGGCCGCGCGGAACGTCTCGGCGCTCGGGTAGCCGCGGCCGCCGAGGAGCTCGGCGGCGTCCGCGACCGCCTCCTCGAAGGGCCGGTCCTCGAAGCCCGAGAGCGGGTTCGCGGTCACGAACGAGTGGACCGGCCAGAGGGAGCCGACGACGCCGGCCGCCTCCTCGATGCTGTCGCGGATTGCCGTGTCAGTGCTCATTGTAGTCCTCCGTGTTCGTCAAGACGGTTTCGGGCGCCGGCCGGCTGGCGTTCAGCAGGGCGACGTAGAGCCGCCGGCTGCGCTCGTGGACGCCGGTCTCGATGGCGACGTAGATGACGGTGAACGCGGCGGCGACGGCGACGTGAACGAGCGTGAGTTCGGTCGGCGCCTGTTCGACCGGGAGCAGGCCCGCGACGCCCTCGTAGACGACGGCGTAGACGAGAATTGCGGGGAAGAACACCAGCGGGACGGCGGCGTAGCGCGCGAGCGCCGACAGCGACGTGTGTCCGACCGCGTCGCGGGCGGCGTGCAGCGTGGTGAACACCACGAAGAACGTCAACAGCAGGCCGCTGTCGGCGTGCGTCCCCTTCCCGGTCAGCACCGCGAACAGCGCGCCGCCGGCGAGTCCGGTCAGCAGCGTCACGACGCCGCCGGCGACGCTCGGGAGGCCGCCCGCGGTGTGCGGGGTGCCGTCGCTCGGGCTGGCGCGTTCGACCTGTCCCCCGGAGCCGAGGAACTGGTAGGCCTTGTAGAAGCCGTGGAGAATCAGGTGCGTGACGGCGGCGGCGAAGAAGCCCAGGCCCGCCTGCATTATCATGAAGCCCATCTGCCCGACGGTCGAGCAGCCGAGCTTGCTCTTGACGTCGGTCTGCACGGACTTCAACAGCTTCCCGCCCGCGGCGCTGACTGCGCCGACCGCGACCACCGCGAGCATCAGCGTGGCGTCGGCGGTGACGACGGGCGCGAAGCGCGCCAGCAGGATGCCGCCGGCGTTGACGAAGCCGGCGTGCATCAGCGCCGACGCCGGGGTCGGCGCGGTCATCGAGGACAGCAGCCACGTGTGGAACGGGACGAGCGCGGACTGAATCATCGCCGCGAGCACGAGCGCGCCCGCCGCGAGGAGCCAGACGGGGCCGCCGAGCGCGTCGGCGTTCGCGGCGATTCCCGAAATCGTCGTCGCGCCGGTCGTCCACCACAGCGCGGTCAGCGCGACGGCGAGCAGGCCGCTGCTGGCGAGGAAGTGCTTGCGGGCGACCGCGGCGGCGGCGCTCGCCTGGTCCCAGCCGCCGACGACGCCGATTAGCTCGGCCATCAGCAGGCCCATCGCCAGCCAGAGGCCCGCGAACAGCGCGAAGTGGTCGGCGGCGACCAGCGCCATCACGGCGAGCGTGAACCCGAACGTGTTGGCGAAGAACGCCGTCTCGTGGGCGCTCCCGGCGAGGTAGCGCCGCGAGTAGCTGTGGACGACGCCGCTGAAGAACGTGACGACGACCCACATCAGGACGGTCAGGCCGTCGACGGCGACCACGCCGCCGAGCTCCCACGCGCCCGCGGTTCGCGCTCGGACGGCGAGGGCGCCGACGCTCGCGGCGAACAGCGCCCACACGAGCCACGTGAGTGCGGCGGGCACGAGCGGCGACTCCGCCGCCGTGTCCGGGAGTGGTCCGACCGTCGTCGTTGCGTCCTGTCCCGACATGGTTCGGTTCCGGACCGTCGCGGCGCCCGAGCCGACCCCGGGACCGTTCCGGTCGCGTCTACGCACACTAGAGAACGGTTCGTCTATTAAACTTGGCTATTATCACAAATCGTTCGCAGAAAGTTGATTATAGAACGTTATGTTTATCGGGCGCGTGCGACACCGGCGAACTGACAGCGACGCGTCGGACTGCGAGTGCCCACGTACTGGCGAAAAGCAGCCGGCGTTCAGCGGTCGGTCTCGGGGTCGAAGCCGCCGAAGGGCGTCGTCTCGTGGCTCCGCACGAGCACCTCGTCGGCGACCGTCAACCCCATGTCGAGGAGCTCCTGTGCGACCGACGTGATGTCGCCGTCCGACTCGCCGACGGCCGTCACGAGGAGGTTCTCGTCCCCGGTGACCAGCTCCTGCACGGAGACCACGCCGTCGATGGCCAGTATCTCGGGGATGAGTTCGCCGCGCTCGGGTATCGAGGCGGTGCAGTAGAGCAACATCCGCAGCGGGTACCCCGACTGCTGGTAGTCCACGCTCGCGCTGTACCCCTTGACGACGCCGCTCTCCTCCAGTCGCTGGATGCGCTTGCGGACGGTGCTGTCCGAGGTGCCGGTTCGCTCTGCGATGTCTCCCGACGACATGTTCCGCGCGTCCTCCTGGAGCGCGTACAGGATGGCGCGATCCACGTCGTCGATGTCCTCGTCGGTCATACCGGAGTGTCCGCGACAGAGCCACTTGACCCTTGCACTCGCTCCCGGGACGCCGGAACTCGTCGCCGAGCGGGCCACTCACAGCAGTCTCAGCTCCCCTCGTCGGTGAGCGGTTCCGCTTGCCCCGACCCAGAACTTGTGTATAGCAGTATTTGATTTACCTGTCGTCGCTCGGTTCGGGAAACCAGTACGTTGAATGGGGTGGCTCGCCGAACTCCGGACATGGCTAGCGAACTCGAACACGAGTGCCCGAACTGCGGCGAGGAGAAGACGTTCTACCGAGCGGCCGCGACGGAGCTGCACCTCGGTCAGAAGACGAAGTGGTCGTGTCCGGACTGCGACTACGCGTTCGTCCGCATTAACGGCGACATCGACTCCTCCGTCAGCGCGTAATCGACGCGTTCCACGCGACCCCGCTTCTCGCTCCGTGAACCAGGGTGTCACGGGGTGAAGTCGATGTTTCTCTACCCGCCGGATTGCGCAGTTTCGATACCGCGTCGCAGGCGGACAGTGCAGTCGGTGAGTGAATCAGCTACCTATCGGTACTCGTTCGCGTCGGGCCAGCCGACAACGTAGCCGACCGGCGCGTCTCTCGTGACCCCCTCGCGTCAGTACGGCTTCGTTGCTGTTCGACGAAACCGCGTTTAGTCGAGCGCGCCGCGTCACTCTGCGGCGTCGCAATGGGCATTCGGTTTTTGGTGGAGTTCCCCCTCGGTCGCCCCCGAGCAGCCCACTCGCCGAACACGCGAGTGGCCTCGGTTCGAACGATTGGAGCGGTCGCGACGCGCTCGAACTCGTTGGTTACTGTACCCATCTTACCGCACTAACCCTGCAACAACCACCAAACTGGGGTGGTCGAGATGCGTTTCTTTGGTTCTTCTGACGGGCTTATCTCCCTAATCCGCCTGTGGACACCAAAACCGTTAACCTCCGTCTCCGAGACAGTCGGGACACATGACCGAGGACGTGAAGCTCAACGTCGCCGTCCCGCGCCACCAGCGCGACGTCTACGACGAGGAGGCCGAGCAGATGGGGTTCGCCAGCCGCGCCGCGTACGTCCGCGCGATGGTCAACGCTGGACGCCGGGATTTCGGCCTCGACCCCCAGGGGTCAGGCGGCGAAGACACCACTCTAGCGGAGTTCGTCGAGCGGCGAATCGTCGCCTTCATCGAGGACGCCGACGGCGCCAGCCGCGACGCCGTCGTCGAGGAGCTCACCGGCGACATCGAGCAGACGGTCACCGACTGTCTCGCCCGCCTCGACGACGCCGGCCGAATCGACTACGACATCCAGCAGGACGGTCTCGTCGTCCGCTCGGAGGACGACTGACCGTGTCCCGGACCGGCACCGCGACCGACTACGACGACGGGCCCGTCGGGACGTTCCTCGACGAGATGGAGCTGTACGGCCGCTCGACCAGCACCATCGAGGACTACCGGACGACGCTCCGCCAGCTCCGCGCGTTCCTCGCCGCCCGCGACACGCCCATCGAGGACGCCACCCGGGGAGACTGCCTGAAGTGGATTCAGTCGCTTCGCGAGGACGGCTACGCGCCGGGCTCGATTCGCACGAAGGCCGTCCACGTCAACCGATTCTACGGGTACATGGTCCAGACCGGGGAGTTCGACGAGAACCCGATGGTCGTCGTGATGGAGGAGATGAGCGAGCGCGGCGACGCCTCGCCGACGCGGCGCCGCATCGCCGTCGCGGAGATGCGGGAGTTCGTCGGCTCGATTCGGAACCCGCTTCACCGCGCCATCGTGGTGGTGCTGGCGAAGACCGGCATCCGCGTCGGCGAACTGTGCAACCTCGACCTGCGGGACGTCCACCTCTCGAATCCCGCGATTGAGCAGTACTACGGCGTGCAGCCGCGAGCGGCCGTCAGCGACCGCGAGAACACCCTGTTCGTGCCCAGCGACGTGGACGTGGGCGACACCGTCAACGGCGAGCAGCGCACGGAAGGGAACAAGCGCCACCGCGACACGCGCATCCCCGTCGATGACGAAGTCGAGCGCGCGCTCGTGGAGTGGCTGGCGATTCGCCCGGACGTCGAATCGCCTGCGGAGCCGCTGTTCGTGAACGTCTCCGAGAACTACGGCCAGCGGCTGACCAGCGAGATGGTGCGCGCGTACGTCACGGACCTGGCGCGCGCGAACGGGTGGTACGCGACCGGCGCGGGCGTCGAGGAGAACGTCACGCCCCACTACTTCCGGCACTTCTTCACGACGGAGCTGCGCCAGCGGACCGACGACGGCTACCTCGTGAAGTACCTGCGCGGGGACGTCGGCGACGTGATGGACCGGTACACCCACAACTGGCGGGAGCTGGTCGCTGAACCGTACAGCGAGTCTGTCTACCAGCTCACCACTCGTCGGAACGGCAACCAGTAAACTGCGTCTCGCGATATCAAAACCGGCGGTCGTCGGCCGCAGAAGACTACTCGTGCTCGCGTACCGCGGCGAGCGCTCGCTGGCGCTTCTGGACAATCTCGTGGACACGCTCTTTCTTGTCCTCGATGTCCTGCTGGTCGCGCAGCCAGTAGAGGTCCGTGTAGAAGGAGACCAGCGCCTCGACTTCCTCGCCGGAGAGCTGGCCGATTTCGTCGGCGTTGCTCTCGTAGACGACCGGCCGCTCGACGGTTCCCGTGAGCGACTCGTAGTTCCCGCTGTCGGCCATCTCGTCGACGTACGACAGCGCGTCCAGCTCCGTCTCGAACGCCTGTCGGAGGTGGGCGCGAGCGGCCTGCCGGCGTCGCCAGAACAGGAAGTACGATCCCGCGATTGTCGCGACTGCGCCGATGATGCTCCCGAGGACGAGCCCGGTGGCAGCGCCGGTCACGCCTCTACGTTCGCGCGGCGGGCGGATAGCCGTGGTGGTCGATTCGGGACCGGCTGGCTACACCGGCCGTATCTGGGAGGAGCCAAACACCTAACTATCCGCCCGTCGTCGGCTCACGCGTATGGCAGAGCCCAGTGGTCGTTTTTGCCGACGGTAACGACGCACCGACGCCCGAACGCGACGCCCTGACGGACCTGCCGCCGAGCGCGAAGCTCGTGTTCAAAGTTCTGGAGTACGACTCGCCGCTCACGCAGGCGGAGTTGCGCGAGCGAACGCGACTCTCCAAGCGCACAACGCGCCACGGCCTCTCGCTGCTGAAAGACGCAGGGCTAATCGAGGAACGGGTCTACATCCCGGACGCCAGAAAACGCATCTACGAGCCGCGGGTGGTCGACTAGCCCTCGGAGAGCGGCGTGAAGCCGTCCACGGGAATCACCGAGTAGTCCACCGTAATCGTGTCCTTCGTGGCGCGCACGCGCCCGACGAACTCCGATATCTCGTCGAGCTTGCCTTCGAGGATGAACAGCTCCATGCAGTAGTGGTCGCCGACGTGGTTGTGCACGTTGCTCGTGACGAGGCCCTCGTACTCGTGGCGGAGGTTCATCATGCGCTCCTCGACGGTGGAGTTCTCGTAGCTGAACAGCACCGTGACGACGCCGATGAGCGGGCGGTCCTCCAGTTGCTTGTCCTCAAACTCGCCGAGGAGGTTGCGCGCCGCTTCCCGGACGACCTCGCTGCGGCCGGTGTAGCCGTGGTCCTCGGAGAACTCGTCGAGCCGTTCGAGGAGTTCGTCGGGCATCGAGACGCTGACGACGGTCATATATTAATCGAGGGCGCTTCGAGTAATAAGGATTGGCTAAAAACGGCCGCTCAGCGGCGCCGAGTTAGTCGAGGTCGTGCCACGACAGGCGGGGATTGCGCGCGGCGCTCGTCTGGTCGATGCGCCGCGCGGTCGTCCGGTTCGGCGCGCTTTCGAGCGTCGCCGCGTCGTCGGCGGCGACGGCGTTGAACGCGTCCGCGAGGTCGTCGAGGTTCTCCTTCGTCTCGACCTCCGTGGGCTCGGTCATCAGCGCCTCGTCGACGAGTTCGGGCCACTTCGTCGTCGGCGGGTGGACGCCGTAGTCGAGCATCCGCTTGGCGACGTCGGCGGCGTCCTGCTCGCCGGCGCTGGCGACGAACTCGTGGTGGAACGGGCCGAGGGGGACGTCGTACTCGACCTGCTCGGCGAGGTAGTTTGCGTTCAGCACGGCCTTCGCGGAGGCGTCGCTGAGGCCGTCGTCACCGAGACGGTCGATGTACGCGAACGCCTTAATCAGGACGAGCCAGTTCCCGGCGAAGCCGTGGACCTTCCCGACGGACTGCTCGGGGGTGTAGCGCTCGTACTTTCCGCTCTCCGTCTCCCGAACGTGAGGCTCGGGGAGGAAGTCGGCGAGGTCCTCGGTGACGCCGACCGGGCCGGCGCCGGGACCGCCGCCGCCGTGGGGCGTCGCGAACGTCTTGTGGACGTTGAAGTGCATGATGTCGAAGCCCATGTCGCCGGGGCGCGCGCGACCGAGCAGGGCGTTGAGGTTCGCGCCGTCGTAGTACAGCAGGCCGCCCGCGTCGTGGACCATGTCCGCGATTCTCTCGATGTCGCGCTCGAAGAGCCCGAGCGTGTTCGGGTTCGTGAGCATCAGCGCGGCGGTGTTCTCGCCGAGCGCGGCGTCGAGCGCGTCGAGGTCCACGCGCCCGTCGTCGCCGGAGGGAATCTCGACGACGTCGTAGCCGCCCAGCGCCGCCGAGGCGAAGTTCGTGCCGTGGGCGGCGTCCGGGATGACGACCTCGTCGCGGTGGCCCTCGCCGTTGGCCTCGTGGTAGGCGTCCGCGAGCAGGATGCCCGCGAACTCGCCCGCGGCGCCCGCGGGCGGCTGGAGCGTCACGGCGTCCATGCCGCCGATGCGCCCGAGGTAGTCCTGGAGGTCGTGCTGGAGCTTCAGCGTCCCCTGCACCGATTCGGCCGAGCGGTCGGGGTGGACGCTCGCGGCGTCGAGCGCGGCGACGTCCTCCGTGAACCGGGGGTTGTACTTCATCGTGCACGAGCCCAGCGGGTACGGGCCGGAGTCGACGCCGTAGTTCTGCTGGCTGAGCCGGACGTAGTGGCGCGCGAGTTCGGGCTCGGCGAGGCTCGGCAGTTCGAGTTCGTCCCGCGTCAGCTCGTCGGGCAGGGACGACTCGACCTCGGTGGTCGTCTCGTCCTTCTCGGCGAGCAGGGGCTCGTACTGTTCGTCGTCGGTCTGCCGGTAGGCGGCTTGGTCGTAGAACTCCATCAGTGGGTCACCTCCTCGATTGCGGCGACGAGGCGGTCGGCGGCGTGCTCGTTGGCGTCCGTCACGCAGACCTGGAGGCGGTGGTCCCCGACCGCGTGGACGGCGAAGCCCTCCGCTTCGAGGTCGCTGGCGATGGCGGGCGCGGGCTGGTCGGTGTGCGCGAGGAACTCCCGGAAGTGGTGGCGGTCGTGGACGGGCGCGCGGACGCCCGTGACGCCGTCGAGGTCCGCCGCGAGCTCCCGCGGGAGTTCGACCATGCGCTCGGCGAGGTCCACGAGGCCCTCCGAGCCCAGCGACGCGGCGTGGATGGCGGTGCGGAGCGCGACCCACGCCTGATTCGTGCAGATGTTCGACGTGGCGCGCTCCTTGCGGATGTGCTGTTCGCGCGTCTGGAGCGTGAGCGTGTACGCGCGGTTGCCGTCGGCGTCCTCGCTGGCGCCGACGAGCCGCCCGGGGACCTGCCGGAGGAAGTCCTCGCGGCACGCGAACACGCCCAGCCCCATCCCGTAGCTCGTGGGGAGCCCGAGGACGCTGGCGTCGCCGACGACGACGTCCGCGCCCACGTCCACGGGGCGCTGGAGCAGCGACATCGCCACGGGGTCCGAGCCGAGGCAGAACAGCACGTCGTGGTCGTCCGCGAGGTCGCCGATTTCGTGCAGGTGCTCCTCGACTGCGCCCGTCGTCGTGGGGTTCTCCGCGTACACCAGCACGACGTCGTCGTCGATGGCGTCCGCGAGCGCGTCGGTATCGACGTTCCCGGCGTCAGTGCCGTAGCGCTCGACGGTCACGTCGGCGCCGTTCGTGTAGTTCTCGAGGACGCTGACGTGGCCGTCGCGGACGTACTCGGGGACGAGCACGCGGACGCCGTCCGCGGCGCGCACGCGCTTGGCGAGCAGCGCGGCCTCCGCGAGCGCCGTCGCCTCGTCGTACATCGAGCAGTTCGCGACGCCCAGCCCCGTGAGCTCCACGAGCATCGACTGGTACTCGAAGAGGGCTTGCAGGAACCCCTGCGTGACCTCGGGCTGGTACTGCGTGTACGAGGTCAGGAACTCCGAGCGCTGGGAGAGGTGGTCGACCAGCGACGGCACGTAGTGCTCGTAGTGGCCGCGCCCTAGGAACTCCGTGAGGTCGTCGTTGCGCCGCAGGCGCTTGCGGGTCTCGACGACGGCTTCCTGCTCGGACTTGGCGTCGATGCCGAACTCGTCGTCGAAGCGCACCGACTCGGGGATGTCGAACAGCGCTTCGACGTCGTCCACGCCGACGGCGTCCAGCATCGCCGCCGTCTCGTCGTCCGTGTGGGGGGCGTACGGACTGCCGCGCTCGCGACCGCTCATGGTCGTCCTCCCGGCGACGGACCGCCATCGAATCCAGACATACCCGACGCTTACGGAGCGGACACCAAGATACCCCCGGTTCCGGAACCCCGCGCAGCGAGAAAGTATCCGCGGACGTGTAACAAAACGTATTCGATTCCGAAGAAGTAGTCACGAACGCGCGTTGCGAGCGGCAAGCGTTGCGAGCGTCAGTCGCGGAGCGCCTCGGCGATTGCTTCGAGGTCCGCCTTCCGGAACGCACCGCCGGCGCTGTCGGGGTCGGCGTCGTCGGCCAGTCCGACGCGCACCCGAATCTCCGCGCGCATCACGGCCTTCGACGGCAGACTCCCCTTCTGGACGTCGTACCCCAGCGCCCCGCAGATGGCCGCCAGCGCCTCCTTCGTGAAGCCCGTGGACTCGACGCGCGTGTACCGCCCGACGGACTCTCGAATCTCGTTCCGCAGGTCGTCGACAGTCGGTGCCATTGGCGAACGGTCACGCCGGCACGACAAGAACGTTCGGCACGAAACAGCCAGCATCCGGCGACCGAGTGGTCCGAAGGACCCGGAAGGTCGCCGGTTCACCGCGCGAGCGAAGCGAGCGCGGGCGCCGAGGACCTCCGTAGTGGGGTCCGACGGCGCTTTTGGCCGAGCTTTTGCCGAGGGCGCGCGGAGCGCGCCCGCAGCGCAAAAGGTCGTCAGGCGATTTGGTCGGCGTACTCGTCGGCGTCCAAGAGTTCGTCGAGGTCGACATCGTCGAAGTCCAGTTCTATCAGCCAGCCGTCGCCGAAGGGGTCGTCGTTGACGAGTTCGGGCTGGTCTTCGAGGGCGTCGTTGACGGCGGTGACCTCCCCGGAGACGGGCGCGTAGATGTCCGAGACGGCCTTGATGGATTCGACGACGCCGAACTCCTCGTCCTGTTGGAGGTCGTCGCCGACGGCGGGGAGTTCGACGAAGACGACGTCGCCGAGTTCGTCCTGCGCGAACTCGGAGATGCCGACGTGGCCGGTCTCTGGGTCGATCCATTCGTGCGATTCGAGGTAGTACAGGTCGTCAGGTACTTCGAAGCTCATTGGTCGATGAAGGGTGTGGGGGTGATGGTTGCTTGTTTGCCGGTGCCGCGGACGACGACCTCGACGCTCGTGCCGTCGTCGGCGTAGTCGGTGTCCACGTAGCCGAGACCGATGGGTTCGTCGAGCGTCGGGCTCATCGTCCCGCTCGTGACCTCGCCGACGGTGTCGCCGTCCTTCTGGATGTCGTAGCCGTG
This sequence comes from Halobacterium hubeiense, assembly GCF_001488575.1. Taxonomy (NCBI): domain Archaea; kingdom Methanobacteriati; phylum Methanobacteriota; class Halobacteria; order Halobacteriales; family Halobacteriaceae; genus Halobacterium; species Halobacterium hubeiense. The sequence goes on from NZ_LN831302.1 coordinate 1,755,966, forward strand.
GCGGGGGACGCCGCGCTCCTCCAGGACGAAGCCGACGAACTCCTCGTCGACGCCCGACTCCTTTTGGGCGGCGAGGCGGTCGCGACCGACGAACTCGGTGTCGAGGTCGACGACGAAGCCGATGCCGGCCTCGTAGGGCGTGCGCGGGTTCTCCTCGGGGTGGAAGTCCTGTCCGGAGAGGAGGAGCCCGACTTCGAGGCGGAGCGTGTCGCGCGCGCCGAGCCCGCAGGGCTGGCAGTCGTTGGCGAACGCGTCCCAGACCGCGCCCGCGCCGTCCGCCGGGAACACGACCTCGAAGCCGTCCTCGCCCGTGTAGCCGGTGTTGGCGACCCAGCACTCGACGCCCGCGACCTCCGCGTACGCGGCCTCGAAGCGCCCGAGGTCGAGCACGGAGTCGTCGGCGCGCGCCGCGACGAGTTCGGGCGCGTCCGGGCCTTGCACGGCGACCATGCCGTACTCGCCCGTGACGTTGTCCACGGTCGCGGTGAGGTCGTGGTCGTCGCGGTAGTCGGTCCACCGCTCGTACATCTGCTCGTCGTGGCCGGCGTTCGGCACGAACAGGTACTCGGCGTCGTCGCCCTCCGGGAGCCGGTAGACGACCGTGTCGTCGAGGACGACGCCCTCGTCGTCCACTATCGCGGAGTACTGGGCGTCGCCGGGGTCGAGGCTGGCGACGTCGTTTGTCGTGAGCCGCTGCATCAGTTCCTCGGCGTCCGGACCGCCGACTTCGATTTCCCCCATGTGGGAGACGTCGAAGACGCCAGCGGACTCCCGTACCGCGGCGTGCTCGGTCCGGATGGAGTCGAACTCGACGGGCATCTCCCACCCGCCGAACTCCGTGAACTGCGCGCCGCGGTCGTCGTGGCGACCGTACAGCGGCGGCGTTCGGAGAGCCATACTCGTGGCGTCGGCGGCCGGCAAGTAATGTTTTCGTATCCCGGTTCGCGTTGGGCGCGTTTCCGGCACGCTCTTGTCGGGGCGCCCCCGAACGCGGGTATGCAGCGACTCAGCGGCCTGCTAGACGGCGACGGCGACGCGGCCGTCGCCCTGTTCGTGGACGGGCCGAACGTCCTCCGCGAGGAGTTCGACGTGGACTTAGACGACGTGCGCGAGACCGCGGAGGCGGCCGGCCGGCTGGCCGTGACGCGGCTGTACGTCGACGAGCACGCGACGCCGGAACTGATGCAGGCCGCAGAAGCCCGCGGGTACGACGTGCGCGTGACCAGCGGGGACGTGGACGTGAAGCTCGCGGTGGACGCGACCGAACTCGTCGCCGACGAGAACGTGGACGTGCTCGCGGTCGCCTCCCGCGACACGGACTTCAAGCCCGTGCTGGAGACCGCGGGGCGGCGCGGCGTCAGCACGCTCGCCATCGCGCCCGGCGAGCACGGGCGCTCGGACGCGCTCCGGAACGCCGCCGACGACGCGGTCGTGCTCGGCGAGTAGACGGACAAGTTTTCGGGCGCCGACCGCCAACCCCGGGACATGACCGACCTCGGGACGCCCGTTCTGGACGACCACCTCCACCTCGACGCCGACAACCGCGGCATCGACGCCGTCGAGGACTTCGTTCACCTCGGCGGCACGCACCTGCTCGTCGTGAACAAGCCGTCGTGGCACCACGGCGTCGAGGCCGACGCGGGCGCGGACTTCCGCCCCGTCTTCGAGGAGACCATCCGCCTCGTCGAGGAGGCCAGCGAGGTCCTGCCGGGCCAGGCGTGGCCCGTGCTCGGCGTCCACCCCGGCTTGATTTCGCGACTCGTGGACGACCGCGGCTTCTCCGCAGAGGAAGCGGGCGAACTGATGCGCGCGGGCATCGACGTCGCCGCGGAGTACGCCAGCGACGGCCGCGCGGTCGCGCTGAAGTCCGGCCGCCCGCACTACGACGTCAGCGACGCCGTCTGGGAGGCATCGAACGAGGTCATTCGACACGCCTGCACGCGCGCCGCCGAGACCGGGGTCGCGCTTCAGCTCCACACCGAAGCGACCGAGGACCTCACGGACGTCGCAGAGTGGGCCGAGGACGCCGGCTTACCGCCCGAGCGCGTCGTGAAACACTACGCCAGCGGCGAACTCGACGGCGTCACGAAGAGCGTGATGTGCGAGAAAGACTACCTCGAAACCGCCGTCGAGGTCGGCGAGCCGTTCCTGATGGAGACGGACTTCGTGGACGACGCCGACCGGCCGGGCGCCGTGATGGGGCCGAAGACCGTGCCGCGGCGCGTGCGCTGGCTCCAAGAACAGGGCCACGACGACGTCATCCGGGTCGCACACGTCGAGACCCCCGAAGCCGTCTACGGCATCGACACCCGCGCGACGCTCGACGAGTAGCGGCGAGGCGGCGGTTTCGGCGTGGTCGGACCGTGCGGACGCGTGGCTCGCCGCTCCGTTGAAGGAAAGGCCTTTGTCTCGGGCGGCCGGCGTACGGAGTATGAGTGCCCCCGAGGAGGAGTTCTACTCCGAGGAACGCTGGCAGAACTGGCTCGACCGGCTGCGCGACGAGGACATCGACCCCGAGGACGAGGACTCCGCGCGCCTCCTGTTGAACCTCCAGGACGACGTCGCCATCGCGGTCGCGAAGATTCTGAAGGCGTACGACAACGACGCCATCGACGACGAGGAAGCCCTCGACGAGCTCACCGACATCCGCGAGGTCGTGCTCTCCGAGCCCGACTTCGAGGACGAGGACAAGCTCATGCTCGTGGACGGCGTCCAGACGAGTCTGGTCTGCGTGTTCTACAGCGCCGAGCAGTACCTCGCCGACGGCGTCGCCGACGAGACCGACGTCACCGGCTACGTGCAGGCCGCCGTCGAAGCCGAACAGGAGGAGGACCTCGACCGCGCGCTCGGCCTGAGCGCCTGCGCCGGCACGCGCGTCATCGACGGCGACGACCTCGACATGGACGTCCTCGACGACGTCGAGTACGGCCTCGTCACGGAGTGGGTCAACGGCCTCGATAGCCTCCAGAGCGCGCTCTCGGACCCCGAAGTCATCGAGGACGACGACTGACGACCGCCGGCCAGTCTGCCGCGCGCCGTCGCGACGGGGCGACGAGTGCCGCCGAACCGCCGAAACCGCTCATCCTCCGTCGTCGAACCAGTCCCGCCACGTGTTGCTCTCCCAGTCGAACCAGCCGCCGGCCCAGTCGTCGAGCCAGTCGCGGAACCACTCGCGGAACCACTCGCCGTCGTCCGCTTCCTCGTTCTCGTCCTCGTCGGCCGCTTCGACGTCCACGAAGTCCCGGCTGCCCGCGCCGTCGTTGCCGGCGTCGTCTGCGGCTCGCTCGACAGTGACTTCGTACGTGCCGGCGGCGACGTCGTCAAGCGCGCGCTCGTAGACGAAACCGGGGCCGTCGCCGCGGCGCGAGAAGTCCGTGAGCGCGAGCGTCTCGTCGTCCGGCCCGTCGACGCCGACCGTGAGTGACGCGAGTCGTTCGTCCGAGGACACCGCGACCAGCATCGACTCCGGCGACCGCGAACTCGCCAGCACCGTGACCGCCGGCGCGTCCGTGTCCGGCGCGGGCGTCAGCGTCACGTCCACAGTTCGAGTCGTCGACTGGTCGCCGGCCGCGGCGGTCACTCGAACCGTCACAGTCTGCGTCGTGGTCACGCTCGACGCCGCGAGGGTCACGCGGTCGCCGGTGTTCGCGGACAGCGACGCGTACGCGCCGCCGTCGACGACTGCCCACTCGAACGTCGCCGACTCCCCGCCGGAGTGGTTCGCCGTCGCGGTGAGTGTCGTCGAGCCGGGCGTCTCGATGGCCGCGCTGTCGACGGACAGCGACGCCGAGAGCGCGTCGTTGTCGCTGGCGACCCGTCTCTCGTCCTCGAACAGCAGTTCGCCGGACGGCTCGTGAACCGCGTAGACGGAGACGACGTCGCCAGCGGACGCGTCCACTGCCAGCGACGGCCGCCACGTTTCACCGGGCGCGAGCGAGCGCTCGCTACCGACGGACTCGGTCGCGACGCGGTCGCTGGCGCCGCCGGCTTGGACGACCACCGACAGGTCGCGATACGGGACGGTCGCACCACCCATGTTCGTGAGCGAGAGCGCGACGCCGCCGGCCTCGGCGGTGAGCCGGCCGTCGAGGTCGACGGTCGGCGCGTCGGCGCCCGAGTCCACGCGGTCGAGGACGACCGTGCCGCCGACCGCCGAGACGCTGACGACGACCGCGACCAGCAACACGGCGCCCACCTGCGTCGACTGTCCCCGAGCCGAATTCACGACAGGGATTTTACAATCGGCCGCCAAAAGTCTACGTAATCGTCGCGGGGCGGGAGGCCGGGAGAGGCACTGTTTTTTAACGCGTGGCGCCCTTTCGGCAGGCATGAACTGGCGAGGGGACGACCGAGCGCAGTCCGTCCAAGTCGGGGCGATACTGCTGTTCGCCACGCTCGTCATCGCGCTCTCCATCTACCAGGCGACGGTCGTCCCCTCGCAGAACGCCGACGTCGAGTACCAGCACAGCCAGACCACGCAGAACCAGCTGACCGACGTGCGGAACGGGATTCTGCGGTCGGCGGCGACCGGGACGACCCAGCCCGCGTCGGTGACGCTGGGCACCCAGTACCCCTCCCGGGTCTTTCTGATGAACCCGCCGCCGGCGACGGGGACGCTCAGCACGAGCGACGCCGAGGAGCTACGGCTCACGAACGTCGCGGCGAGCAACCCCGAGACGGACGACTTCTTCGAGAGCCGGAGCGACGCGTGGCGCTCGCAGACGAAGACGCTGTCCTACGAGCCCGACTACAACGAGTACGACAACGCGCCGACCCTCCTCTACGAGTCCTCGATACTCTCGAACTACTATCCGAACAGCGACGGCGAGCCCGCGGTCCCGCTGTCGGACCAGCTGCTCGTCAACGAGGACTCGAAGACGATTACGCTCGTCGCGCTGAACGGCTCGCTCTCGACGACCCGAGCGAGTTCAGTGAGTGTCGAACCGGCGGCGCTGAGCGCGCCCTATCAGTCGATTCCCGTCGAGCCCGACTCCGGAACTACGATGACGCTGACGGTGCCGACGCGGGTGTCCCCGGGGACGCTCGCGAGCCGCACGAGCCTGAGCGCCGCCAACGTGAGTCCGGGGCCGACGCCGAACACGGTGAACGTGACGCTCACCGGCGAGTACACGCTCCGCACCGCGAAAGTCGGCGTGGGAACTGGGACGACCGAGCCGGGAGCGCGGTATCTCACGACGCCCCGAGACGACAGGACCGTACAGAGCGGCGAGACGTTCACAGTTGTCGCCCGTGACGCATTCAACAATCCGGTGGAGGGCGGCGTGGAAGTCTCACTAAACACGTCGGCAGTCGAGGAGTCCAACACCACGTTCGTCTCCGAGGACGGGACAGCCACGTTCACGTACACCGGCGGGAATCAGGACTTCCGCGCGACGATTGACGGAAGCGGCGACGAATACGAGGTCGTTTTCGAGGGGAGTGCGCGCTCCGTCGGGCCCGGGAACGGAACTGGGAGCACCACGCTGGCTTGGGATACAGCCCGCATTCAGTCGACGAACCCGAACGTCAACTGTGATGGGGACCGCTGTGAGTGGCGCGGCGGCCTCAGTAACCCCCGAGACATCGAGCTATTTGCAGACTACGGCGATGGCCGGCAGTTCGCGAGTACGAGTTTCGCGACGAACGGAACGGGGGTGGTGACGAACCTGAATCCGAACCCGGGTTACTCCGATTCGACGGGAACCGCTAGCACGACAGCGACGGTCAGCAACACCGGGTCGGTGAAAGTCTACGCGACCGGGGCAAACACCGAGGACGTGTTCACGCTCAACGTGAGCGACACCGGACCGGAAGAGCAGGGGGTCTACTACCGGTACTACGAGGGAGACTACGGCGGCGGTGGCATGCCCAACTTCGATACCCAGACACCGGTGGAGACGGGCACGATCGGGACGTTCGACATCGACGCTGCCGACCGGCGCGCGGACAACTTCGGGTACCAGTTCACCGCTTACATCGACGTGTCGGAGACTGGGTCCTACACGTTCTACACGAACTCGGACGACGGGAGTCGGCTGTTCATCGACGGGAACCGGGTCGTAGACAACCCCGGCGAGCACCCGCCCCAAGAGCAGTCCGGGACGGTGACGCTCTCGGAGGGGCGTCACAACGTCACCGTAACGTACTTCGAGGCGGGCGGCGGGCAGGAGTTGACGGCGTCGTGGGAGGGGCCGGGAATCACTAAGCAGGAGATTCCGACCAGCGTATTGACGCCGCGGGCTCCGAGCGGCGGTGATAGCGCCGGTCCGCCTTCGACCATCAATAACGTCGAGTACGAGGGCGGATTGACGACCATGGAGTCCCAGAGCGGCGTTCAGTTCGACATCCGGAACGTCGGTTCACAGTTCGCACGCGTGGCGGCCGTCGTCCTGGAGAGCGCGTCGAGTGACACCGAGTACCTCTACAATGCCGGCGGTCGGGAAGTCGAGGTGTTCGGCGGTGATTCGGTCGGGTACGCCACCGACCAGACGAGGGCTCAAGACGCGTACCAGGCCGACGGTACTACGGGTATCGACTTCACCCAAAACGCCGTGTTGTCGACTTCAGAGGGCGGCGAAACGGCGACGGTCTCCCTCCGGGACTTCGGCTCGAAGTCGAGCCCCAACTCGAACACTCATACCGAGTACGACTTCAGCGGACTGACTCGCGTCGCGTCGGGCGACGACTGGGACGTCTCCGTGACGATGCAGTTCGAGAACCGGGGCGACGTGACGTACTACTTCCAAGAAGCATAGCTTACGACGCGCGTCGAAACCCCCATCGACAAACCCATATGACCGTTTCGCGTAGACGAGCGCATGACCAGCGTCGGCATCGACGCCATCGAAGTGCGAACGGGACGACTGAAACTCGACCTCGCGGAGACGTTCGCGCCCGAGCAGGGCGACGACCCCGAGAAGTACACGAAGGGGCTGGGGCTGTTCTCGTCGTCGTTCCCGGACGCCTACGAGGACATCGTGACGATGGGCGCGAACGCCGCCCACCGCCTGATGGAGCGCAAGGGTCTCGAACCCGAGGACGTGGGGCGCATCGACGTCGCGACGGAGTCGTCGTTCGACAACTCGAAGCCGGTGTCGACGTACATCGCGGGCTGTCTCGAACAGGTCTACGACGGGGACTTCCACCACGCGAACAAGGGCGAGCGGAAGTTCGCGTGCATCGCGGGGACGCAGAGCCTCGACGACGCGGTGAACTGGATTCTCGCGGGGCGGAACCGCGGCCGCGGCGCGCTCGTCATCGCGACCGACACCGCGCTGTACGCCCGGGACTCCTCGGGTGAGGCGACGCAGGGCGCGGGCGCCGTCGCGATGTACATCACCGAAGACCCGGACCTCGTGGAACTCTCCACCGAGCAGGGGTACGGCTCCGCGGACGAGACGGACTTCCTGAAGCCGAACCAGCAGTTCCCGAGCGTGGACGGCAAGCGCTCGGTGCAGGTGTACCTCGCGCGGATGCGCGAAGCCCTCGAGGACTTCGAGCGCGCGGCGGGCGACACCCACCCCGACGACTACGCGTTCATCCCGTTCCACACGCCGTTCCCCGGCATGGTGCGGAAGGCCGCGGTACTCGGGTATCGGCACATGATTCGCGGGACGGATGTCGAGGACGAACTCGCCGACGACATCGGTCGGCAGCCGCGCCGCGACGACTTCGACTCCCGCGAGGCGTTCGAGGAAGCGATGAGCGACTACGTGGACGACCTCAAGGAGACCGACGCGTACCGCGAGTGGTACGGGGAGGCCATCGACCCGACGCTCTCCATCTCCAGTCAGGTCGGGAACTGGTACACGGGCTCGGTGCACATCGCGCGCGTCAGCGCGCTCAAGCACGCCGTCGAAGAAGGCCGGGACCTCGCCGGGCAGAAGCTACTGGTGGCGTCGTACGGCTCCGGCGCGCAGGCCGAGATTCACGAGGAGACCGTCCAGCCCGGCTTCGAGGACGAGCTCGCGGAGCTGAACGTCGACGAGCAGGTCGAGCGCCGCTACGACCTCTCTTTCTCGGAGTACGAGCAGATTCACGACCGGCACAACCACGAGAAGAGCGTCGAGCTGGAGCCGTTCACGCAGCCGGACAGCGAGTTCGTCTTCGACGGCTGGGGCCCGATGAACGAGCGCCAGTACACGTACGTCGAGTAGTCAGCGGTCTTCGAGCGCGAGCGCGGTGCCGACGGCCGCGAGCGCGCCGGCGAGCACGCCCGCCGGCACGCCCAGAACCGCCGACGGCCAGATTATCTCGCTCAGGAGCGCGGTGACGCCGACGGCGACGACGCCGAAGACGACAGCACCGACCAGCAGCGACGCGAGCGCGGTCCTCATGCGTGTTCGCGGAGCGCGGTGAGCATCTCCTCGATGTCCATCTCCGTGACGGCGAGCGCGTAGCCGTCGCGCTGGGCGAGCGCGGGCGCGTGCTCCCAGAGGTCGTCCTCAGAGAGGCCGTGGAGGAGGACGGCGTTCGGCGTGGGGTTGACGACGCGCAGCGCGACCAGCGGGCTCTCGCCGCGGGAGACGTTCGTAAAGGAGAGCACGCGGCTCGTGGACTGGCCGTACAGCCGGTAGAACTCGTCGGAGCGCAGGCGGCGGATGGCCTCGATGGAGTCGATGACGGTGTGGCCGGTGACGGTGTCGCGGTCGCCGGAGACGACTTCGGTGGCGCCGACGGCGTCGTAGAGGTCGCTGGCGGGGAGCGCGGTCGGGTACTCCTGGAGGTCGAGGACGACGTCGCTGTCGAAGCCCGCGGAGAGGACGCGGCCGTACTGGCGGATGTGGTCGCCGCCGCGGCGCTCGTCGATGTCCAGCAGCGCCTCGACGACGCGCGTGACGAGCGCGATGCCGGGGCTGGAGCGGCGCCCGCTCTCGTAGTCGGAGACGACAGACGACGAAACGTCGAGCTCCTCGGCGAGGGCGGTCTGGGAGACGTCGAAGTCGGTGCGCCACTTCCGGAGCGTGGCGCCAGGGTCGTCGCTGAGCGTGATGTCGCCGGCGATGCGCTCCGCGAGGTCCGCGCGCGGGTCGTCGGTCATGGCCGAACGTCGGGGGTCGCCGCCAAAAAGCCTGCCGGAGAACTTCGACACCTGCCGAAGAGAAAGAGCCATCTTCTCGTGAGACAGTCACACGCGTATGCCTTCGACGGTCGTCCACGTGGCGTTCGGCGCGCTGGTGGCGACGGCGCTCCTGCGGGAGTTCGACGCGAGGATGCTCGCCGCCGTCTGCGCGTTCGCCGCGCTCCCGGACGTGGACACGTTCATCGGCGTCTGGATAGCCGGCGGCCACCGCGCGCTCCTGCACACGGCGCTGTTGCCCGCCGTGCTGGGCGCGCTCGTCTACTGGGATACGCGCCGCGCGGAGTCGTGGCTGCACGGGCGGTTCGGCCGGAACGGGCCGCACGTCGCCGCCGTGGGCGTGCTCGCGCTCCTGTTCGGCGGCGTCCTCCCGGACCTGATGACCAACGGCGTGAACCTCCTCTACCCCGTCCACGACCGCTTCTACACGTTCGCGGGGTCGATAGAGCTCTCCAGCGCGGAGGGGGTCGTCCAGACGTTCGTGGACCTCGGGCCGGACGGCAGCAGCGTCGGCGGGACGACCGAGAACACCCACTACTACACGGGTGTGGACTTGGAGCGCGGCAGCGACCCCGCGGGCGCCGAGCGCGTGTTCCCCGTCGTCTCCTCGGGCCTCCAGTTGGTCGTCGTGCTCACCGCAATCGCGGGCGTCGTCGGGCGGTTCCGAGAAGCCAAACGCTAACGCCGCGACAGTCCAAGCCGAGGTATGGTCAGACCGTACGCGGACGCGGACAGCGACGCCCTCTGGGAACTGAAACGGGGCTTCGAGACCGGACTCGGCGAAGGGACCGGCGACGACGCCAAGCAGGCCGCCTACGAGGCGAAACTCGACGACGACTACCGCCGCGAGTGGCTGGCGTGGGTGGGCCGCTGCGTCGCCGAGAACGAGCGGTGCGTCCAGGTCGCCGAGAGCGACGACGGGCTCGCGGGCTACGTGTTCGTGCTCCCCGAGTCGATGGCGTTCGTCTGGGACGCCGCCGTCCTCAACGAGATTTACGTCGCCCCCGAGTTCCGCGGGACGGGCGTCGCGGACGACCTGATGGACGCCGCGCTCGGCGTCGCGCGCGAGCAGTCGCTGCCGCTGGACCGGCTGGTGTTAGACGTGGACCGGCAGAACGAGCGCGCGAAGGCGTTCTACGAGCGACACGGCTTCCAGCACTGGGGCGAGATGGTCGCCCGCGACCTCTAGGTGGCGGTGACGGCGCCGAGCACGCCGCCGACGGCGCCGAGGACCACGGGGTAAACGACGCCCGCTAGCAGCACGCCGAGCGCGTACTCGGGGTGAATCGCGCTCCCGCCCGCGGCGTACTCGAAGACGAACAGGCCGACGACCGCCAGCACCGCGTAGCCGGCGACGACCGTCGCGCCGGCCTGCGCGCCGGCGGAGGCGTCCGCCGCGTTCGCGTACCGCGCGAGCACGAAGCCGCCGAGCACGACCGCGACCGCGGGCACGAGGTACAGCAGCATCGACGCCTCGCCGCCGGCGACGAGGTTCCGCGTGGTCTGACCGCCGAGCGACGGGACCGTGAAGCCGACGCCGTGGGCGTTGTAGAACAGCCAGCCGACGGCCTTCCACGTCGGAATCGGGTCGCCGCCGAGGAACTCCGCGATGACGTTGAAGCCCTCGAGTTGGTCCTGGACGTTCGACGACTGCCAGAGGTACGTGACGAGGTAGCCGAGGACGTACGTGACGACGCCGGCGACGGCACCGACGCCGAGCTGGGTGCCGCGGGAGGTTCGGGTAGCGGGTTCGGACATGGTTGTGATGCTCGCCGTGGAGTAAAAAGCCTTTGTGGCGACTCGCCCGCCGGAGTTCGTGCGGTAGCGGCGCTACCACCGACCGAACAGCCGCTCCCGGAGGGAGCGCGCGGACGGGCGCTCGGTCAACAGGACCGGCGTCTCCAAGCGCTCGATGGTGTCGAACGCCAGCGACCCGCGGACGATGCGCGACAGCAGGCCGCGCTCGGTCGCGCCGACGACGACCAGGCTGTACGCGGGAGCGAGTTCGCTGATCGTCTCCTCGACGCCGCCGACCTCGACGCGGAGGTCCGCGTCTTCGAGCTGGTGGCTCGCCGCCCAGTCCGCGAGGAACTCGCGGCCGGCGTCCGCCCCGCCCTCGTCGACGACGTGTAGCAGCGAGACGTCAACGCCGACGGTCTCCCGGAGGGCGCGCGCGACCTCCGCGGAGAGGTCCGAAGACGGGCCGCCCGCAGTCGGCACGAGGACGTCCGAGAGGTCGAACTCCTGGCCGTCGAACACGAGGAAGTCACAGGGCAGGTCGTGGGTGAGTTCGTCGAGCGCGCCCTCGGCGCGGCCGCCCGCGAGCTGGGCGCCGCCGTACCCCATCACGACCGCGTCGGCGTCGTTGGACCGCGCGGCGTCGAACACCTCCTCGATGCCGCGGTGGGAGAGAATCGTCTGCGTCTCGATGGGGACGTCGAACGCCTCCGCGTCCGCTTTCGCCGCTGAGAGCAGCTCTGCGGAGGTGGCGTCCAGCTCCGCGCGGCGCTCGGCGGCGGTCTCCAGCGACGTCTGGTCGGGCACGGTGACGACGTGCGTGGCGAGGACGCGGCCGCCCTCGTGTTCGGCGAGCGCGCCCGCGAGCGTGATGAGCGCGCTCTCCGTGCGCGGGTTCGACAGTGCGACCATGACCGTCGGTCCCTCCTCGCCAGTCGGCGCGACGGAGTCGGCGGCCTCGACGACCTGGTCGGGGAGGTCGTCCTCGCGGCGCCGGATGTAGTTCGAGAGCACGCCCCGCTCGGTCGTCTCGCTGCGCGCGTACAGGAAGTACCACGCCAGCGCCGCGGCGACGAACGCCGCCGCCAGCGCGATCTCTCGGGCGTCCATGAACGCCACGAGGCCCAGCGACAGCGCCGCGCCGAGGATCGGCGTCACGGGGTAGAACGGCACGGTGAAGTCGGGGTCGTACTCGGGGACGTCGGCCTCCCGGAAGACGATGAGCGCGACGTTCATCAGCGCGTACACGATGAGGTGGAGGACGCTGGCGGCCTTCGACAGCACCTCGATGTCCTGGCCGAGCGCCGCGATGAACACGACGATGAGGCCGCCGGTGACGAGAATCGAGCGGTACGGCGTCGCGTAGCTGGGGTGAATCTCGTTGAGCCAGTTGGTGACGATTCTGTCGCGGCCCATCGCGAAGTTGATGCGCGCGGACGCCAGAATCGAGGCGTTCGCCGACGACGCGGTCGCCAGCAGCGCGCCGACGGTCATGACGGCGGCTGCGGCTGCTGCGACGCCGCTGACCGGGCCGATGGACGCCGGGAACGCGATTTCGGCGGCTTGCGCGACGGGCGCGTCCTGGCTGAGTTCCGGCCACGGGACGACGCCGAGCATGATGGACACCAGAATCGCGTAGACGACGGTGACGATGCCGACGCTGCCGAGAATCGCGATGGGGAGGTTCCGACCGGGGTTCTTGAGTTCCTCGGCGACGGTCGCGATTTTCGCGTACCCGAGGAAGGAGACGAACACGAGCGCGGTCGCGGGCAGGATGGCGCCGGTGCCGTACGGCGCGAGCCCGCCCTCGCTGACGAGCGTGGCGTAGTCGAAGGTGGTGAAGCCCGCGAGCGCGAAGACGGTCAGAATCGAGAGGAGCGTGAAGACGATGACCGTCTGGATGCCGCCGGTCTCCTTGGCGCCGATGTAGTTGACGCCGACGAAGAGGAAGCCGGCGACCAGCGCGCCGACCTGAATCGGGTTGAGGAACGCGACGGCGGGGAGGCCGACGAAGACGGCGAGGTACTGGCCGAAGCCGATGCAGTAGAACGCGGAGGCGAACGCCAGCCCCATCCAGTCGCCCATGCCGGCGATGGAGCCGAACATCGGGCCGAGCGCCTTGTTGATGTAGTAGTAGCCGCCGCCGGCCTTCGGCATCGCGGTGCCGAGTTCGGAGACGGAGAGCGCGTTCACCATCGCGATGACGCCGCCGACGACGAACGAGACGACGACGATGGGGCCGGCGGCGTTCGCCGCGACGCCCGGGAGCACGAAGATGCCGGCGCCGATCATCGTCCCGATGCCGATGGTCATCGCGGAGACCAGCCCGAGGTCTTTCGCGAGTTCGTCGTCGCTCATTCGTCTGTGTCGGTTCGCGGCAGCGCGATTACGGGGCGGTCGGCCTGCGTGACGAGCTTCAGCGAGTGGTCGCCCGACAGGAACTGCACGAGGCGGTTGCCGCCGCGGGAGCGGTACGCGACGGCGGACGCGTCGACCTCGTCGGCGGCGTCGAAGATGGCGCCGACGACGTCGCGGGCGTAGGCGGTGTGGTCGTCGGCGTCCGGGAAGACGGCGCGGACCGCGGCGAACGCGTCGGCCGCCACCTGTTCGGACTGTTCGACCGGCGTCTTGTCCGGGACGCCGTCGCCCTTCTCGACGACGTGCAGCGCGGTCACCTGTCCGGGGTCGTACGGTTCGAGTGCGGTCGCGGTGGCTGCCGCGTCGTCCTCGTTGGCCACCGGGACGAGGACGTGTGCGAGCAGCGGTTCACCGTCGGTTTCGCGCCCGTTCATACGGACGCCTAGCTACTGGAGCGTATAAGAACGTCTCTTTTCCATACATCCCTTATTAGTGAGTGGACGGAAGCGCAGAATTTCCCGTCGTTTTCGCCGGTTCCGGTTCGGGGTCGCCGGAGAGTCAGTCGCGCGCCCCGAGTGCGGCGGCCCGTGCCGGGCTACGGGTTCAGCCCGGAGATGGCGGCGCGAGCGAACACGAGCACGGGGATGATTTCGAGGCGGCCGACCCACATGTTGAGCGTGAACATCGCTTCCGCCAGCGGCGACATCGTCGGTCCCGTGATGCCCGAGGAGAGGCCGACGTTCCCCTGCGCGCTGGCGACCTCGAAGAGCGCGTCGGCGTACCCGAACTCGGGGCCGGCGAGGTTCACGAGGACGACGCTGGTGGCGGCGAGCACGAGCAGCCACAGCAGGCTGACGATGGCGGCCTCGCTGAACTCCCGCTCCATGGACTCGCGGTCGAGCAGGCGGTCGCCGATGCGCGCGGTGACGACGGCGTTCTTCGGCAGGAACACGCGGGAGAACTGCCAGACGATGCCGCGCGCGATGGTGTACCCGCGGATTATCTTGATGCCGCCGACCGTCGACCCGGCGGCGCCGCCCAGCACCATCGCGCCGACGACCATCACTTTCGCGCCCGCGAGCCAGCGGCCGATGGGCGCGGACTGGAACCCCGTGCAGCTCAGCGCGCTCACCCACTGGAACGTCGAGTCGCGGATGGCGTCGAGCTGGGCGGGGTCGAGGCTCGGCACCGAGAACGGGAGGAACGACTGCGTCGCGAACGCGCCCGACGTCGAGGGCACCGACAGGACGTTCTGCGCGGAGAGCACCGCGACGCCGAGCGCCAGCAGGACGAACAGCCAGCGCGTCTGGAGGTCCGCGACGAGTTCGCCGACCTTCCGGTCCTTGAGCACGACGTAGTGGACCGGGAACGCGATGGCGCCCAGAATCATGATGGGGAGCAGGACCGTCTCGACGAGCGGCGAGTTGTACGTCGCGATGGAGTTATCCGTCACGGAGAACCCGCCCGTGGTGAGCCCGGTCATCGCGTGGTTGAGCGCCTGCCACGCGACCTCCCAGAGTTCCAGCGACCGGGCGTACTCGCTGTCGCTGTAGTGAATCGCGCCGAACAGCAGGGCGAACGCGAGGACGGTGTACCCGACGACGAGCTTCCAGACCGTGCGGACCGTGGAGACGACGCTCGGGTGAATCTTCTCCTCGCGGGCCTCGCTCTGGTAGAGCGCGTAACTGCCGCTACCGGGCCGGGAGAGAATCGAGACGGTGAGGACGATGACGCCGACGCCGCCGACCCACTGGATGAACGACCGCCACCACTGGAGCGCCCGGGGCAGCGACGGCTCGTGAATCGCCATCGTCAGCCCGCTGCCCGTCCACCCGCTCATGCTCTCGAAGAACGCGTGCAACGGGTCCCGGAAGTACGCGAGGCTGGACAGCGTCGTCGTGCCGGCGACGCGAATCGGCTCCCACGCGCTCGTGTCCGCGGCCGCGGGGACGAACGCCTCCATGGCGGCGGGCGGGGTCAGCCACGCCGTCAGGAAGAACGGGAGGCCGCCGAACGCCGCGACCATCAGCCACCCGCCGGCGGCGATGACCATCCCGTGTTTCATCTTCGGGTCGGGCGCGTCGGCGAACGCGCGGTTCGCCGCGCCGCCGACGCCGGCGGTCACGCCCGCCGCGAGAAAGATGGCGAGCGCGGCGTGGAACTCCCGGAACGCGAGCGCGACCAGCGACGTGAGCACCATCAGGCCCGCCTCCATCAACACCAGCGACCCGACGTCTCGCGCGATGATTCGGAGGTCGGTCGGGAGCAGACCGCCGTTGTTCCGGGGCATGCTACGAGCGGTCTTCGGTGTGCCCGAAGACGTCGGTCACCTCGGGCGTCGCGCCCTTGCTGGAGTAGACCGTGAGCAGGTCGCCGGCCTCGATGCGGGTGTTCCCGCGGGGCGTAATCGGCTCGCCCTCGCCGTCGCGCTCGATGGCGACCACGAGCAACTCGCCCTCGAGCAGCCCCTCCTCGTCGGCCTCCCGCAGCGTCTTCCCCGTAATCGGGGCGTCCCGTTCGACCGTAATCTCGAACACCTCGGCCTCCTCGCCGATGCGCATGAAGTCCACGATGGACGGGCGCTTGACCGCCCGGTAGAGGTACTCCGCGATGAGGTGCTGGGGGTTCTGCATCGTGTTCACGCCGATCTGCCGGAAGAGGTTCATGTGCTCGGGGTTGTGCACGACCGACACGACGTCCGGCACTTCCAGCTCCTGCGCGAGCAGGCACACCATCACGTTCGTGGCGTCCTGATCGGTCGTCGAAATCAGCGCGTCCGCGCGGTCCGCGCCGGCGTCCTCCAGCGTCTCCTTCGACGTCGCGTCGTCGTTGATGACCAGGCAGTCGTACTCCCGGGACGCCCGCTCGGCGCGCGCCTCGTCGCGCTCGATGACCACGACCTCGTTGCCACCCTGCGTGGCAATCTCCGTGAGGGGGTCGCCGATGTCACCCGCGCCGACGATGACGATGTACATTAGCGACACGGTTCTGGGGCGACGACCGAAAGGCTATCGCTCTACCCAGCACGCCGAAATACGCGCTACGGCGGCGGTTAAGCGCGCTCTAGGACGGTTCGAGCGCGTGAAAATCCTCGAGTGCCGTGTCCGACTCCGGGCGACGCATCGCGGCGACAGTGGGGCTCGCGGGTCGTTCCTCCCCGCTCGCGATAACGTGGGCTCGCTTCGGTCGGCCCCGCGGCTCGCGGGTCGCTTCGCTCCCCGCTCGCGAAAACGTGCTCTCCCTGCGGTCGAGCACGCTCTCCGCAACCACTAAACGCGGCTCGCGCCTTCGTCCGGTAATGACCGACTGGACGGAGAAGTACCGCCCGTCGTCGCTGTCGGAGGTCCGCGGGAACAACAAGGCCCGCGACGCGCTCCGGGAGTGGGCGGACACGTGGGAGGACCACCGGGAGGCCGTCATCCTCCACGGGAGTCCGGGCGTCGGGAAGACGTCGGCGGCGCACGCGCTGGCGGCCGACGAGGGCTGGGACGTCGTGGAGCTGAACGCCTCGGACCAGCGCACCGCGTCGGTCGTCGAGCGCGTCGCCGGCGAGGCCGCGAAGTCCGGGACGCTCGGCGGCGGGACGGGCGGCCGCAAGCTCGTCGTGATGGACGAGGCGGACAACCTCCACGGGAACGTCGACCGCGGC
The DNA here is from genome assembly GCF_001488575.1 of Halobacterium hubeiense. Taxonomy (NCBI): domain Archaea; kingdom Methanobacteriati; phylum Methanobacteriota; class Halobacteria; order Halobacteriales; family Halobacteriaceae; genus Halobacterium; species Halobacterium hubeiense. The sequence continues at coordinate 1,772,789 of NZ_LN831302.1, forward strand.
GGCTCCGCGGCCATCACGGACCTCGTGAAGGAGTCCACGCAGCCCATCGTCCTCATCGCCAACGAGTTCTACGACATGAGCAACAGCCTGCGGAACGCCTGCCAAGACATCGAGTTCCGGGACGTCTCCAAGCGCTCTATCGTCCCCGTGCTGCGGGACATCTGCCGGCGCGAGGGCATCGAGTACGACGAGGAAGCACTGGAAGCCATCGCCGAGCAGAACTCCGGGGACCTGCGGTCGGCGGTCAACGACCTGCAGGCGCTGGCGGAGACCGAGGAGAAACTCACCACCGACGACGTGGTGATGGGCGAGCGCGACCGCACGGAGGGCGTCTTCGACTTCCTCGACGACCTCATCAAGAACCTCGGCGCGCAGGACGCACTCGAAGCCGCCTACGACGTCGACGAGACGCCCGACGACCTCGTCAACTGGGTGGAGGACAACGTCCCGAAGGACTACTACGGCGACGAGCTCGCGGACGCCTACGAGTTCCTCTCGAACGCGGACGTCTGGCTCGGGCGGGTGCGCGCGACGCAGAACTACTCGTACTGGCGGTACGCCACCGACAACATCGCGGCGGGCGTGGCGGCGTCCCGCCGGCACGACCACGGCGGCTGGACGCGCTACGGGCCGCCGTCGTACTGGCGGAAGCTCGGGTCCTCGCGGGCGACCCGGAACAAGCGCGACTACGTCGCGCGGAAGGTCGCGGAGGTCAGCGGCACCAGCATGTCGACGGCGCGGCGCAAGGTCGTGCCGTTCCTCGCGACGATGACCCACCACTGCAAGAACCGCGAGCTGACGGTGGCGATGACGGCGGCCTACGACCTCGACGCCGAGCACGTCTCGTTCGTCACGGGCTCCGGGGAGACGACGAACAAGGTCCAGTCCATCGTCGAAGACGCCGAACAGCTGCGCTCGGAGCGCGCCGTCGAGCACTCCGGCGGCGCCTTCGAGGGCGAGGCGAGCGCGAGCTTCGACGAGGACGAGTCCGGCGAGGACGCAGCCAGCGAGACCGAAGACGAATCCGAGAACGAGCAAGAGGACGAGGACAGCGACGACGACCAGGCGGGCCTGGACGACTTCTTCTGACTACTCGGTGGGGCCGCGGCCGCCCGCGGAGCCGCCGACGCCGGGAATCGCGACGCGCTCGCGGACCCACTCCATCGTCGTGGTCGCCGAGAGCACGAGCAGGACGTAGACGACCGCCGCCAGCAGGAACAAGTCGAGGAAGCGGTAGTTCTCGTAGGCGGCCTCCTCGACGGCGTGGAACAGCTCCGTGACCGTGATGAACGACGCCAGCGAGGAGTACTTCGCGAGGTAGACGAGCTCGTTGGTCCACGACGGAATCGCGAACCGCAGCGCCTGCGGGAGGACGACGTAGCGGATGCCCTCCAGTTGGGAGAGGCCGACCGCGCGCGCGGCCGTCAACTGACCGGGATCGACGCCCTCGATGGACCCGCGGATGTACTCGGCCTGGTAGGCGGCGCTGTTGATGGTGAATCCGATGACGGCGACCCACACCGCTTGCGGGGGGACGATGCTGCTGCCGACGAACGGGACGTTGCCGATCCACCCCGAGAGCGGGAGCGCGTAGTAGAGCACGAACAGCTGGGCGAGCAGCGGCGTCCCGCGGATGAGTTCGATGAACGCCAGCGCTATCCAGTGGGTGACGCGGCCGTAGACGCGGGCGGCCGCCAGCGGCACCGCCAGCACCAGCCCGAACGCGATGCCGAGCGTCGTGAGTACGACGGTGAGCCACGCGCCGGCCGCGAGGTCCGGGAGGTACGTCATCGCGAACGACACGGACCCGAGCGCGCTGGCGACCCAACCGACGGGCGTGCCGACGACGCCGAGGCCGGCCGCCACCTCGTTGAGCGCGGTGCTGGCGTCCGCGACCGGCTGGGGGTCGAAGAACGGCTGGCCGCGGGGGACGATGACGCCGCCGAACCAGTCGTTGAGCAGGCGCGCGCCGAACCACAGCCAGAAGGCCGCGAGGATGCCGTCCCGGGCGAGTCGCTGCGTGCTCCGGCTCATTGGCCGCCGTGGAGCTGCGTGAGGCGGCTGAGGAACGCCGCGGTGCGGTCGTGCTCGGGGTTCTCGAAGAGCTGTTCGGGCGGCCCCTGTTCGACGAGCTTGCCGTCGTCGAGGAACAGCACGTCCGTCGCGGCCTGTTTGGCGAAGCCCATCTCGTGGGTGACCACGAGCATCGTCATCCCCTCGTCGGCGAGGTCGCGCATCACTTCGAGGACTTCGCCGATGAGCTCGGGGTCCAGCGCCGACGTCGGCTCGTCGAACAGCATCAGCTTGGGGTCCATCGCGAGCGCGCGAGCGATGCCGACGCGCTGTTTCTGTCCGCCGGAGAGTTCGGCGGGGTAGGAGTTGGCTTGCTCGCGCAGGCCGACCTCCTCCAGTTGCCACGCGGCCTTCTCGACGGCCTCCCGTTCGCTCAGGCCGAGCACGCGCTTGAGGCCGAGCGTGACGTTCTCGATGGCGGTGAGGTGCGCGAACAGGTTGAAGTCCTGGAACACCATTCCGACCTGCCGGCGGAGTTCGTCGGCGTCGAGGTCGTAGATCGAGTCGCCGTCGAGGCAGATGTCGCCGTCGTCGATATCCGTGAGGCGGTTGACGCAGCGCAGCATCGTGGACTTCCCCGACCCCGAGGGGCCGACCAGGACTTTCACGTCCTGTCGTTCCATCTCGAAGGTGATGCCTTCGAGGACGCTCTCCTCGCCGTAGCTCTGGTAGACGTCGTCGACGTCGAGTAGTGGGTCGGACATTAGTGATTACCTCCGGGAATCGCGACGCGGCTGTGGAGTCGCTCGATGCCGCGATTGACGGTGAACGTCAACACGAAGTAGATGAGCGACGCCGCGAGGAACACTTCGAGGGCGGCGGTCGTCTGGATGGAGAACAGGTCGTAGCTGCGCTTCAACAGCTCCGCGACGCCGATTGCGTACGCGATGCTGGTGTCCTTGAGGACGATGGTGAACTCGTTCTGGAAGCCGGGCACGGAGCGCCGCAGCGCCTGCGGGAGGACGACGTGGCGGATGGCGCCGAGCTTCGACAGCCCGACGGCGCGCGCGGCCTCCATCTGCCCGCTCTCGACGCTCTCGATGGCGCCCCGGAAGATCTGGCTCTGGTAGGCGGCCGAGCGCACGCCGAGCGCGAGCGTCGCCGCGAGGAACGCCGGGGAGACGCCGAACGCGAAGTACGTCAGCGAGATGATGACGAGGATGGGCGTGCCGCGGACGACGACGCCGACCGGCCGGACGACGCCCTTCGAGTACTTGCCGCCGTAGGCTTCGACGACGCCCGCGGGCAGCCCGGCGACGAACCCCAACACCATGCTGAAGAACGTGAGCTTGACCGCCAGCCACGTGCCGTCGACGAAGAACTGCCGCTGGCGCCAGACGAACTCCCAGTCGACGAGGAACCGGCGCCACGCGGACTCCCAGTCGACGAGGAACTGCCACCAGACGAGCGCCAGGTCGCCGAGTCCGGCCTGCAGTACGAGTTGCGTCGGGTCCATCGACGTTATTCGCTGGCGAAGTACTGTTCGGTGAGGTCGGCGTACGTGCCGTCGTCGCGGACGGCCTGCAGGCCCTCGTTGAGCGCGCTCTGGAGGTCGCTGGCGTTCTCGCGGACGCCGAAGCCGTACTGTTCGCCGGTCTCGATGGTGAAGGAGACGACGACGTTGCGGTTCGCGACGAACGTCTCCGCGACCGGCGTGTCGACGATGACCGCGTCGATGTTACCGTTCGCGAGGTCCTGAACGGCGAGCACGTAGTTCTCGTAGGTGTTGGTCTGCGAGCTGCTGATGGTGCCGTCCTCGACGAGGGAGTCCATCTGGTCCTTGCCGGTGGTGCCGGCCTGCGCGCCGATGGGGCGGTCGGCGAGGTCCTCCTTGTTCTCGGGGCGGAAGCTCCCGCCCTCGCGGACGAGCACCGCCTGGTTGGCGTCGTAGTAGGGGTCGGTGAAGTCGATGGTTTCGTCGCGGTCGGGGTTGATGGTCATCGCGGCTGCGGCGACGTCGATGTTGCCGTTGTCGAGCGCGACGATGAGCTGGTCAAACGCGAGGTCCTCCCAGCTACCGAGCTCGTAGCCGTCGGTCTGCTCGACGACCGCCGACAGCAGGTCGACGTCGAAGCCGACGAGGTCGCCGGACTCGTTGACGTACTCGAACGGCGGGAACCCGGAGGCCGTGCCGGGCGTGAGGGTCGTGACGTCCGCGGTGGTCGTCGTGTCGCCGCTGGCCGTCGTGCCGGTGGTGGTCGAGCCGTCGCCGTCACCGTCGCCGCCGCCCATGCAGCCGGCGACAGTCAGTGCGACGCCGGTACCGCCGACGCTCTTCAGGAACGTCCGCCGATTGAACTCAGACATACCCAACCGATTCGGCGGGAGTAACTTAAATACAACCGTCCGGGGCGGCGCCCCGTTACGGCGCGCCAGCGGCGTCCGCGCCGGGCGAACGTGCCGAACGGGCCGCGAGGACGAACAGCGCGGCGACGACGGCGGTCAGCGCGTAGTAGGTGAGCTGGACAGTCGCGGAGAACTGGACGACGCCGGTGCCGATGAGAATCTGGGCGGTGACGGCGGCGAGCGTGGCGACCATCGCCTGCGCGGCGCGGCGGTCGCCGTGGCGGCGCGCCCACACGAACGCGGCGAGCGCGGCGGTGAACACGACCAGTTCGAGCGCGTGGTGAATCAGCTGGACGCGCGTCCCGTACACCGCGAAGACGGTGTTCCGGGAGAACACCAGCGCGAGCGGGAGCACCGCGAGCCCGGAGATGGCGGCGGTGCGGACGCGCCCGAGGCCGACGCCGACGAGTTCGCGCATCCGGAGCGTCGTGTAGACGAGCGTCCCGAAGATGGCGAGCGCGGCGAGGTGGTGGACGGCCTGCGTGATGGGCATGTACCCCCACGGGACGAGGCCGCTGAACGTGACGGTGGTGCCGCCGAGAATCACCTGAATCGGCAACAGGACCACAGCGAGCACGCCGCCGACTTTGACGTCGCGCTGGTCGAAGTTGCGCCACGAGACGGCGCCGGTGCCGAGGATGAAGAAGCCGACGACCATCGCGAACCCGCGGTGGAACTGCTCGACGAAGTCGTGAATCTGGAGCCCCAGCGGGAGCAGTTGGCCGTTGCAGTCCGGCCACTGCAGCCCGCAGGTCGCGCCCGACCCGGAGACGGCGGTGTACTCGCCGACGAGGATGAGCGCGAACGTCAGGGCGGTCGTCACGGCCGCGAGTTGGTAGGAGCGGCGGTCCATGACTCGAATTTTTGGGTCGGTGTACGTAGGCGTGTCGTATTGAGCGTGCCCGAGCGTAGCGAGGGCACGTTAACGCGAACGCGGAGCGAAGCGATGCGTGAGCGTGGCCGACCAATAGGCGGGCACGTTAACGCGAGCAAGGAGCGCGGAATGTCGAGCGGCGACCGTCGTGAGCTGGGAACACCGCTCGAATCCCGTCCCCGCACAGCCGACGGAGTTCGTCGATTGACGTAACAACATTCGACGCGTTGGGGTAGGTTTTTGGCCGTCGCCGGAGCAGGGGACGACATGGGACTAGACGAGGACTCACTGGACTACCACGCCAGCGACCCGCCCGGGAAGATAGAGATTTCGACGACGAAGCCGACGAACACCCAGCGGGACCTCTCACTGGCGTACTCGCCGGGCGTCGCGGCGCCGTGCCGGCACATCGACGCCGACCCCGAAGACGCGTTCAAGTACACCGCGAAAGGGAACATGGTCGGCGTCGTCTCCAACGGCTCTGCGGTGCTCGGGCTCGGCGACATCGGCGCGCAGGCCTCCAAGCCCGTCATGGAGGGGAAGGGCGTGCTGTTCAAGCGGTTCGCGGACATCGACGTCTTCGACGTGGAACTCGACCGGGAGAGCGCCGACGACATCATCGAGTCCGTCGCGGCGATGGAGCCGACGTTCGGCGGCATCAACCTCGAAGACATCAAAGCGCCGGAGTGCTTCGAAATCGAGACGCGGCTCCGCGAGGAGATGGACATCCCCGTGTTCCACGACGACCAGCACGGCACCGCCATCATCTCCGGCGCGGCGCTGCTGAACGCCGCCGAAATCGCGGGCAAGGACCTCGAAGACCTCGAAGTCGTCTTCTCCGGCGCGGGCGCGTCCGCCATCGCCTCCGCGAAGTTCTACGTCTCGCTGGGCGTCCAGCGCGAGAACATCACGATGTGTGACTCCTCGGGCATCATCACCGAGGACCGCGACGTCAACGAGTTCAAGGCGGAGTTCGCCAGCCCCGAGGGCGAGGGCGGCGACCTCGCGGACGCCATGGAGGGAGCGGACGTCTTCGTCGGCCTCTCCGTCGGCGGCATCGTCAGCCAGGAGATGGTGCAGTCGATGGCCGACAACCCCATCGTGTTCGCGATGGCGAACCCGGACCCCGAAATCGGCTACGAGGAGGCGAAGGCCGCCCGCGACGACACCGTCATCATGGCGACCGGGCGCTCGGACTACCCGAACCAGGTGAACAACGTCCTCGGGTTCCCGTTCATCTTCCGGGGCGCGCTCGACGTGCGCGCGACCGACATCAACGAGGAGATGAAGGTCGCGTGCGCGGAGGCGCTCGCGGACCTCGCGAAACAGGACGTGCCGGACGCCGTCGTGAAGGCGTACGGCGACCAGCCGCTCCAGTTCGGCCCCGAGTACATCATCCCGAAGCCGCTGGACCCGCGCGTGCTGTTCGAGGTCGCGCCCACCATCGCGGAGGCCGCCATCGACTCCGGGGTCGCGCGCCGCGACCTCGACTTGGAGGAGTACCGCGAGGAGCTTGAGGCACGCCTCGGCAAGAGCCGGGAGATGATGCGCATCGTCCTCAACAAGGCCAAGAGCGACCCCAAGCGCGTCGCGCTCGGCGAGGGCGACGACGAGAAGATGATTCGCGCGGCCTACCAGATGGCCGAGGAGGGGATTGCCGAACCCGTGCTCATCGGCGACCGCGACACCATCGACGGCGTGGTCTCCGGGCTCGGACTGGACTTCGACCCCGAGATCGTCGACCCCGACGAGGGCGACCACGAGGAGTACGCCGAGCGCCTCTACGAGCTCCGCCAGCGCAAGGGCATCACGCGCAGCGAGGCCGAGTCGCTGGTGAAGCGCGACCCGAACTACCTCGGGTCGACGATGGTCGAAGCCGGCGACGCCGACGCGCTGCTCACCGGGCTCACGCACCACTACCCGTCCGCGCTGAAGCCGCCGCTGCAGGTCGTCGGTACCGCGCCGGACGCCGACTACGTGGCCGGCGTCTACATGCTGACGTTCAAGAACCGCGTCATCTTCTGCGCGGACACCACGGTCAACCAGGACCCCGACGCGGACGTGCTCGCGGAAGTTGCGGAACACACCGCGGACCTCGCGCGCCGGTTCAACGTCGACCCGCGCGTCGCGATGCTGTCGTACTCGAACTTCGGGAGCGTGGACAACGAGGGCACGCGCAAGCCCCGCGACGCCGCGCGCATGCTCCGCGACGACGACGACGTCGCGTTCCCCGTGGACGGCGAGATGCAGGCCGACAGCGCGGTCGTCGAGGACATCCTCGAAGGCACCTACGAGTTCAGCGACCTCGACGCCCCCGCGAACGTGCTCATCTTCCCGAACCTCGAAGCCGGGAACATCGGCTACAAGCTCCTCCAGCGCCTCGGCGGCGCCGACGCCATCGGCCCGATGCTGGTCGGCATGGGCGAGCCCGTCCACGTCCTCCAGCGCGGCGACGAGGTCAAGGACATCGTGAACCTCGCGGCCGTCGCGGTCGTGGACGCCCAGCAGAACGGCGACTGAGCGAACGCTAACTACTCTCCTTCGGGCCCTCTTCGATAGGCGACGACGGTACCGTACTCGGCGGAGCGGAGCGACGCCGAGTTTCACCGAGCGCGAACAGCGAGGCGCTACGCGCCTCGAAGGCGAACGGCGAGTGAAACGAGCCGTGAGCGGCGTGAGCGCTCGGGCCGACGACTGAGGGACGGGACGGACCGAAGGAGGAGTGCTTTTTCACTAAGTTTTTGCCGAGTGGGGCGTGCTTTGCGCGCCCCACGTAGCGCAAAAAGTGGATCTCAGTCGCTAGCGCGGCGGTCACTACGGGAGGGCGGCGGCACCTGCGAGTCGCCGGTTTCGCGCTCGGGGAGCAGGCAGCGCGCGGGTTCGTCGTTGACGTGGCCGTACTGCTCGGGCTCGTTCGCGAGCACGTGCGCGGGGTTGGTGTTGCTGTCCAGCTGGGCGGCGCGCACTTCCTCGAAGCCGACGACGCGCGCGCGGATGCCGCGCCAGTGGTGGTCGGCGGTCGCGGGCGGCGAGAACTCCTTGATGGGGCGGTAGTCGTGGGCGCGGGCGGCGAGCGCGGCGGTGTTGACGTCGCCCGCGAGGTCGTTGTGGTCGACGAGCACGCCGATGCGCGCGTCCCGCGGCGTGCGCGCCGCGAGCACGTCCAGTCCGAGGTGGAGCGCGCGGTACTCGGCGACGTTGTTGTTCGGGGCTTCGTCGGGCACGGCGAAGCGGGCGACCCGCTCGCCGTCCCGGGTTTCGACGATGACACCGAGCCCGCTGCCGTCCCGGGAGTAGGAGCCGTCGGTCGCGACGTAGAAATCGCGGCGGTGGGACTGCGGGGGGTGGGCGATGTGCGGCGTCGGCGACTCGTCGAACAGGTCTCGGAGTTTCGACCGGCCCACGATGGCCATACGCACCGTAACGAGCGCCGGAACTTAAGCGGTCCGCCGGTCAGCGCGCGCGTTCGGCGCGGCCTCGCCGCGGGCACGTTCGCCGACGCACGGATTTCGTTCGCCCCAGATAGTTAGCGCGCTAACCAAACACTCATTGATGTATACTAACTAACAACAAATATGGCAAAGGCTAACACGTCGTACGACGGGGGTGGGCCGGACGACACGTTCCGCCGGGCGACGGAGGCGGTGAAGCGACGCGGCGGGGACGCCCTCCGCGTCGTCTTCCGGTACGACCCGAACGGCGTCGACGTCCGATACGTCGACGAGCGGCGCCTCGAAGAGGACCTGCTCCCGCGCATCCACCAGCTCCGCGAGCGCGCGCTCGAACTCGGGGACGCCACCGAAGACACCGAAGTCGACGCCCACGGCGACGTCGAAACCCTGCTCGCCGTCCACGAGGACGCCGCCGTCCTCTTCCTGTTGGTCACGCCCGACGAGGGGCTGGTCGCCGTCCACGACCGCACCGACGAGCCTTTCGACGGCGACCTGCTCTGAGCCGCCCCGCATCCAAAGCGATAGGTGGCGTGGCTGCGAGGACTCCCGTATGCAGGCACGCGACCTGATGACCGAAGCCGTCGAGACCGTCCACGAGGACGACGACGTCAGCGACGTCCTCCAGCAGCTCGCTCGACGCGACTTCACGGGGTTCCCCGTCGTGGACGACGACAACCGCCTCGTCGGCGTCGTCACCCAGCGCGACTTCGTGGAGCTGTTCCAGCCCAAAGACCACACCGTCTGGATTCCCATCGGCCTCCCGCCGTTCCTCGAGACGCTGGACTACGGCATCGACCTCTCGTGGAACGAACTGGAGACCGAACTCGACCTCGCGAAGAACGCCGGCAAGCCCGTCAAGAAAATCATGACGCGGGACGTCCTGACGGTCGGCCCCGACGCCAGCGTCGACGACGTGCTCGCCATCCTCGCGGCCGACGAGTGCGACGTCAACCGCGTCCCGGTCGTCGAGGACGACGTCGTCGTCGGCATCGTCACCAGGCAGGACGTGCTGCGCGCGCTCCGCGACGAGCGCAACGCCTAAGCGGCAAAACGGGGACGGCTCCGAAAGCGTAAACGTACCCCCGGACGGAGGTTCAACGTGACCAACTACCGGAACGCCGGACTGTTTCTCGCGCTCGCAGCGGCCTGGGGATCGGCGTTCGTCGCCATCAAGGCCGGCCTCGACGCCGGCTTCGAGCCCGTGCTGTTCGCGGCGGTCCGCTACGATGTCGCGGGCGTGCTGATGCTCGCGTACGCGGCGTACGCCGCCGACAACTGGCTCCCGCAGTCGCGCGCCGACTGGACGGTCGTCGGCATCGCCGCGGTCTTCATCATCGCCGCCTACCACGCCTTCCTCTTCGTCGGCGAACAACAGACCACGAGCGCCGTCGCCGCCGTCGTCGTCAGCCTCAGTCCCGTGCTCACGACGGGGTTCGCTCGCGCGTTCCTCCCCTCCGAGCGCCTCTCGCTGGGCGGCATCGCGGGCCTGCTGCTCGGGCTCGTCGGCGTCGCCGTGCTCTCGAACCCCGACACCTCGAACCTCCTCGGCGGGAACACGGTCGGCGTCCTCCTCGTGTTCGCGGCGTCGACGTGTTTCGCGCTCGGGAGCGTGCTCACTCAGCGCGTCGACGACGACCTCGACATCGAAACGATGGAAGCGTGGGCGATGATTCTCGGCGCGCTCCTCATGCACGCCGCCAGCCTCGCGCGCGGCGAGACGCAGGCGATTCCACAGAATACGGACGCGCTGTTCGCCATCGCGTACCTCTCGCTGGTCGCCAGCGCCGCCGGCTTCCTCGTCTACTTCGAACTGCTGGAGCGGCTCGGCCCCATCGAAATCAACCTCGTGAGCTACGTCGCGCCCGTCTTCGCAGCGGTCGTCGGCCTGCTCGTGCTCGCGGAGCCGATTACCCCGCACACGGTCGCCGGCTTCGCCGTCATCTTCGCGGGCTTCTGCCTGCTGAAGCGGCGCGCGCTCGCGGCCGAACTGCGGAACGTCCGCGCCGCGTGGAGGTAGCTACTTCGCGTCGGCGATGCGCTCGAACTGGTCGGCGCTCAGCGTGAGGTCCGCGGCCGCGAGGTTCTCGCGGAGCTGGTCGGGCGTGCGGGCGCCCGTGATGGGCGCGACGACCTGCTCGTGGTGGAGCAGCCACGAAAGCGAGACCTGCGCGGGCGTCGCGCCGACTTCCTCGGCGACCGCCTCGACTTCTTCGAGCGCGTCGAAGTTCTCCGGCGTGAGATACGAGTCTACGAACTGCTGGTCGGTCGCGCCCCGCGTCCCCTCGGGCGGCACCTCGCCACGCGCGTACTTCCCGGTGAGGAACCCACCGGCCAGCGGCGACCACGGCACGACGCCGAGGTCGTAGTCCCGGCACATGTCGAGGTACGTCGCCTCGATTTCGCGGTTGACGGCGTTGTACCGCGGCTGGACGACCGTGAACGGCTCGTACCCCTCGCGGCGCGCAATCTCGTTGGCTTTCGCGACCTTCCACGCGTTCGGCTCGAACGTCGAGGCGCCGAGGTAGTGGACCTTCCCGTCGCGCACGAACTCGTCGAGCGTGCGCATGAACTCGCGGGCGGGCGTCCGGTCGTCCCAGCGGTGGATGTAGAGGACGTCCAGATAGTCGGTGTCGAGGCGGTCGAGAATCGCGTCCACGTTGTTCCGGAGGTGCTTGCGGTTCAGCCCGCGGCCGTTCGGCCCCTCGCGGGTGGGCCAGTAAATCTTGGACGCGACGACGTACTCGTCGCGGTCGCGGCCGGCGAGCCACTCGCCGATGTACTGCTCGGCGCGGCCGCTGCCGTACATGTCTGCCGTATCGATGAAGCGGCCGCCGGCGTCGGCGTACGCGTCCAGAAGTTCGTGTGCGCGCTCGCGGCCGACTTCGACCTCGCCGGCGTCGTTCTCGCGGCCGAACCGCCACGTCCCGAACGCGACCTCGGAGACGCGGAGGCCGGTGCGGCCGAGCGAAACAGCGTCGAGACCCATACGGGGACCGAGATGGGCGGCTGTGTTAAGCGACGCGTCTTCGGCGCGTTAGCTCGTGTTGTGGCGGTGACCGAGCACGAGCGCGACGACGTGGAGGGCGACCATCGCGGCGAGCGCGGTCTGCTGGGCCGTCGTGTCGGGACCAGCGAGCACGAGCGGCGTGTACAGGAACGGGAGGGCGACCGCCGCCCAGAAGCCGGCGACCTCGAAGGGCTTCAGGAGGGTGGCGGACGCGGGCGTGTTCACGGCGTCCGATGCGACCTCGGCCAGTGCGGAGCGGGAGGGGGCAGACATTGGGTCTCACCTCGTCTACTCCATCCTACTGGCGCCGACCCCATATAGGGGGTCGACCGTTGCCCGGATTTCAGTACGTTTCACCGAGACTACCCCGAGTTTGGGGACGTTTTACGAGTTCCTGAGAATCGCCGAGACGTTTTACAAGTCGTTCTGAGGGCGTTTCTCAGTTTCCCGGAGGAACCGGCCACAATCGTTATTTGTGCCGCCGCGCCCGCCTCGTGAGCGCTCCCGAGACGTCGGGAGCGCTCGCTGGCCGCTCGGAGGCGTGCAGACGCATAGACCGCGGGCTGTCGGAGTCGTCGAAGTCAGAGAAGTGCCCGGGGAGGGTTTTGAACCACGGAAGCGCGTCGCGCTTCCTGCGCTTCGCTCACTGCGTTCGCGCAGAGCCTACGGGTTCGCCACCCTCCGGACGTTCACACGACGGACTCCTCACTACGTTCGTCGTTGCGTCGGAGAAGTGCCCGGGGAGGGTTTTGAACCCTCGATCTCCGCATGTCCCAGGTTCGAGGCTCGGCGGGCCTCGCGGACATGCTGAGCATCCACGTGGCGAGTGGGATGCCGCACCGAAGCTCGGAACCCTATGAGTGCGGCGCTATGACCAGCTAAGCCACCCGGGCTCGACTCCGGCTAGGGGGAGGTCGCTCTTGAAGGTTCTCATCTCGACCGACGCACCCGCCGGGTTTAAGCCGAGGCGGTTGCTTCGGGCGTACATGAACGTACCTGCGCTCGTCCAGTCCTCGCTCGGGGACGAGGACGTCGCCGCGCACGTGCCGCTGAAGGGGGAGGACGCGGTGTTCGTCACGCCGACGCGGACGCTCGTCTACACGGCCGACGGCCTGCTGAGCGACGAGAGCGTCGACGAGTTCCCCCACGACGCCGAGGGAATCGGCGTCAGCGAGGGGCGACGGAAGGCGACGGTCACGCTCGACTACGGGCTCGACGGCGAGGAGTCGTTCTCCGTGCCGTCGGGGAAGCTCGACGACGTGCTGCACCCGATTCTCGCGGGCGTGCTGAACGCCGCCGACGTCACCCAGCCCGGGGAGACGGTCAAGCGCACGTACCGGTTCAGCGAGCTCACGCTCGTCGTGACCAGCGACCGCGTCGTGAAACACGTCGGCGCGGCCGTCTGGGGGACCGACTACGAGGAAATCGACTACGAGACGGTGACCGGCATCGACGTCGAGGAGGGCAACGTCTCCAGCCAGCTCGTCCTGGAGACGACCGCGCGCACCCAGCGCATCAAGGCGCCCAACGAGCAGTTCCGGGACGTCCGCGAGACCGTCGAGGACGCCGTCTACGCGTACCACGACGCCGCCAGCGCCGCGGAGTTCGAGCGGATGAACGTCGACGAGGACGCGGGCGCGGCCACGGAGGAAGTCTCCTTCGACAGCGGCGTCGAGCCAATCGACACCAGCGGCGTCGGCGAGGACGACGAGGCGGCCGAACCCGAGCCGCGGGCGGAGGCGAGCGCCGGCACGGGTGGCGCGGCGGGCGCGACCGGCGAGCCCGCAGACGGCGCGGACGGCGACGAGTTCGCGTCCAGCGGCTTCCAGACCGCGGCGGCGAAAGTCGAGCCGCCCGTCGACCCAGAGGAGCTGGACGCCGAACTGGACGACCTCGAAGACACCATCGAGGAGCTGGCGGAGGCGCTGGCCGAGCAGCGCGAGCTCGCCGAGCGGCAGGCCGAAGCCCTCGACGCCCAGCAGGCGGTCATCGAAGCCCAGCAGGACCGGCTCGCGGCGCTGCGCGACCTCGTCGACGAGGAGTAGTTACTCGCGGCCGATGACCTTGCGGATGCACGACGAGCCGAACGCGCCCAGTTCCCCGTGCTCGAAGTTGATGAAGTAGCCCGTCTGGATGGACGCGCCGCAGCGCCGACACGAGAACTCCCCCTCTTTCGTAATCACGTCCGCCTGGAAGGAGACGTAGCTGCCGCCCTGCGGCTGGACTTCGCCGGCGTCGCGTTCGACGACGCCGCGGCGCTCGGCGGCTTCCAGAATCTCCCGCGTGGTCCGCGGGTGCGTCGTCACGGTCTCCAGCCTGTCGACGGCGTCGGCGACGGGCAGCGACTCGAATTCGAGGTTCGCGAGCAGCTCCACCCCGAGTTCGACCGGGTCCTCGACGTCCCCGGCGTCGCCGTCGGTCATACCTCGTGGTGGGGCGAGCGCGCGCTTAACGCTTGCGCGACGCCCGAAGGGACAACGCTAAACCCCGCGCTCGGGTAGCAGGCGGCGATGAAACGGTACGCGGCCGGCGTCGCGCTCACGGCGGTGCTGGTGCTCGCGGTCGTGGCGCGCCCGGCCGACGCGCTCGGCGCGCTCCGCACCGCGCTCGCGAGCCCGTGGTTCCCCGTCCTGCTGGTCGGCCTCTACGCAGTCCGCCCGCTGCTCGGCTGGCCCATCAGCGTGCTCTCGGCGCTCGTGGGCTTCCAGTACGGGCTCGTCGCGGGCGTCCCGGTCGCGCTCGCGGGCGCGGTCGTCACGAGCCTCCCGGCGTACGCCGCGGGCCGCTACGCGCCCGCCGACGGCCGGCTGTTCGGCCGGTTCTCGGACGGCAGCCAGCGCTTCTTCGCCGCGACCGGGGACGTCCGCGGTCTCGTCGCCGCGCGGTTCGCCCCGACGCCGGCAGAACCAGTTTCGGCCGCAGCGGGCGCCGGCGACGTGAGCCTCCGGTCGTTCGTCGCGGGGACGCTCGTCGGCGAACTACCGTGGGTCGTCGCGACGGTCGCGCTCGGCAGCGGCCTCGACGCGTTCACGATGGCCGCGACGGACGTGAACCCGGTCGTCGTCGCGGGCGGCGTGCTCGCGGCCGCCGTGCTGTTGAGTCCGGTCGCGTACCGCGCGTGGCGGCGGCGCGCGTAGTCAGAATTTGAACGGGTCGGCGCAGTCCGCAATCACGCCGTGCTGCGGGCAGACGTACTTGCAGTGGCGCTTGAACATCGCCGCGTCGCACATCGGACAGCGGCTGCCACCGCGTTCCGCGTCCGTCGATTCCTCGCTCATACTCACGGCTGCGTGCGCGACGAGCATAGGCGTGTCCCTCGCGCGTCCAGAGAGAAGAACCGCAGAAGTTCCGTTAGTCGCTCAGTTCAGCACTCGCTCCAGCCGCAGGACTCGCAGGTCTTGCAGCCTTCGCTGTAGTACAGCGTCATCGACCCGCAGTCCGGGCACTCGGGGCTCTCGCCCGCGTCGATGAGCGACTGCGTGGCGTCGTCTTGCTGCTGGCCGTCGCCGCCAGCGCCGGACGGACCCTGCGGGCCGCCGACGGTGGACTCGGAGGCAGCGCCGCCGTCAGTCTCGGGCGTGGACGCGCCCTCCGCGACCTCGCCGAGGCGCTGCTGCTGGGGGTAGGCGGCGCGGTCGACGTCGCCGTCGAGGTAGCGCCGCAGCGCGGTGCCGAACGCGTCCGGGATGGAGTTGACCTGTTCGCCCTTGTCCCAGGCGACCTTCGGCGAGCGGATGCCCTGCAGCTTGTCCGCGATTTCCTCGGGGTCCACGCCGGAGCGCAGCGCCACCGAGATGGTCTTCGCGAGCGCTTCGGTGAACGAGCCCGTGAAGCCGCCGGAGTTGCCCGTGTTCGCGAACAGCTCGAACGGCCGCTCGCGTTCGGGGTCCTCGTTGATGGTGACGTAGAGCTTCCCGTAGCCCGTGTCGATGCGCTGGGTGACGCCGTGGAGGAGGTCGGGGCGAGCCTGCTTCTCGGCGAACTCGCCGTCGAAGGCGTCCTCGTTGCCCGCGAATATCTCGCGGAGGTCCTCGCCGAACGCGGCCTGGACGTCCTCGTTGTCGAGGAAGCCCTCGATGCCGCCGAACGTCTCCTGGATGGTCTCGACGATGGCCTCGGCGGCCTCGTCCTCGTCCATCTCGGAGAACTCGGTGTTGTCCGCGCGCGTCGTCAGCACCTGCTTGCTGCGGGTGCCGTCGCGGTAGACGGTGACGCCCTTCCCGCCGTTCTCGTAGATGTAGCGGTACACCTCGTCCATGTCCTCGACGGTGGCGTCGTTCGGGAAGTTACACGTCTTCGAGATGGCGGAGTCGACGCCCTGCTGGCAGGCCGTCTGGACCGCCGCGTGGTCCTTCCCGGAGAGGTCCGAGGTGACGACGAACAGCTCGCCGATGGAGTCCGGGACGGTCGTCAGCCCGTCGACGCCGTCGAACTCGTTGTTCGACATCTGCTCTTGGGCCTCCTCCTTGACCGCGTCGACGTCGATGTCGTTGGCCTCCAGCGTGCGGAGGAAGTAGTCGTCGAACTCCACGAGCATCTCGTCGCCCTGCACGTCGTCGCTGACGTTCTTGTAGTAGGCGACGTTGTAGATGGGCTCGCAGCCGCCCGTGGTGTTCCCGACCATCGACGTAGTGCCGGTCGGCGCGATGGTCGTCGTGTTGTGGTTCCGGATCGGGAAGCCGTCCTCCCAGTCGGCGGGGTCTTCGCCGGTGTGGTGCTCGAACCACTCGGGGTAGTCGGTGGGGTTCGCGTACTTGGACTTGTCCCACTCGTCGAAGCTCCCGCGCTCGGTGGCGAGTTCGTGGCTGGCTTCCTTCGACCCGTGGTCGATGTGGCGCATGACCTGCCGGGCGATCTCGTTGCCCTCCTCGCTGCCGTACTTCACGCCGAGCTGGATGTACAGCTGCGCGAGGCCCATGACGCCGAGGCCGACCTTCCGCATCTCGGCGACCTTCTGTTCGATCTCCTCGACCGGGAAGTCCGACATCGTGACGACGTTCTCGAGGAAGCGCGTGCCCTGCTCGATGCGGTGGTCGAACTCCTCGTTGTCGAGCGCGTCGTCGAGGAAGCGGCTGACGCCCTCTTCGAGGCTGTCGAACTCGTGCTCCTCGCTCCAGACGCGCCAGTCGGGGGCGTCCTTCGCGGCGAGCGTCGAGAGGTTGATGTGGCCGAGGTTACACGCCTCGTACTCTTCGAGGGGCTGTTCGCCGCAGGGGTTCGTCGCGAGGATGCGGTGGTCGGGGTGTTCCTCGACGTCGAAGGAGTGCTGCTTGTTGACGCGTTCGAGGTAGATGACGCCGGGTTCGCCGTTCTCGTGGGCGCCCTCGACGATGCGCTCCCAGACCAGTTCCGCGGGCAGCGAGAGCTCCTCGCCGGGCGTGACGTACTCGCCGAGCCCGTACCGGGAGTACATCTCCTCGGTCTCCTCGGTGGCGATGTGGGGCTCCTCGGTGCGCGGGTTCGTGAACGTGTACTCCTCGCCGTTCTCCAGCGCCTCCATGAAGCCGTCCGTGACGCCCACGGAGATGTTGAAGTTCGAGAGGTGGCCCTCGACGGCGTTCCGGAGGTGCTCGGGGACGCGGCCGTCCTCGTCGATGAGTTCGCGGGCCTCTTCGAGGGCTTCCGAGAACTCGGTGTACGTGTAGTCGTCGGGGTCGTTGAGCTTCAGCGTGTGCGCCAGCGAGACGTCCTTGTTCTTCGCGTGGATGAACTCGATGACGTCCGGGTGGCTGACCCGCATCACGGCCATCTGCGCGCCGCGGCGCGCGCCGCCCTGAGCGATGGTCTCGCACATCTGGTCGAACGTCTCCATGAACGTCAGCGGGCCCGAGGCGATGCCGCCGGTAGAGCCGACGGTGTCGCCGTACGGCCGGAGCTTCCAGAACGCGTACCCCATGCCGCCGCCGGACTGGAAGACCTCCGCGGCCTCCTTGGCGGTCTGGTGGATGTCCGTGATGTCGTCGTCCGGGGAGTCGACGAAGCAGGCGGAGAGCTGCTGGAGCTCGTCGCCGGCGTTCATCAGCGTCGGGGAGTTCGGCATGAACGAGAGGTCCGCCATCAGCTGCTGGAACTCCTCGCGCTGGGCTTCGACGTGCTCGCGGACCTCGTCGTCGTCGAGCTCGGGGACGACGGTGTCGTAGGCGAACTTGTTGACGTTGCTCTCCGTGAGCTCGACGGTGACGTCCGAATCGTCGGGGTCAACGTCCTCGCCGAAGACCTCCGCGGCGAGCTCGTCGCGGCGCGGGTGGTCGGGCTTGAGCTGGTCGGGCGAGACCTCGACCGGGTCGTCGCTCTCGTAGACGACCTCCGCGAGCGCGATGTTCTTCGCGACGCGCGGGAACAGGTCCTCCTGCTCCTCGATGTGCTCGCCGTCCGTGTTCTTGCGGAGGTACCGCGCCGGCAGGATGTTGTGGTAGGCGTTCGCGGTGAGCCGTTCTTCGAGCGTGTCGCCGGTCGTCCGCTTGATGGGCAGGTCGACCTCGTCCGCGGAGACGTTCGGCGTGCTCATTGACACTCACTCCGCTGTACAGTCCGTGTGGTGGGTTGTTGGTGTATCATGGATGGTCGAAGTTCGGGCGTCGATAGGGACGACAAGGTACCGGGCACGGGTGGTTAGTAGTTCCGCTTCCGGCCCCCCGTGCTGGCGGTCCCCAGAGCGGCCCGATTCGCGGTGGTTGAACCGTAGGACTGGCACCGATATAATGATGTTCAAAGCGAAGTGAAAGTGGTCGGTCGTGGCGGCGCGAAACCGCCGACGGAGCCCGGGTTTCAGTTTCGGGGGTCCAGTGGAACCGAAGGGGGCACGCGACGCCGGCGACTGCCCCCTCGCTTAAGTCGGTGGTCTGCGTGGGGGCGAGTATGCTCGCTGTACTCGCGCTCGGCGGCCTGACCTCCTCGCCGCTGGGCACGCTCCTGCTCGCGCTCGTCGCGGTCACAGTCATCGTTCTCGTGGGTCGGTTCGTGCTCAGCGTCGCGTGGAAACTGCTCGTCGTCGCGACGATTCTCGTCGGCGCGGCGTGGGTCGTGACGACGGTGCTGGGCTGAGCGCGTACACGCGCTGCGACTGCCCGAAACGAATTTGCCGCGCCGCGACGCGGCTGGCGTATGAGCGACCGACTGTCGGCGGTACAGACGCTGTTCGTCGGGACACAGGTGACGCTGTTGGCGATTGTCGTCCTTGCGCTCGCCGTCGCGCTGCCCGAGATGGACACGGAAGCACTCGCCGGCGCGGGGATTCTGGCCGCGATAGCCGGCACCGGAATCGTCGGCTACGGCGTCACGAAGTGAGCACGGCGCGCTACTGGGGGACGCCCGCCAGGAAGTTCTCCACGAGGTCGTGGCCCGCGGCGGTGAGCACGCTCTCGGGGTGGAACTGCACGCACGTAATCGGGTGTTGTTCGTGGCGCACGGCCATCGCGAGCTCGGTGCCGTCGTGGTCGGTGCGCGCCGAGACCTCGAAGCAGTCCGGAATTGCGCCGCAGGCCAGCGAGTGGTAGCGGGCCGCCGGGAACCCCTGCTCGATGCCGTCGAAGACGCCGCGGCCGTCGTGCTCGACGGGGCTGGTCTTGCCGTGCATCGGCTCGGGCGCGCGGTCCACCGTTCCGCCGTACTCGTAGACCGCGGCCTCCATCCCGAGACAGACGCCGAGCGTCGGCACGTCCGGACTCACGTCGCGGAGCACGGCCGCGGTGACGCCGACGTCGCGCTCGTTCTTCGGGTGGCCGGGGCCGGGACTGATGACGATGGCGTCCGGGTCCGCGTCGCGTACGTCCTCGATACTCGCGGTGTTCTTCAAGACGGTCGTCTCCGGGCGCTCGCCGTCGATTGTCTGCTCGGAGACGTACTCCACGAGGTTGTACGTGAACGAGTCGAAGTTATCGACGAAGAGGACGTTCATCCCTCCACCTCCGGCGTCTCGACGTCCTCGCGGATGCGCTCGACGGCCGCGAGCACGCCGTCCATCTTCGCCTCCGTCTCGTCGAACTCCGCCGAGGGGCCGCTGTCCGCGACGATGCCCGCGCCGGCGCGCACGCGGAGGGTATCCTGTTCGTTCCCGTGACTGATTGTCGCGGACCGAATCGTGATGGCGAACTCGGCGTCGCCGTTCCACGAGAAGTAGCCGACGCCGCCGCCGTAGATGCCACGGGGCGACGCCTCCAGCGCGTGGATGTGCTCCATCGCGCGGACCTTCGGCGCGCCCGAGAGCGTGCCCGCGGGGAAGGACGCGCGGGTGGCGTCGAAGGCGTCGTGGTCATCGCGCAGCGTTCCCGTCACCGTGGACTCGATGTGCTGGACGTGGCTGTACTTGAGCACGCGCATGAACTCGGGGACGCGCACGCTCCCGGGTTCGCTGACGCGGCGCACGTCGTTCCGCGAGAGGTCCACGAGCATCGTGTGCTCGGCGCGCTCCTTCTCGTCGGCGAGCATCTCGCCGGCGAGCCGCCGGTCCTCGACGGGGCTGGACCCCCGCGGGCAGGTGCCCGCGATGGGGTTGTTGAGCACGGTGTCGTCGTGAACGGCGACCAGCGTCTCGGGGCTCGCGCCGACGACAGTGCGGTCGTCGTGCGAGAGCAGGAACATGTACGGCGAGGGGTTGACGTCGCGCAGGGCGGCGTAGAGGCCGCGCGGGTCGACGTCGCCGTCGAGTTCGCGCGTGCGCGAGACGACCGCCTGATACACTTCCCCGTCGAGGACGGCTTCTTTCGCTTTCTCGACGCTGTCCTCGTACTCGTCGCGGGCGCCCGCCCGCTCGTCGGTGACGCGGAAGCCGCCGAACTCCGGCTCTTCCGCGTCAGCGAGTTCGCGCTGCACGCGCTCGGCTTCCGCGACGAGTGCGTCGTAGACCGCGTCGGGGTCGTCGCCCTCACCGACGAGCGGCGTGAACACCAGCGAGACGGTGTCGGTCGCGCGGTCGAAGACGAGCGTGCGCGTCGTCAGCACGAACTCGGCGTCCGGCAGCGGAGTCTCCGGGCGCTCGACGCTCACCTCTTCGAGCCAGAGGTCGTAGACGGCGTCGTACGCGAGGAAGCCGACGAGCCCGCCGTCGAGCAGCTGACGGTCCTCGTCGGGGAACCCGCGGCGCTCGACGTCGGGGAGCGCGCCGCGGAGCTGGTCGAGCACGTCGCCGTCGCCGGCGTCCAAGAACTCCGTGACGCGGTCGTCGCGAAGCGCCTGCACCTCCGTTCCGTCGGGGTGGGCGGTGACGACGGCCGCGGGGTCGTAGCCGACGAACGAGTAGCGCGCGTGGCGGTCCTCGGTCGCGTCCGACGGCCGGAACGCGCCGTCGGGGTCGCTCGCGGACGTCTTCTCCGCGCTCTCCAGCAGGAAGCCGTACTCGCCCTCGGTGAGCGTGGCGTACGCCGACAGCGGCGAGACGCCGACGTCGAGGTCGGCGGCGACGCGGACGACCGCGGGACCGTCGGCCGCGAGGTCGGCGAACTCGCCGCGGGTGGTGTCCAGTCCCGCGGCGCGCTCGTCGGCGTCGGTCACGCCTCCACCTCCCGGCGCTCCGTCGCGCTCGCGACGAACCGCCGGACTGCGTCGTGGTCCTTCTCGCCGCCCGTCTTCTCGACGCCGGACGCGACGTCCACCGCGAACGGCTCGACGGTCGCGACGGCCTCGGCGACGTTCTCGGGCGTCAGCCCGCCCGCGAGCACGACCGGCGAGTCAACGCTGTCGGCGAACTCTCGGGTCGCGTCCCAGTCGTGCGTACGCCCGGTGCCGCCCGCGCCCTCCGCGTCCACGGAGTCCACGAGCAGCGCGTCGGCGGCGTCGTCGTAGCGCGCGCCCTCGGAGTCCTCCGCGTCGACGGTCTTCAGGACCGCCGCGCGAGTGTTTTCTGCGACGCGCTCCACATCGCCCACGGAGAGGTCGCCGTGCAGTTGGACGGCGTCCGGGTTCACGCGCTCGGCGAGTTCGAGTGCGCGCTCGGGCGCCTCGGGCATCGTCACGAGCACCGTCGTCACGAACGGCGGCGCGGCGGCCGCGAGGTCCGCCGCCTGCTCGATGCTCACCTCGCGGGGCGTGTCCACGGGCACGTCCGCGATGAATCCGACGGCGTCCGCGCCCGCATCGACGGCCGCGCGGAGGTCGGGCTCGTTCGTGAGACCACAGACTTTCGCGCGCGTCATCGCGTCGCCGTCGCGGGGTCCCGGAGCGTCTCCAGCGTCTCCTCGGCGGCGCCGGAGTCGATGGCCTCGGCGGCGCGCTCGGCGCCTGCTTCGAGCGAGTGGGCCTCGCCGGCGACGTAGATGGCCGCGCCCGCGTTCGCGAGGATGATGTCGCGCTTCGGGCCGGTGACGTCGCCGGTGACGATGCCGCGGAGGTCGCGGGCGTTCTCCTCGGGCGTGCCGCCGGAGACGTCCTCGATGGGCGCCTCCTCCAGCCCGAAGTCCGCGGGCGTGACGGTGTACTCCTCGATGTCGCCGTCGTCGAGTTCGGCGACGACGGACTCGCCGTGGAGCGCGAACTCGTCGAGGCCGTCGCCGTGGACGACGAGCGCGCGGTCGACGCCCATGTGCGAGAGCGCGCGAGCGAGCACAGGCACGAGGTCGGGGTCGTAGACGCCCACGACCTGCGCGTCCGCGCCCGCGGGGTTCGTCAGCGGCCCGAGCACGTTGAAGATGGTGCGGATGCCGAGTTCGCGGCGCGGGCCGATGACCGCCTTCATCGCGGGGTGGAACGCGGGCGCGTGCATGTAGCCGATGCCGTCGTCCTCGATGCGCTCCTCGACCGCTTCGGGGCTGGCGTCGAGGTCGACCCCGACTTCTTCGAGGACGTCAGAACTCCCAGACGACGAGGAGACGGAGTAGTTGCCGTGCTTCGCGACCGGGACACCGGCGCCCGCGGCGACCATCGTGGACGTCGTGGAGACGTTGATGGTGTCGTAGTCGTCGCCGCCGGTGCCGCACGTGTCGACCAGCGGCTCGCGGTCCGGGTCGATGGTGTTGGCGGCGTCGCGCATCCCCTGCGCGAACCCCGCGATTTCGGTCTCGGTCTCGCCTTTCGCGCGGAGCGCGGCGAGCAGCGCGCCGATTTCCGCGTCTGTCGCGTCCTCGAACAGCCGGGTGACGGCGTCACGCGCTTCGTCGAGGGTGAGGTCCTCGCCGGCGGTGACGCGCTCGATGTATTCCTCCATTGTGGACACCAATGTACGGTTCCGCGTTGTAATGTATAACTCTGTACGTTCACTTAACTCTGCCGGGGTACGAACCCCCACGCGGGTACCGATTCGAAACCTTCAACTATACCCCCGGACTACGCTGGAATGCGTTCGAAGACCGCCGCGGGTTGGTGGTCTAGTCAGGCTATGACACCTCCTTGACATGGAGGAGGTCGGCGGTTCAAATCCGCCCCAACCCACTTCTACTGACGTAACGACCGCGAGAGACCTCCGTGTATCTCGCGTCGTCTCAGTTGTGTGGCGTTGGCGGATTTGAACCAGACGAGTCGCAGCGTCCGAGCGGAGCGAGGACGAACGTCTCGGCGAGGTTCACAATCCGCCCCAACTCATCCGCACATTCTCAGGCGCTCAGATCTCTAATTCGTCACAGAGGCAAAATTCCGTCCTAACGAGTGACCGCTTCACTATTCATCAAAACGAGACAAGACCCTACGTTAGCCTGTTTCTCTCCATTATTTCTTCGTCCGATAGACTCTCATCTGCATGTGCTAATTGAGCAATATCGAGCTCCCAGTCATAGGTTTCGGCCCATTCTCTCTGATTCTCGTTCAGCGAGTCTTCACTCGCTTTCACCTCCACAAACCGATGTCTTCCATCAGTGTCCCAAAGGAAAAGATCCGGCACACCAGAACCAAACAACGCATCTTCTACTCCGGTAGCTCGCTCAATAGCCACCGTATTACTCTCTGCTATCGGATGATTCCGATTCATCGGAGTCCGAACTACTCGCCAGCCGTTGTGTAAGAACGTACAAGCAAACAGGAGTTCAACGGGGTTCAGGTCTACACTTCTGAACCTACCAAAGGATATCTCCAGAACTTCCTCAAAAGAGAGCGACAGCACCTCGTCAGGAATGGAACGGATCGCCATCTCCCCTGTTCGCCAGTTTTCTACCGTATATCTAGTTGTTATCGGCATTTGTCGACGGGCTCCCCTCGACTAACAACGACTGTCGCCGTCGGGACGCCACGAGCACGCGTCGCCGGTCGTAAGATCGTTCTCGTCGATGTACGACGACAGACACGCGAAGTTACAGAAGTATGTCGGCGAACTACAGTCGTCGTCACAGTCACGAACACAAATGGGGTCATGGTCGAAGATGCGCGACTCACAGTACGCACACGTCTCGTCTGAGTCGGGCGTCGTGACAGTCGTGGACACGACCGAAAGGAGCGTCCGAACCCCAGAAAGCGTTTCGCAGAACAGCGCGTCGGAATCGGGCGGACACGTGGCAGTAGCGCGAGCGGCCGACCGTGGTTGGCGGCGTCCCGACGAAGAAACCGATATGAGTCTACCCGCCCTAACGGGGCGTAATGAGCGAGGCAGACGGGATAGTCGGCGCAAACGACACCCGCGAGGAGATCATGGAGGCGACGTTCCGGGCGCTCAGCGAGCACGGGTACAAGGACCTGCGGGTGCGGGACATCGGCGAGGAGATGGAGCTGTCGCGGCAGGTCATCCACTACCACTTCGACGGGAAGTACGACCTGCTGTCGTCGTTCCTGAAGTACGTCATCGACCAGTACGAGGGCAGCGTCGAGGTCGCCGAGGACATGGACCCGCGGTCGGAGCTGGACGCGCGCATCGACCAGTGCCTGTTCGGGCCGGAGTTCGAGGAGTTCACGCACTGGGACCGGATGAAAGTCTACCACGAGCTGTACGCGCACGCGCAGAACGACGCCGAGCACCGCGAGCTGTTCGAGGAGCACTACGGCCGGCTCCGCGGCAGCATCGTCGCCGTCATCGAGGACGGCATCGAGCAGGGGGTCTTCCGCGAGGTGGACGCCGAGCGGATGGGCCAGCTCATCACGGACGTGATTCACGCGGCCCGCGAGCGCCGCATCTCGCTGGGGCACGACGACGCGCCCGCGGAGGCCCGCGCGGCCATCGACGAGTTCGTGCTGGACTCGCTGGAACAGGACTGATTTTCGCGCGAGCGTCGCGTCCGCGAACGGGAGCGCTGTCGCTGGGCGCTCGCGAAAATAACGGGTGAGAAGCGGCCGCGTTACAGCTCGGGGACGTCCGACGGCATGTCGAAGTCGTGGTAGTACTCGCCCTTCTCCTTCGAGAGGATGTCGAGGACGGCGGCCGCGCCGTCGCCGACGGCGATGGCAGCCTGCCACTTCTCGGGGCGGCCCATCGCGCCGGTCGCGTAGACGCCGTCCACGGACGTCTCCATGTCGAGGTTCACGTCGACGACGTCCTCGTCGGTGAACTCGCAGCCGAGGTCCTCGGCGAGGTCGCGGTTGCCACCGGTCGCGAGGACGACGTAGTCGGCCTCGTACTCGCCGTCCGCGGTCGTGACAGCGAAGCCGTCACCGTCCTGCTCAACGGCGGTGACTTCCTCGCCCTCGTGGAGGTCGGCACCGCGGGCCTTCGCCTGCTTCTGGGCGATGTCGACGAACGTCATCCCGTCCATCGAGCGCACGCCCGGGTAGTTGAACAGGTGGGCCTTGTGCATCCACGTCTCGTCGGTGTCGAAGACGACGGTGTCGAGGTCGTTCTTCGCGGCGAACTGTGCTGCGGACAGGCCGGCGGGACCGCCGCCGACGACTGCTACGTCTGCCATGGGCGTGTATCCGTGCTCCCCGAGGAAGAAACTTACCATCAGGTAAAAGCCGGCAGTTCCTGCCGAGGCGGCGCGCCGAGGAGCCAGCGACGGCGGTGCGGCCGTTCAGAGGACGAACGGGCCGCGCTGCTGAATCGGCTCGTCGTGTGGCCGGCCGGCGACCGCGACGACGCGGAGGTCGGCGTCGGTGCGGAGTTCGACCGCGGTCTCGTCGGTGACCGGGAAGACGTCGCCCTCGCCGAACGCGTCTCCGGCAACGGTCCCCTCGCCGGCGACGCCGTAGACGAAGCCCGTCCAGTCCTCGGGGACCGTCCACTCGTACGCGTCCGACACGCGCACGTCCAGATACTCCATGGGCGTGTGCAGCGAGAGCGGCGAGTCGTCGCCGACGACGGTGGTCACCGTCGCGCCGTCGTGTTCCTCGGTGGGCAGGTCGGCCTGCGTGGCGTCCACGTAGTCGGG
Source organism: Halobacterium hubeiense (assembly GCF_001488575.1). Lineage (NCBI taxonomy): Archaea > Methanobacteriati > Methanobacteriota > Halobacteria > Halobacteriales > Halobacteriaceae > Halobacterium > Halobacterium hubeiense. Next base: position 1,798,754 of record NZ_LN831302.1, read on the forward strand.
GTCGACCTCCTTCTTCTCGCGCGGGAGGTTCACCCACAGCTGGAGGCCGTTGCAGCCGCGGCCGCCCGCGGGGAACTCGGAGTGGCGGATGCCGCTGCCGGTCGTGATGCGCATCGCCTCGCCCTCCTCGGCGACGTTGCTGACGCCCAGCGAGTCCTCGTGGTCCATCCCGCCGTCGATCATGTACGAGACGATTTCGAAGCCGCGGTGGGGGTGCATCGGGAACCCCTGGTCGGGGTCGATGTAGAACCGCTCGAAGAGGACGAACGGGTCGAGGTGCTCGGGGTGGTGGCTCGTCGGGAACGCGCGATTCGAGTTCACGCCCGTTCCGTGTCGCACTCGCTCGCCGGGGACGGGGCCGTCGGTCGTCGACGCGTCGTTGGCGGTCATGTCTCACCGTTGTTTACCAGACAGTAAAACACGTCGGATGGGAGCGGCGCTCTCCCACTCCCGGAGTTGTTCGCTGGCTGTGAATCGGCGGATGTCACTCCATCCCGCCCGCTTTTACCTCGTTCTACCGTCTGGTAAAACGCAGATGACAACCGACCTGTCCATCGACGCCGACTGGAGCGCGCAGTACATCGACGGCGAGTGGGTACCCGCCGAGAGCGGGGAGACCATCGCCGTCGAGGACCCCTCGACGCGCGAGGTCGTCGCCGACGTCCCCGCCGCGACCGAGAGCGACGTCGACGCCGCCTACGAGGCGGCCGCCGAAGCCCAGGAGGAGTGGGCGGAGGCCCCGCCCGCGCAGCGCTCGGCGGTAATCCAGCAGTTCCTGCAGGCCCTGCAGGAGCACTCCGAGGACGTCACCAGCCTGCTGGCCCACGAGGTCGGCGGCTCCCAGATCATGGGCGAGACGTCCATCCAAATCGCCTCCGACCACGCCGGCGAGGCCGCCACGCTCCCCCGACGCATGAAGGGCGAGCACGCCGACTCGAACATCCCCGGCAAGGAGAACATCGTCGAGCGCGGGCCGAAGGGTGTTGTCACGGTCATCTCGCCGTGGAACTTCCCTCTGAACCTGAGCGCGCGAGCGGTCCTGCCCGCCATCGCCGCCGGGAACAGCGTCGTCCTCAAGCCCTCCACGAACTCCCCCATCACGGGCGGCCTGCTGTTCGCGAAGCTCTTCGAGCAGACCGACCTCCCCGAGGGCGTCGTGAACGTCGTCACCGGCCGCGGCTCCGACATCGGTGACCGCGTCGCCAGCCACCCCGAGAGCGACGTCGTCTCCTTCACCGGCTCCACGGAGGTCGGCCAGCACGTCGCCGGCCTCGCCGGCGAGAACCTCGCCGTCCCGGCGATGGAGCTCGGCGGCAACAACGCGTTCGTCGTCGCCAGCGACGCCGACGTGGACCGCGCCGTCGACGCCGCGACATTCGGTTCGTTCGTCCACCAGGGGCAGGTCTGCATCTCCATCAACCGCCACATCGTCCACGAGGACGTCTACGACGAGTACGTCCGGAAGCTCACCGAGCGCGCCGAGGAGCTGGCCGTCGGGAGCGCCCACGAGGGCGACACCGTGGTCGGCCCCATCATCGACGAGTCCCAGCGCGACGAGATGCTCGAATACGTCGAGCAGACCGTTGACGCCGGCGCGACGCTGGAGACCGGCGGTGAGACCGCCGACGTGGAGGGCGTCGAGGACTCGCTGGTCGTCAAGCCCACCGTGCTCTCCGGCGTGACCAACGACATGGCAGCCGCGTGCAACGAGCACTTCGGCCCCATCGCGCCCGTCATCCCGTTCAGCGACGTGGACGAAGCCGTCGAAATCGCCAACGACACGAAGTACGGCCTCTCCGGCGCCGTCCACGCGGGCGACCTCTCGGTCGCGAAGGACATCGCCGGCCGCATGGAGACCGGCAACGTCCACATCAACGACCAGCCCATCAACGACGAGGCCCACGTGCCGTTCAGCGGCATCGGCGCGTCCGGCGTCGGCGAGTACAACAGCGACGCGTTCCTCCGCGAAATCACGGAGACGAAGTGGATTTCCATCCAGCACGAGCCCCGCGACTACCCGCTGTAAGCGGCCAGCCCGGAGTCGCCGGGTCTCATCGAATCACTCCCACCAGCGGCCGTCGCGGTCGTCGTTCTGCCCGTCGAGCGGCTCGGGGAACTCCCCGTCCTGCGCGCCGAACGCGTACGCCAGCCAGTAACCGACGTGCCACGCGACGCTGTCCTCGTCGGCGTTCGCGGTCGTAATCTCGGCCTCGGTGTAGTATTCGAGCGCGTCGTCGGCGTCCGTGCTGTACCCGCGGACGCTCCCGCAGGACCCGCCGCCGTAGCCGTCGCCGCACGCGGACCCGTCGTCGGAGACCGTAATCACGATGTCCGCCGCCGACGCGTTCTGCGTGCGCGCGAACGACGGCGTCTCGGCCGCGAAGAACCCCTCCGCGCCGGACTCGAAGTACCCCAGCGCGGCGTCGACCTGTTCCTGCTCGAACTCCGTCGGCTCGCCCTCGACGGCCACGGAGACGTTCGTCGTCCGCCACGGGTACGCGACCGTCCGCGCGTCCGGAATCGGGAGCCGCGTCGCGTCCGACGTCGCGTTCATCAACGGCATCGGCGCCTGCCCGTGGAGGCGGCCGTGCAGGTGGCCGAACTCGTGTTTCAGCGTCTCCAGCGTGCTCTCGTCGGTGTACCCCGTCTCGATTTCGATGGTCTCCTGCTCGTAGGTCCGGTCGTGGACGCCGAAGACGGGCGCGCAGCCGAGAATCGAGGTTCCGGACTCGACGCCGCACGAGGTGACGTTCGGCTCGAACCGGACGACGACGTCGGGGTTCGACGCGTTCGGCGCGACGCGGAAGTCCGCGGTGTAGTTCTTCGTCACGCCGTCTCGCTCCCAGTAGGCGACGGCCTGCTCGACGAGCGGCGTCACGTTCCGCGAAGCCGCCGTCTGGTCGACGCTGACGACGACGGGGCCGGGTTCGGGCCACGGGTCGCGGTTCGCGGGGTTGGACAACTCGGGGAAGTCCGCCGGCTCGTCGCCGTCCGAGACCGAGAGCAGTCTCGCGAACGCGCGCGTCGCTATGCGCTCGGTCGCGTTCGCCGTGTACCCACCGGCCAGTTCGACCGTCGACGTCCCCTGTTCCGTCTCGCCACTATCGTACGTGTCCGTACACGAGTAGAACGTCCCCGTGCTCGTCTCCCCGCCACAGACTTGGAGTCGCGAGGTGTACTCGACGACGACGTCGGGATTCGACGCGTTCCGCTCGAACGAGAGTTCGACGTCGTACGCGCTGGCTGCGGCGTGGTCGTTCCAGTACGCCGTCGCGCGCCGGACCGCGGCGACGTACCCCGGGTCAGTGTACGCCCCGGTCTGGACGGCGACGGTTAGCTGCTCGGACTGCCACGGATTCGCGGGGCCGGTCGTCGTCTCGACGGTCGTCGCGTCACTCGTCTCCGCTGCGTCCGTCGTCGCGCCCGGATTCGCCTGTCCGCCACACCCCGCGACGAGTAGCAGGGCCGCGACGACGAGGACACGCGCTCGCATACGGCACGCGTTCGCGCCCGGAAGCAAAGTCTCTCCGGTAACTCGCCCTCACGCGACGACCGCTGCTTCCAGCAGTTCCAGCGGGTGCCGGACGTCGTAGCCGGTGCCGTGCTCCATCTGCATCGCGCACGTCGGGCACTCGGTCATCCCGGTCTCGCCCTCGGCGGCCTCCATGTGGTCGAACATCTCGTCGCCGATTTTCATGGAGGTCTCGTACTTCTCGGCCTTCCAGCCGTACGTCCCGGAGATGCCCGAGCAGGAGTCCCCCACGTCTTCGACGCCGACGCCGTCGAGGTCGCCGAACAGTTCGACGGCCTGCCGGTCCAGCCCCTGATTGCGGGCGTGGCAGGGCGCGTGGTACGCGAACTCCGCGGCGAGGTCGTCGCCGACGTCGGCGTCCGCGAGCTCGCCTTCGAGGTCCTCGTGGATGCGGAGGTACTCCACGGACTCGAACGTGTTCGCGGCGACGTCCTCGATGCCGTCGATGTCGAACAGTTCGGGGTACTCCTGGCGAATCGCCATCGAGCACGACGTGCAGGAGGCGATAGCGTCGTAGCCCTCCTCCACGAGGTCCGCGAACGACGAGACGTTCACTTCGGCGTCGCGGCGCGCGTCGTCGAGCATCCCGTTGGCGAACATCGGCGTGCCCGAACAGCCCTGCTCCGGGACGACGATTTCGTAGCCGAAGTGCTCGTAGACGCGCACCAGCGCCTTCGCCACCTCCGGGGTGTTGTACTCGGCGTAGCAGCCGTGGAAGTACGCGACCTTCTTGTCGGCGTCCCGGGGTTCGCCGCGGCGCTCGCGGGCCTCGCGGGCGCGCTCCTTCGAGCCGGCGGCGCCGCCCTGTGCGGCCCACCACTCGGTGAACGTCTCCGTGGCGAAGTCGGGGAACTCGCGCTCCCCGGTGACGCCCAGCAGTTTCTCGCCGAGCCAGCGCGCCGGCCCGAAGTTCGCGGCGGCGTTCGCGAGCCGCGGCACCTTGCTCGCCAGCCACGCGGACTTCCGGTAGTTCGCGAGCAGGCGGTTGCGGACGTACTCCACCGAGAGCTTGTCCATTTCCTCGCTGACGTACTCGCCGCGCGCGGTGTTGTGCATCTGGGAGAGCCCCACGCCCGACGGACACGCGTTGTCACAGCGCATGCAGTTCGAGCAGTCCATCACCGAGTCGTCGACGCTGTGGTCGTCGTCGCGGCGCTTGAGCCGCCACTGCTCGGGCCCCTGGAACTTCGGCCCGGGGAAGTCGTCGTCGACCTCCGCGACCGGGCAGTTGGTGTCGCACGTCGAGCACTTGTAACAGGAGTCCGCGCCCGGGCGTAGGTCGAAGTCGTCGCTGTCGTCGAAGACGTCCACGGGCTCGAAGTCCTCGCCGGCGTTCGGTGCCACTGGGTCGAAGTCGGTGGATTGGCTGTCGCTCATCGTGTCTCCTCCGCTGCCGCGCGGCCGGCCGCGTACCCGGTCGCAATCGAGACCCCCGAGCCGGACTTCTCGGCGGCGAAGTCGTAGCCGCCGAGCACGCTCCCGGCGGCCCGCAGGTTCTCGAACTCGGTGCTGCCGTCCGCTGCCTCGGGTCGCAGTTCGTCGTCTGTCGCGACGCCGAACCGCGCGAACTGGTGGTCGCCGAACGCGTCGTCGGCGAACCAGTCATAGCGGTCGTCGGCGTGCGCGACGTGGCAGTCGAAAATCGGTTCGTAGACGCCTTCGCGGTCGGACTCCACGCCCTTCCCGACGAGCCCGCCGGTCGCGAGCACGTACTGGTCGGCGGCGTTCGGGATGCACGCGCTGTTCTTCTCGACGTACACCCGCTCGATGCGGTCGCCGCCGTCGTAGTCCACGACCGGGTTCCCGGTCTCGATGCTGACGCCCGCGTCGTCGAGCGCGTCGAACAGCGCGTCCTCCAGCCGCAACCCCGGCAGCGAGGGTGGCCCCATCGGCACCTCGAAGACGGCCACGCCGAGTTCGTCGGCCAGCGACTCGCGGACGCCCGCCGCGTCGTCGTCGCCGAGAATCGCCGGGAAGCCCACGCGCTCCTCGCCGTCGAGTTCGGCCGCCACGCGCTCCGCGAGCGCGGCTCGGACTGACTTGTCGCGACCGTCCACGGGCACCGCGCTGTTCGCGTCGAGGAGCTTCGCGTACCGCGTGACCTTCGCGTCCGCGCGCAGGTCGCCCGGGAACTGAATCGTCGCGCCGCGCACGTCGAAGGGGACGCCGGCGGCGTCGAGGTGCGCGGCGGCCTGCGGCGCGTCGAAGTCCGGCATCGCCGCGAAGCCCACGAGGAGCGCGTCGCGATCGTCGCTGGCGACGCCGGCGCTCGCGCTGTCGGGATAGCGCGCGGTCGGCTTGACGGTGCCGCCGTGGGTCGGCACGAGCGCGTTCGCGTCCGTGTGGTCGCCGCGGTAGCGGGGCGCAGCGTCGTCGAACAGCGCCAGCGCCTCGCGGACCGTCTCCACGCCGACGGTCCGGTAGGGGTGTGACTCCGGCAGGTCGGGAATCGCGTCGAAGGGGTCGGCGAGCGGGCCGTCCCCGTCGGGCGTGTAGCCGAGCACGTCCACGAGTCCCGAGGCGTGCCGGAGCGTGCTCTGCTTGTAAGAGACCAATCGGGTGTCCGCGCCCGCCCGCGCCGCGGCGAGCGCACTCGTCAGCCCCGCGAGCCCGCCGCCGACGACGAGGACGTCCGACTCAATCGCCACGGTTCCCTCCGTCCGTTCGGGCCGCGTCGGGACCGCCGTCGAAGGCGGCGAAGTCCACGCCGTCGCCGTCGGCGGGGTCGCTGTCGCGGTTCTGCGTGGTCGCGTGCAGCGCGTAGTTCAGCATCGCCTGCGAGAGCTGTTCGCCCCAGAGCGCGTGGCGCTGGCCCTTCCAGCGCTCCTGCAGGAGGTCGTCCCACGCGCGCCGCGTGGTCTCCTCGTCGTACTCCCCGTGGAGTTCGCTGGCCATCCGGTGCGCGCAGAAGCCGCCCTGACAGTTCCCCATCGAGGCCCGCGTGCGGATGCGGACGGCGTTGAGGTCGGAGCCGGACTGCTCGATGGCGTCCTGCAGCTCCGCGCGCGTGACGCCCTCGCACTCGCAGACCACGGGGTTCGGCGCGTCGGTGTCGAGCACGTCGTCGGCGCGCGACCCGAGGCGTTCGACGCTGCGCCGGCCGATTGGCGAGCGCAGGCCGAACTCGTCCATGTAGTCGCGGAGCACGGAGAACTCCTCGCTCCCCGGGAGGGGGGCGTCGGCGGTCCGGCACTCCGCGTCGACGCCGAAGTGCTCGCAGACGTGGTCGGCGACCGACTCGGCCATCATCCGGTAGGTCGTGAGCTTCCCGCCGACGACCGTCGTCATGCCGGGGAGGGCGTCGCGGTCGGCGTGGTCCAGCAGGAAGAAGTCCCGCGTGATGTCCGTCGGGTCGTCGCTGCCGACGTCCGGCGGCTCGTACAGCGGGCGGACGCCCCAGAACGACCGCACCGTCCGCGCCTCCGCGAGCATCGGCACCAGCTCCGAGAGCGTGTCTATCAGCTCGTCGACCTCCCACTGCTCCTCGGGGTAGTCCTCGGGATCGTCGACTTCCACGTCGGTCGTCCCGAGGATGGCCGTCGTCTCGTGGGGGACGACGATGTCGGCGTCGCCCTTCGGCCGACAGCGGTTGACCACGGTGTCCACCTGTCGGACGTTCATCACGGTCATCACCCCCTTCGAGGGACGGACCGCCACGTCCACGCCCGCCATGTCGCCGATGCGGCCCGCCCACGCGCCCGTCGCGTTCACCACGTGGTCCGCGCGAATCTCCTCGGTGCCGCCCTCGGTCCCGTGGACGTGCTTGCCGGGGCCGGAGTCGTGTTCGACTTCGAGGCCGACGACCTCGCCGCCCTCCACGAGCAGGTCCGTGACCGTGGAGTGCGTCTCGACGCGCGCGCCGTGTTCCTGCGCGCTGGCGGCGTTCGCCACGACCAGCCGGAACGGGTCCACGGCGGCGTCCGGCACGGCGATTGCCTTCTCGACGTCCCGGGCGAGGTGGGGTTCCATCTCGCGGGCTTCCTCCCCGGAGACGACCTCCGCGGGGATGCCGCAGTCCTCACAGCCCTGAAGTTTCTCCTGGAAGTACTCCTCGGAGTCCTCGGGGCGCTTGACGAAGAGGCCGCCGGTCTCCTCGACGCAGTGGCTCGCGATGTCCCGGAGCACGCGGTTCTCCGCGATGCACTCGCGGGCGCTCGCCTGGTCGGCGACGGCGTACCGGCCGCCGCTGTGGAGCAGCCCGTGCATCCGGCCGGTGGTGCCGTGCGTGAGGTTGCCCTGTTCGACGAGCGTCACGTCGAACCCGCGCATCGCGAGGTCGCGGGCGATGCCGGTGCCCGTCGAACCGCCGCCGACGACGGCGATGTGTGGTACCGATGCCATCTGTGTTCGGGTTCGACACCCACGCACTTTATTTTATCGTAGAATCCGATCCCACAGTAAATTTGAGTGCGTTCGGCCCGCGAACCGGGGGCGTAGCGCGTTCGACGCGGTAGAATCCCTCGGGCACTACCCCACACAGAACCCCCATCCGGCCGTCGTGACGGTGTCGCGGCAGAGAGACGGCTCTTTACCGCCGATTCCTTACCCACAGTAACATTTATTATAGTTCGTTCTTATTTACTGCCAGAGCGGCGAAGTCGGTAAACTAATCGGCCGCCACACGGAGCACCCAACCCATGTCAGACACCTACGTCGGCTCGATAGACCAGGGGACGACCGGGACCCGCTTCATGGTCTTCGACCACAGCGGGCAGGTCGTCGCGAACGCCTACGAACAGCACGAACAGATCTACCCCGAACCCGGCTGGGTCGAACACGACCCCGTCGAAATCTGGGAGAACACGAAGTCGGTCGTCACCGAGGGTCTCGACGCCGCCGGCCTCGACGCCACCCAACTGGAGGCGCTGGGCATCACGAACCAGCGCGAGACCACCGTCGTGTGGGACGCCGCCAGCGGCAAACCCGTCCACAACGCGCTCGTCTGGCAGGACCGCCGCACCACCGACCGCGTCGAGGAACTCGAAGCCAACGGCGACATCGAGGAGATCCGCGAGAAGACCGGCCTGGAGGCCGACGCGTACTTCTCCGCGACGAAGACCGAGTGGATTCTGGACAACGCCCAGCCGCTGAAGCTCCAGACCTCGCGCACGCAGGACCTCCGCGACCGCGCACGCGAGGGCGAACTCCTGATGGGCACCATCGACGCGTGGCTCATCTACAACCTCACCGGGAACCACGTCACGGACGTCTCGAACGCCTCCCGGACGATGCTGTACAACATCCGGGAGCTGGAGTGGGACGACGACCTGCTCGCGGAGTTCGACGTCCCCGCCGAGATGCTGCCGGAGGTCCGGCCGTCCTCCGACGAGGACCTCTACGGCCACACCGATCCGGACGGCTTCCTCGGCGCCGAGGTCCCTGTCGCGGGCGCGCTCGGCGACCAGCAGGCCGCGCTGTTCGGGCAGACGTGCTTCGACGAGGGCGACGCCAAGAACACCTACGGTACCGGCTCGTTCTACCTCATGAACACCGGCAACGAGGCCGTCGAGTCCGACCACGGCCTCCTCACCACCATCGGCTTCCAGCGCTCGGGCGAACCCGTCCAGTACGCGCTGGAGGGGTCTATCTTCGTCACGGGCGCCGCCATCGAGTGGCTCGAAGACGTGGACCTCATCAACAACGCCGCCCAGACCGCGGAGCTCGCGCGCTCCGCCGAATCGACCGACGGCGTCTACATGGTCCCGGCGTTCACGGGGCTCGGCGCGCCCCACTGGGACGGCCGCGCCCGCGGCACCATCGTCGGGATGACCCGCGGCACGGAGAAGAAGCACATCGTCCGCGCGACGCTGGAATCCATCGCCTACCAGACGCGGGACATCGCGGAAGCGATGGAGGCCGACTCCGGCGTCGAGACCACGTCGCTGCGCGTGGACGGCGGCGCGGTGAAGAACAACTTCCTCTGCCAGCTCCAGTCGGACATCATCCAGACGAACATCGTCCGCCCGGAAGTGGACGAGACCACCGCGCTCGGGTCGGCGTACGCCGCCGGCCTCGCGGTCGGCTACTGGGACGACGTGGACGAACTGCGCTCGAACTGGCAGGTCGACCGGCAGTTCGAACCCGACATGGACGAGTCGAAGGCCGACAAGATGTACGGCCGGTGGGACGACGCCGTCGAGCGCTCGCTGGACTGGGCGCAGGAGGACTGACCATGTACGGGATTGTCCAGATTCCGGTCGTCGGGATGGAAGCCGAGCCGTTCGCCGTCCTCTTGATTACGGCGCTGGCGGGCGGCGCGTTCGGCGCGGCGCTTGGCGCGCTCCCGTCGTTCATCTTCACGGGGTTCGTCGTCTTCCTCGGGGAGGGACTGGCGATTCTGGAACGCCAGATCGGCACCGTCGAGGCGGTGCCGAAGGGCGAAATCGCGACCGGGCTCACGGGCGTCATCGGGTTCGGCGCCATCACCGGCCCGCACATCGCGTTCGCGGGCGGCGTCGCGGCCTCCGCGTACGCCGGCAAGAAGTACCCCGAGATGGCGCCCGACGGCGACGAGTACCACTTCGGGAAGGACATCTCCTACGCGTTCGGCACGAAACCCGACGTACTCGCGGTCGGCGCGGCGTTCGGCGCGCTCGGGCTGCTCGTCAGCCGCGTCTCCAGCGGCCTCGGCGTCCCCACGGACGGCATCGCGCTCTCCGTCGTCGTGACCGCGCTGGTCGCCCGGGTCGCCTTCGGCTACCCGCTGCTCGGTCGCCCCGCGGGGTCGGGCTTCCTCGACATGACGCCGTTCGAGCGCGGCGAGAAGCGCGCCGCGACCGACGGCGGCACCGCGAGCGCGCGGCTCGCGACCGAGCCGTGGCTCCCCCACCAGTACCAGTGGTCGGGCGTCACCGCCATCGGGCTCGTCGGCGGCGTGCTCGCGGGCTACATCTGGCTGGAGACCGGGAGCGTCTTCATGGGGTACGGCATCTCCGCGATGAGCCTGCTGTTCCTCCAGCTGGGCGTCGAGAAGATTCCCGTCACCCACCACATCACGCTGCTGGGCGCGGTCGGCGCGGCCGTCGGGCTCCCCGTGTTCGGCAGCGAAGCCGTCGCACTGCTCGCCGCCGGCGCGCTCGGCGGGGTCACCGGCCTCGTCGGCGAGGTCGCCCAGCGCGTGTTCTACTCGCACTCGGGCACGCACGTCGACCCGCCCGCGATGGCCATCGCCGTCGTGATGTTCGTCGTCGGCGTCCTCTACCTGCTGGGCGTCCTCCCGAACGCGGGGTATCTCGGGCTCTGAACCACCCCAACCCCGGTCCTTTTTACTACGTGGTTGGTACCGTGGATAACGAACCCCACCCTACGCCATGGACATCGACGCGCGAATAAAGCGGCGACAGCGCCGGGACGACGGCCCGCGCCTCGTGCAGGACTACGAGGCGCTGGCGCCGGTCACGCACCTCGACGAGCCGTCGGGCCGCGGGCCGGTGCTCGAACGCCTGCTGGACCACCTCGACCCGGTGTTCGACGGCCGCCTCCCGCCGAACGCGTACGTCCACGGCCCCCGCGGCTCCGGGAAGACCGCGGTCGTGACCGCGCTGTTCGGCCACCTCGAACGACTGTCCACGCAGACGCAGTCGGTCATCTACACGAGCACGCGCGCCGGGTCGCCGAGCGCGCCGGGCTTCGTCTACGTGGACGCCCGCGAGACGCAAAGCGAGTTCGCGTTCTACCACCGCGTGCTGGACGCCCTCGTGGACGAGCGCGTCCCCGAGCACGGCATCGGCACCGACGAGATTCGCGACCGGCTCCACGAGCGCGTCAGCCAGTCGCGGGGCGGCGTCGTCGTCGGCGTCGACCACGTCGGCGCGCCCGACGACACGGACGCCGACCGCCTCGTGGAGCTGTTCGCGGGCCTGCCGAGCAACGCCAGCTGGCTCGCAATCGGCCGCACCCCGCCGGCGGAGACGGCGCTCGCGGAGTACACCGCGACGACGATTCGCGTCGAACCCTACCGCCGGCAGGTGCTCGTGGACGTGTTGATGACGCGCGCGTCCACGGGGCTCGCCCAGCAGGCGCTCACGCACGAGCTCGCGCGCCGCATCGCGGACTGGGCGGACGGCAACGCCCACGACGCGCTCGCGGCGCTGTTCGTCGCGACCGACCGCGCGAGCCGCGACGGCCGCGACCGGCTCACGCCCGCGGACGTCGAGGCGGCGATAGCCGAAATCCCCGACCCGTCGGTGTCGCTGGGGCGCGTGCTCGCGCTCCCGGAGAACAAGCAGCTCGTGCTCCGGGAGCTGGTGGACCTCGACGCCGACGAGCGGGCGTCCGTGACGGCGACGACGGACGCCATCAGCGCGGCCGTGGACCTCTCGGCGGGGACGGTCAAGCGCTACCTCTACGAGCTCGCGGAGAGCGGCGTCGTCGAGCGCGTACAGGCCGAGCAGCGCGAGGGGAAGGGACGGCCGCCGAGCCGCGTGGAACTGCGGTTCCCGCCGACCGCGTTCCGCCGGCTGTACGACCTCCGGCAGTGACGATGACAGGACCCATCGAACCCGGCGACCGCGTGCGCCTCGCGTACGTCGGCCGCTTCGAGAACGGGAGCGTGTTCGCGACCTCGGACCCCGAGGTCGCCGCCGAACACGGCCTCCCGGAGGCACAGGGCAAGGAACGAGCGGAGTTCGAGCCGCTGGCGTTCACCGTCGGCCGCGGCGACGTCATCGAGGGCCTCGACGACGCCGTCGTGGGGATGCGCGACGGTGAGGAGGCGACGGTGACGGTCCCGCCGGAAGCGGCGTACGGCGACCACGACCACGAGCGCGTGCGCGAGTACGACCCCGAGACGTTCGAGGGGATGGTCGGCCAGCCGCCGGAAGTCGGGCTCCACGTCGAAGCGGAGAACGGCCTCCACGGGGACGTGACGGCCGTCACCGACGACCACGTCGCCGTGGACTTCAACCACGAACTCGCGGGGAAGACGCTGATTTTCGACGTGCGCGTGCTCGCCGTCGACTGACTACTCGACGGCGCGCCCCTCGATTTCGGCGTCCAGCGCGCGCATGAACGGGTGGACGGTGTTCCCCATCAGGTAGACGGGGTGGCCGTGGTCGAGGCACGCGTCCAGCACCGCTTCGGGCGCGTCGGCCTCGTGGTCGTGGTAGACGACGTCCGCGGTCGTCCGCCGCGAGAACATCTTCGCGTGCGAGCCGGCGACGTGGACACGGTCCACGAAGCCGTTGTTGGCGAGCCAGTTCGCGTAGTGGACGAACGCCGCAGTGCGGCCGGCGCGGTCGCGGCGCAGGAACACGAACGGCGTAATCGTGGAGTCCCTGAGCCGCTCGACGAGGTGCTGGCGGAGCAGCTCCGTGGACTCGACGTCGTTCATCATCGCGCCGTTGCAGACGAGCCCGCCGCCTTCCAGTCGCGTCCACGACCAGCCGCCGCGGAGGTCCTCGACGTACGACGCCAGTCGCCCGGGGTCCAGCGGGTCGAGGCCGAGCGCGCGCAGCGTCTCGTCGACGACGAACGCCGAGCGCGCGCCGAAGACGTCCCCGACGGGGTACTCGGGCCGCGGCTCCGCCACGCTGAACTCGATGTTCTGGTCGCGGAACTCGCGGCGGAGATAGTCGTTGATGGCGTCGTTTCGGTCGCCGCTGACGACGTGTGCGCCCTCCGGGACGGTGCGCGTGAACGCGCGAGCGATGTCCGGGAGCGTGGCGCCGAGCGTGGACTGGTGGTCACGGCGGACGTTCACCAGCACGACGACGTGGGGGTCAAACAGCTCGTTGGCGAGCCGCGTGGTGTACTCGCGGATGCCCTGATTCTCGGCGACCACGGCGTCCACGGGCCAGAACTCGCGGAGCTCGCGCTCGTTCTCGTAGAGCCGGACGACGCCGTCGCGCTCGAACTCCTGCGCGTCGAGGTCGTGGTAGGAGACGTGCTCGTTGCCCGTGACCTTCGCGTACGTTTCGAGGCCGCGGGCGACCAGCGCCTCGTTGAGCCACCGGACGACCGTCGACTTCCCGCGGACGCCCGAGACGGTCACCCGGCAGGGAACGTCCTCGACGCGCTCGAAGTGCGAGCGGCCACGGGTCGCGAAGTCGACGGCTCGTCGCGCGGTTCCGGCGAGTCGCTGGGCGAGGGTGGGGTCGTCGCTCATCTGTCCTCGTCCTCCGTGGCGACCAGCGGGGAGTCGCCGACGTCCGCGTCCGCTTGCGCGTCCGCGAACACGGACTCGCGGGCGAACGTCTCGGCGTCCGGCGTCGCGCGTTCGAGGTCGAAGAGGTCCCGGACCGCGAGCACGACGAGGGCTGCGCCGACGGCGAGGTAGCCGACGCCGGGGCCGGCGCTGAACGGGTCGAGACCGCTCGCGGGCACGTCGACGAACGCCAACAGGACGACGTAGAAGACCACGAACAGCGCCGCGGAGACGCGGATGCTGGCGGCGCGGTTCTTCGGCGCGACGCGGTGGAGGTTGTACGCGCCGATGCCGGTGAACAGCCCGACGAAGAACAGCGTGATGCCGGGCGCGGGGACGGGCCGTGTCAGGCCGACCGCCGCCGAGTACACGAGGCCGGTCACGAGGCCGACCGCAAGGAGGTTCCGCCCGTACAGCAGTGACGCCCAGTGGACGAGCGAGACGACGAAGAAGACGGCCGTCGCGCCGAGGGCGTACACGACGACGGTGTCGGCGTACCGGACGGTGAACACGGCCAGCAGCGGCACGAGGATAACGCCCGCGAGCCGGAGGTCGTAGCGCTCGCGGACGGCCTCGTAGACGGAGACGTCCGCGAGCAGAATCGCGACGGTCAGCCACTGCGGGACGACGTGCGGCGTGGGCTCGCCGACGGGCGCGAGGCCGAGACACGAGACGACTTCGCTGGTCGGCAACAGCAACACCGGAGGGACGCACGGGTGAGCGGCGGCGAGCGCGTAGACGGCGGCGAGCCCGAACCCGACGAGGCCGACGTACGCGGCGACCATGCCGAGCAGGTCCGCGCGGCGGTCGCGGGGGTCGAGGCGCATCAGGTTGTACGCGGCGATGCCGGGGAAGATGCTCCCGACGATTTCGGCGTCGTAGTAGACGACACCGGGGACGAGTTCGGACGCGGCGACGACGGTGACGACGGAGACGAGCGCGCCGACGACGACGCCGACGAGGAACACGCGCCGGCCGTGGTTGAGCGTGTACTCGCGGAGCGCCCAGAGCGCGCCCCACGCGGCCGCGGTCGCGACGGCGAACACGACCGGCGTCACCGGTTCGCGGAAGGTGTAGACCACCAGCAGCGGGAGGACCATGACGCCGCCGAGCCGGTAGCCGCTGGACTGGGAGACGGCGGCGGTCACGCAGATGCCGAGGACCATGATGGCGGTTGCGGCGAGCATCGGGAGACTGGAGCGTGGCGACTCTCACTACGCGGGATGCGAGTTCCACACGTCAATCTACCGGCTGACGACCGCCCGTGGGAACGCCGCCCACGGGACGCATCGCTTATCGTGCTCGCGAGCCCCGTTCCGGTATGGGCATCGAGGCGCCGGGGACGGTCCTGACGGTCAGCCACGACGACGGCACGGACACGACGAGCGAGTTCGACGTCGAGCGGCTGCCGACCCGGGAGGCGGCTTACGGCGCGGTCTACGAGTCCCGGAGTCTCGACCTCGACGCGCCGCCCGCGGACGCTGACGCGACGCTGACGGTGCGCGGCGACGCGGGGTCGTACTCGGTACCGTGCCGCGTCGTCCGCGAGCTGCGCCGCGTCAACCCCTGGGACAGCGAGGTCTACGTGCGCGTCCCGCGGGACGCCTCGACGCCGTTCGACGAGGCGCGCTTCCGGGCCGTCCTCGGCGCGGACGAAGACTGAGTCAGTCTTCCAGTGGTGCGCCGCAGTCCGGGCACTCCTCGTCGACGACGGTCACCTGCGCGTCGCAGTCCGGACAGAACGCCAGCCAGCACGCGCGGTCTCCCATGGTGAGTGATAGCACGGCCACCGACTTCAGTCCTGTCCGTGGATGGTCTCGTGGAACGCGACGACGAGCGCGGGCACGACCACCATGAAGATGTGCTCCTCGACGGGGATGCCGAGGAAGTCCACGCCCGTGCGGAGTTGGATGGCGAACACGCCGATGGTGAGGGTGTACCAGTCCCAGACGTACGCGACTGGGTACAGCGCGGCGACGGTGACGCCGGCGCGGCGGAGCGCGCCCGCCCGATAGAGGAGGGCGAACGCGAGCGCGCCGAACGCGACCTCGGAGGCGAGGTACGTGTACGGGCCGAAGACGGCGCCGACGTCAGGAACGCCAAGCGGTAGCACGACGCACGCTACGTGCTCGACCACCAAAACCATGGGAGGGAATCCGGGATTCTGAGGGCCGCAACAAGGTTGAAGGCGCTGGTCCGAGACGTTCCACTTGAAGGCCCATGGATATCTCTGACATCGCGACCAACGACTACATCGAGGTCGAAGCCGAACAACGACTGGGGAAGGCCCGCTCTATCTTCGAGGAGGAGAACCCGAAAGGCATCATCGTCACCGAAGCCGGCCAGTACGAGGGCGTCATCACGGAGCGCCAACTGCTGGGGTCGCACATCGAGGACGACACGCGCATCGCCGCGCTCACCGTGCCCGCGCCGAAGGTCGACCGCACCGAGGACGTCCGCGACACCGCGCGGATGCTCGTCGAGGGCGGCACGAAGATCGCGCCCGTCTTCGAGGCCGGCGAGCTCTGGGGCATCGTCACCGAGGACGCCATCCTCGAAGCCGTCATCGACAGCCTCGACGCGCTCACGGTCGGCCAAATCTTCAGCGAGAACGTCATCACCGTCGAGGAGGACGACAACATGGGCACCGTCATCAACCGGCTCCGCGAGCACGGCATCTCGCGGCTGCCGGTCGTCGACGAGGACGGCTTCCTCACCGGCGTCGTCACCGTCCACGACGTCGTGGACTTCGTGGTCCGCGACATGTCCAAGACCACCCGCGGCGACCGCAGCGGCGAAGTCGAACGCATGCTCGACCTCCCGGTCTACGACGTGATGTCCAGCCCCGTCGAGACCGTCACAATCGACGACTCCGTGCAGGACGCCGTCGAGACGATGCTCGAAGACGACTACTCGGGGCTGGTCGTCACGCCCGCGGACGACGACCGCGTCGTCGGCGGCGTGCTGACGAAGACGGACGTGCTGCGCGCGCTCTCCTACACCGAGGAGGAGCGCATGGACGTCCAGATCACGAACATCGAACTGCTGGACGCGCTCACCCGCGAGGAAGTCCAAGAGCGCATCGAGGACGTCGCGAACAAGTACAGCGACATGAACGTCCACCACGCGCACGTGCGACTCCACAAGCACAAGGAGAAGCTCCGCGGGACGCCGCTCATCCAGACCCAGATTCGGCTCCGCACCAACAAGGGTCAGATGGCGGGCACCGGCGAGGGCTACGGCGCTGACAACGCCTTCTACATGGCGCTTGACACCCTCGAACGCAACGTCCTCGAACACAAGGGCGTCGAGCGCGACGAGGAGTACAAGGGCCAGCTCCTCCGGAAGCTGAACCAGCTCTAAAACGCACTTTTTGCTGTGGGAGGGCGGCTTCGCCGCCCTCCCGGGCAAAAACTTGCGGAAAAAGCACTCCTCCTTCGCTCCACTCCGTTCCGCTCAGTCGTCGGCCCGCGCTCCCTTCGGTCGCGCGGTGAACCGCTCGCCTCGGGTCTGTCAGACCACTCGGCTCGCGGATGCTTGTGCGATAATCTAAATGGGCAGAGTCGGGCAGTCAGTACTGGTCGCTCTCGACGCCCTCGATGCCCGTGTCCGTGATTTTGAAGCGGGCATGTTCGCCCTCGGGCTTCGAGCGGTGCTTTTCGAGGGTGGCGCGGCGGTTGCCGCCGCGGAAGCGGTCCACGCGCATCACGACGCCCGTCCAGTGGTTGAGCGTGTGGCCGCCGAGCGGGCGGACGCGGTCGCTGTCGCTGTCCACGTCCGTGAACACCTGATTGGTGACGACGACCGCGAGGTCGTGCTTGCGCGCCAGCGACAGCAGGTGCGTAATCTGGTCGGCGACCCGGCGGAGCGCGTCGCCGCCGTCGTCGGCGTCGCGTTCGAGGCGGTAGAAGCCGGTTGCGGAGTCCAACACGACGAGGTCCGCGCGCTCGGCGAAGTCCGCGGCGTCGCGGACGGCTTCGGCCTGCTCCTCGAAGTCGTGGGCGTCCGAGAGGACGATGCGGCTGGAGGCGTCCTCGGGGTCGTCGGCGCGCGCCTGCAGGAGCTGGTCGAAGCGCTCGACGGAGAGCCCCTCGGTGTCGATGTAGACGGCCGTGCCGCCGCTGGCGGCGACCTCGACGGCCGTCGAGAGCGCGACGTTCGTCTTGCCGGCGGCCGGCGGGCCGTAGACCTGCGTGACGGTGCCGCGCTCGACGCCCCCGCCGAGCAGGTCGTCGAGGGCGGCACAGCCCGTCGAGATGTGGGTGTCGTCGCTCACTACTCGCGGGTTGGTCGCTCTCGGGCAAAAGACCCCCGGTGTGTTTTTGGCGCGCGGACGCGCACCTCCAGCCGTGATAGTCGTGGCGACGACGGACTTCGAAGTGTACCACGAGGTCGTCGAGGAGCTACGCGACAGGGACGTGGCGTTCACGACGGCCGAGCCGGGCGAGGCGCTGCCGGAGACGACGGACGTCGTCATCACCGCGGGTGAAGACATCGAGGCGGAGGTGCCGGTCGTGGTGGCGGACGCCGAGCACGCGCGGCAGACCGTCGAGGAGGCGCTCGTCTACCTGCGGGGCGGCGAGGGGCGGACCGTCGTCGGCGTGGACCCGGGGACGCGTCCCGGCATCGCGGTGCTGCGCGGCGGGATGGTCGTTTCGGCGTTTCAGGTGCCGATCGAGCGGGCCGCGGAGGTGGTGCGCGAGGAGGTCGCCGGGGAGGACGACGCCGTGGTGCGCGTGGGGGACGGCGCGCGACTGGAGGGCGCGCGCATCATCGACGCCCTCGACGACGTGCGCGTGGAACTCGTCGACGAAACGGGGACGACGCCGTACCTCGGGTCGGGGGCGCGCGGCATGGGCGACGTGCTCGCGGCGGCGAACATCGCGCTGATGGCGGGCGAGGAGATCGAGGGCCGGACCATCGAGCCGACGGAGGGCGAGATTCAGGTCATCAAGAGCCGCTCGCGGGAGGAGAGCGAGGAGAACCGAACCATCACGGAAAAGCTGGCGCGGCGGGTCGCGCGCGGCGAACTCACGCTGGAGGAAGCGCTGGAGAAACACCGCGAGGCGTGACCGGCTCCGGTTCCGGCAGAACGAACGGGAGACGGCACGCCTTTCTGCCTTCGTGTGTTAGTCGTTGACAGCCACGGTGAGGTGTGGCGGAAAGTACTTCCGTTACGACGCCGGATTCGCACACATCCGCCGTAGCCTCCAATCATGAACGAAGTCCAACTTGAGGTGGCGAAAGCCTACCCGAACGACTCGGGCAGGGGTATCGCTCGCCTCGACCCCGACACGCTCCTGCACCTGAAGCTCAGCCCGGGAGACATCATCGAAATCGAGGGTGCCGAGACGACCGCCGCGAAGGTCTGGCGCGCCGACCGGCAGGACTGGAACACCGACACCATCCGCATCGACGGGTTCACGCGACAGAACGCCGACGTCGGCATCGGCGAGCGCGTCAAGATCCGGAAGGCCGACGCCGAGAAGGCCGACCGGCTCGTGCTCGCACCGCCGGAGGACGCAAGCGTCCAGTTCGGCAGCGACGCCGCCGGTATGGTCAAACGTCAGATTCTCAAGCGCCCGGTCGTCTCGCGGGACATCGTGCCCGTGATGAGTAGCACGAACCACCCGTTCATGCGCTCGCCCGGGCAGGCCATCCCGCTCATCGCCGTCGAGACCGAGCCGGAGGGCGTCTGTCTCATCACGGAGGACACGGACGTCGAACTCCGCGAGGAGCCCATCAGCGGCTTCGAGCGCACCGGCGGGGGCATCACCTACGAGGACATCGGGGGCTTAGAGAACGAGATTCAGCGCGTCCGGGAGATGGTGGAACTCCCGATGAAACACCCCCAGATTTTCCAGAAGCTCGGCATCGAGCCGCCGCAGGGGGTGTTGCTGCACGGCCCGCCGGGCACCGGGAAGACGCTGCTGGCGAAAGCCGTCGCCAACGAGACGTCGGCGAGCTTCTTCTCCATCGCTGGCCCCGAGATTATCTCCAAGTACTACGGGGAGAGCGAACAGCAACTCAGAGAAATCTTCGAGGACGCCAAGGAGGACTCGCCCTCCATCATCTTCATCGACGAACTGGACTCCATCGCGCCCAAGCGCGAGGACGTCACCGGCGAAGTCGAGCGCCGCGTCGTCGCCCAACTGCTGACGATGATGGACGGCCTCGAAGGCCGCGGGCAGGTCATCGTCATCGCGGCGACCAACCGCGTGGACGCCGTCGACCCCGCGCTCCGACGCCCGGGCCGCTTCGACCGCGAAATCGAAATCGGCGTCCCCGACGAGGTCGGCCGCGAGGAGATTCTGAAGATTCACACCCGCGGCATGCCGCTGTCCGACGACGTGAACCTCTCGTCGCTCGCCGACGACACCCACGGCTTCGTCGGCGCCGACATCGAGAGCCTCACGAAGGAGGCGGCGATGCGCGCGCTCCGGCGCTACCTCCCCGAAATCGACCTCGACGAGGAGGACATCCCGCCGAGCCTCATCGACCGCATGATCGTCAAGCGCGACGACTTCAAGGGCGCGCTCAACGAGGTCGAACCCTCCGCGATGCGGGAAGTCCTCGTCGAACTCCCCAAGCTGTCGTGGGACGACGTCGGCGGCCTCGACGAGGCCAAAGAGGACATCAAGGAGGCCGTCGAGTGGCCGCTCAATCAGCCCGAGAAGTTCACCCGCATGGGCATCGACCCGCCCGCCGGCGTGCTGCTGTACGGCCCGCCCGGGACGGGGAAGACGCTGATGGCGAAAGCCGTCGCCAACGAGACCAACGCCAACTTCATCAGCGTCCGCGGCCCCCAGCTGCTCTCGAAGTGGGTCGGCGAGTCCGAGAAGGCAATCCGGCAGACGTTCCGGAAGGCCCGCCAGGTCTCCCCGACGGTCATCTTCTTCGACGAGCTCGACAGCCTCGCGCCAGGCCGCGGGCAGGAAGTCGGGAACAACGTCTCCGAGCGCGTCGTTAACCAACTGCTGACGGAGTTGGACGGCCTCGAAGAGATGGAGGAAGTGATGGTCATCGCCGCGACCAACCGCCCCGACATCATCGACCCCGCGCTCATCCGCTCGGGGCGCTTCGACCGCCTCGTTCAGGTCGGCCAGCCCGACGTCGAGGGCCGCGAGCAGATTCTGAAGATTCACACCCAGGACATCCCGCTCGCGCCCGACGTCAGCCTCCGCGAACTCGCCGAGGTGACGGACGGCTACGTCGGCAGCGACCTCGCGAACATCACCCGCGAAGCCGCCATCGAAGCGCTCCGCGAGGACGAAGACGCCGAAGAAGTCGAGATGCGGCACTTCCGCCGCGGCATGGAGGACGTCCGCCCCACCGTCACGGAAGACCTCATGGACTACTACGACCGCGTCGAAGAACAGTTCAAGGGCAGTCAGAACCCCGAGACCAGCCGCGAGAAGGGCGGCCACATCGGGTTCCAATAGTACCTTTTTACTTCGGAGGGGCGCCTGCGGCGACCCTCCTCGCAAAAAGCTACGCTAAAAACTTCCCGCGAGCCGGAGGCTCGCGGTGAAACGCGCGGCTCCGCCGCGCGTATGCTTTTCGTTACCCTACAGCACAGCTACGCCGCCGCGCTCACTCGCTGGTAGACGCGGCCGAGTTCCTCCCGAACGACCTGTCGTTCGAGGACGGCGACGCCGGTGACGACGACGAGGAAGCCGACGGCGGTGGAGGGAGTGACGCCGGTGCCGAACAGAATCCACGACGTGATGGCGGCGAAGATGGGGACGGCGTACGCGACGAGGTTCGTGCGGACCGGGCCGATTCGCCGGATGAGAACGAAGAAGATGGGGTAGGCGACGGCCGTCGAGAGCACGCCCAAGACGAGCACCGCGTAGACGACGGGGGTCGTGACGACGGTGCCGGCAGTGGACTCGCCGAGGCCGACGCTCACGGCGTGGAGAATCGCGGCGCCGAGCGCCATCGCCCACGCGGTCAGCGGGATGCTGTCGAGGGTGGCATCGACGCGGCGCAAGAGGACACTCCCGAGCGCGACCGACGCCGCCGCGGCGAGTACGAGCAGTTGGCCGACGGTCGACCCCGAGGTGAGCGTCTCCGGCGAGGGCTGGACGATGATGGCGACGCCGACCAGCCCGACGGCGATGCCGCCGAGGCTGACGGCGTCGAGGCGCTGGTCGAGGAGGACGAACGCGAACGCGGGCGCGAGTAGGGGATTCAGGCCGTACATCACGGACGCGGCGGCCGGTGTTATCGTCTGCTGGCCGAGGAACAGGAAGCCGTTGTTCCCGGCGATGAGCGCGAGCGCGCCGACCGCGATACCGGCGTAGTCCGCGCGACTCTGGGGCACCCACGTGTCGTAGCGCCACGCGATGAACACCAACAGTAGCGGGACGGCGACGTCGAACCGGAGCGCGGCGAAGAACACGGGCGGGAGCGCGCCCAGTCCGGTCTTGATGGCGACGAACGAGAACCCCCACAGCACGGCGAGCAGGACGAACAGCCCCGCGTGCAGGTAGCGACCGGCGTTCATGGCGACGGAGAGCGTGCGGCAGACATTCGAGTGTGGTCGTGGTACGACGCGGGCGAGGATAAGTTCGGCTGAACCGGCACGACGGCACACTCGCCGGCCCGGCCGCGTTCACCAGCGGCTGGGCGGCGCGAGAAGACGGAGAGAGAAGACGGGATTACTCGACGAGGACCGCGTTGACCTGGCCGTCCTGACCGGGACGGGAGGTGACGCGGGCGCGGCCGGCGTCCGTCTCGATGACGGCGCCCTTCGTGATAATGTTCCGGCGGGCGTAGTTCGGGTTCGCGCCGTTCTCGGCGACGTCCTCGATGGTGGCGCGGACGGCGCCGTCGTCGGTGGCGACGTTGGCGACGTTCGTGGAGAGCGCGCGGACCTTCTCGTTGTCGCCGCGCGCGTCGACGGTGCGGAAGCGCTGGTCGCCGACGGTCGTCTCCGTGGGCGAGCGGCCCGTCTTGGACTTCTTCTTCTTGCTCTGGGGGCGGAGTCGCGCGCCGGTCTTCGAGCGCTTGGAGCGGCCTTGGTATTGCATACCCGGGAAGTGGCGCAGGACGTACTTGAAAGGCTCGGTTGGACGGGAATAGCGGGTTTTACCGGCGTCGCCGCCGTCGCCGTTTCCATGAGCCTCCGGGTCGCGGTCGCCGCGCCGTTCAAGCAGAAGGGCAAGCGCAGGATACCAGAGCAGGCGTTCGTGGTGGCGCTGTCGCTGGACCGCGACTGGATGAGCCCGGACCAGGCCAAGCGCCTGCTGGACGTCGCGACCGGCGAGGGCCTCGTCGAGCGCGAGGACGGCGAGCTGGTCGCGGACTTCGACCCGGAGGACGTCGAGATTCCCGAGGACTTCACGCCCGACGCGTCGCTGTTCCAGGAGCGGTCGGCGTTCGAGCGCGCGCTCGACGCCGTGGTGGAGGCGGGCCACGACCGACAGGAGACGGTCGCGGCCGTGAACCAGCTCCAGCAGGAGCTCGGCGTGACGGCGGACGCGGCGGCGGTCGTGTACGCGCGCCGCCACGGCGTCAACGTGGACGGCGCCGCGGCGAAAGCACGGGAGGAACTCGAAGGATAATGGTCGAGAACACCGAGACGGACGGCAAGCGGCTGGCGGAACTGTTGTCGAGCGAAGTCACCGGCCACGAGAACGCGCCCTACGGCGCGCTCGCGGTGACGAACGCGGACCCGGACGTGGAGCCGACGACGGACGGCGCGCACGCCTACGACGTCGAGCGCGACGGCGAGCGGCTGGCGAGCGTCTACGTCCAGCCCGACCGCGCGCGAGTGGAACTGTACGACGGGCTGGAAGCCGGCGAGCGGCAGGCCGAGGACGGCGGCCTGCGCGCGCGGCCGGTGGGCGGCCAGCCGCCGCGGCTACTCGTGTTCGTGAACACGGGCGCGGAGGTCAAGCGTGCGCTGGACGTGCTGGGGGCGGCGACGGCGGCTCAGTAGGCGATTTCGTCGTACGCGAGTTCGGCGGCGCGCCAGAGCGCGACGAGCACGCCGACCGCGAGCGCGCCCAGCGAGAGGTACAGCCACCCGAGGATTGCGGCGGCGGGCGCGGCGGTGCCGAACTGGTCGTACAGCAGGTCGGGCGCGACGAAGACGCCGGCGGCGGGCAGGACGAACGCGAGCACGGCGAGCACGCCCGCGAGCTTGAGACCGGCGCGCTGTGCGGGCCGGAGGCCGCGCCCCGAGAGGAGCGCGGCGGCGCCGAGCGCGGCGCCGCCGGCGGCCATCGAGAGCGCCGCGAGGCCGAGCGCGAGCCCGACGGGGAAGCCTTCCTGACCGAGCGCCGGCACGCCGACGGCGAGGCCGAACACGACGAGCGCGACGCCCAGCACTGCGAGGAGGACGCGGGCGACCGAGCGGAGGGAGGGCACGAGTGAACTGTGCGAGCGGTCCGGCAAATATCTTGTCACCGGCTCGTCAGGTACGGCCGGCGGCGCGGTGGGAAACGCCTAAGCGGCCGGGACGCCGCCGTCCGTCCATGCTGGACAGACTCCTCGGGCGCGCGTCACTGAAAGAGCGCATCGAGGAACTGGAAGACGAGAGGGAGTCCCTGCAGGCGCAACTGGACGCCGAGAGCGAGCGCCGCAGCGAGGCCGTCCGCGACAGGCAGGAGGCCGAGCAGCGCGTCAACGAACTCGAAGACAAGGTCACGGAGCTTGAGGACCGCGTCCAGCGGCAGGGCGGCGAGGACGGCGGCCCCGAGTTCCGGGGGCGACGCGACCTCCGTGGGGAGCGCCGCGAGCGCGTCGTCGAACTCCTCGACAGCGTCGAGAGCACCGAGGAGGGCGTGCTCACGGCGTACGTGCCGAACGACCCGCCCGAGGACGTGCGGGAGGCGTTCGGCGACCGCGCGCCGCTCGTCGAGCGCGCCGCGCCCTGTCTCGTCGTCCGCGACCGCGAAGGCCTGCTCTCCGCGGCGCTGCGCCCACCGAATCCGCCCGAGGCGTTCGCGACGTGGGACTCCACGGTGCAGGTCGAACGCGAGTGGCTCGCGCCGACCGGACGGTACGCGCTCGCCGTCGTTCGCGCGGACCTGTTCGCGCTGGGTGTCTACGACGCCAATTCCGGTGATGGTCCGCAGCCCGAGCGCGTCCACTTCGAGGGGTTCGAGAGCGACGTGAAGGGCAAGCACTCGAAGGGCGGCTTCTCGCAGGACCGCTTCGAGCGCCGCCGCGAGAGTCAGATTAGCGAACACCTCCAGAAGTGCCAGCGGGCGCTGGAAGGTGTCGAGGCCGAGCGCGTGTTCGTCGTCGGCGAGGGGACGCTGCTGGACGAGTTCGACGCGGACGCCACCGCCGCCGTGGACGCCACCGGGAAGCCCGAGGCCGCGCTCGACGACGCCCACGACACGTTCTGGACGGTGCCGCTGTCGCTGCTGTGACTCGACGGTGCCCGGGTTGCCCGCGACTGCACGCTTAAGGCGGCGGCGGGCCTCCGTCGTCGTATGAAAGTCGCACTCCTCGCGCACGAGAAGTTCCCCGACCGCGCGAAGACCGCAGTGGGCGTCCTCCGGTACGCCGACTACGACGTGGTCGCGGTGCTGGACCGGAACAACGACGGCACCCGCGTCAGCGACCACGTGCCGGACGTGCAGGACGCGCCCGTGGTGGCGTCGATGAGCGACGTGCCCGACGACGTTGACGCCCTGATTGTCGGCATCTCGCCCATCGGCGGCGCGTTCGACGAGTCGTGGCGGCCGGACGTGCGGAACGCGCTCGAACGCGGCTGCGACGTCTTCTCGGGGTTGCACTACTTCCTCGGGGAGGACGAGGAGTTCGCCGAGCTCGCCGCGGAGCACGGCGCCGAACTCTGGGACGTGCGGAAGCCGCCCGAGGACCTCGGCGTCGCCGATGGCGTCGTGGACAGCGTGGACGCGACGGTCGTCGCGACCGTGGGCACGGACTGCTCGGTCGGGAAGATGACCGCCACTCGGGAGCTGTACGAGGCCGCCCGCGAGGAGGGGCTGGACGCGGCGTTCGTCGCGACCGGCCAGACCGGCATCCTCATCGAGGGCGAGGGCATCCCCATCGACCGCGTGGTCTCGGACTTCGCCGCGGGCGCGGTCGAGCGGATGGTCTTGGAGGCGGGCGCGGACCACGACTACGTCTTCGTGGAGGGGCAGGCGAGCATCGTCCACCCCGCGTACTCGGGCGTCACCGCGAGCATCGTCCACGGCGCCCAGCCCGACCACCTCGTGCTCTGCCACGAGGCCGGCCGCGACTCCGTGCACGGCTACGACCAGCAGCTCCCGCCCGTGGAGTCGTTCGTGGACCGCTACGAATCGTTCGCCGGCCCGGTCGCCGACGCGGACGTAATCGGCGGGATGTTGAACACGCGCGGCGTCGCCGACGACGAGGCCGCCCGCGAGGCCGTCGCGGACTTCGCGGACGCCATCGGGGCGCCAGCCGACGACCCCGTGCGGTTCGGCCCCGATACCGTCTTGGAGGTGATTCGATGAAGGCGAGCTTCGAACGCCGCGAGTTCCCGCTGGAACACCCGTTCACTATCGCGCGCGGCACGCAGGAGACCGCCGCGAACGTCGTCGTGCGCGTCGAGGACGACGAGGGCAACGTCGGCGTCGGCGGCGCCGCGCCCTCGGCCCACTACGGGGAGACCGCCGGGACCGTCGAGGCCGTCATGCCGGAACTGCTGGCCGTCGTCGAGCGCGCCGACGACCCCCACGACCTCGCGCGCATCGAGACCGGGATGCGGGAGGTCGTCGCGGACAACCCCGCGGCGCGCGCCGCGGTCAGCATCGCGTGCCACGACCTCGCCGCGAAGCGCGCCGACCTCCCGCTGTACCGCTACTGGGGGCTGGACGCCGCGAACACGCTGGACACCTCGTTCACTATCGGCATCGACGACGAGGAGACGATGCGCCGGAAGACCGCGGAGGCCGTCGAAGCGGGCTACGGCACGCTGAAGGTCAAGCTCGGCACGAGCCGCGACGAACAGCTGCTGGCGGCGGTCCGGGAGACCGCGCCCGACGCCACCATCCGCGTGGACGCCAACGAGGCGTGGACGCCGAAAGAAGCGGTCCGCAACATCGAGTGGCTCGCGGACTACGGCGTGGAGTTCGTCGAGCAGCCCGTGCCCGCCGAGAACCGCGAGGGGCTGAAGTACGTCTACGAGCGCTCGCCGCTCCCCATCGCAGCCGACGAGTCCTGCGTCGTCGCCAGCGACGTGCCGGAGGTCGCGGACCGCTGCGACATCGCGAACCTCAAGCTGATGAAGACCGGCGGGCTCCGGGAGGCCAAGCGCCTGATTCACGCGGCTCGCGCGCACGGCCTCGAAGTCATGTGCGGGTGTATGATAGAGTCCAACGCCTCCATCGCGGCCGCCGCACACCTCGCGCCGCTGCTGGACTACGCGGACCTCGACGGCTCGCTCCTGCTCGCCGAGGACGACTTCGACGGCGTCCCGATGCCCGCTGGCCACGTGGACCTGCAGGCCGTCGAGCGAGCGGGGACGGGCGCGCGAGAGGCCTGACGCGCGGTTTGAATCTTCCGGGCGTGCGGCACGCGCTCGCACCGTCTCAACAGGCTTATGGGTGCCTCCGGGCGAACTAACGGACAGCATGAGCACCGTTACTGTGACGCTCCCGGACGGCGCGACGCTCGACGTCGAGTCCGGGGCGACGGTCGAGGACGTAGCGTACGAAATTGGGCCCGGCCTCGGCCGTGACACAGTCGCCGGGAAACTCGACGGCGAACTCGTCGCGAAGGAGGAACCCATCACGGAGGACCGCGAGATCGAAATCGTCACCGAGGACTCCGACGACTACCTCGACGTCCTCCGGCACACGGCCGCGCACGTGCTCGCGCAGGCCGTGCTCCGCCACCACCCCGACGCGAAACTCACCATCGGGCCGTACACCGACGAGGGGTTCTACTACGACATCGCGGACGTCGAACTCGACGCCGACGACCTCGAAGAGATTCAAGCGGAGGCCGAGGACATCATCGAGGCCGACTACGACGTCGAGCGCGTCGAGTACGACCGCGAGGAGGCCGTCGAGAAGTACGAGGACAACCCGTTCAAGCGCGAGATTCTCGACACCGAGGCGGCCGGCGAGGACCCCGTGAGCTTCTACCGGCAGGACGGCTTCGAGGACCTCTGTCAGGGGCCGCACGTCGATTCCACGGGCGAAATCGGCGGCTTCGAAGTGCTGGAGACCTCGGCGGCGTACTGGCGTGGCGACGAGGACCGCGAGACGCTCACGCGCGTCTACGGCACGGCGTTCCCCACCGAGGACGGTCTGGAGGAGTACCTCCAGCGACGCGAGGAGGCCAAGGAGCGCGACCACCGGAAGCTCGGCTCCGAGATGGACCTGTTCTCCATCCCGGACGTCACCGGCCCCGGTCTGCCCCTCTACCACCCCAACGGGAAGACCGTGCTGCGGGAGCTCTCGGACTACGTCCACGAGCTGAACCGCGACATGGGCTACGACGAGGTCGAGACGCCGCACCTCTTCCGGACGGAGCTGTGGAAGCAGTCCGGGCACTACGACAACTACGTCGACGACATGTTCCTGATGGACGTCGACGACGAGGAGTACGGCCTGAAGCCGATGAACTGCCCGGGCCACGCCACCATCTTCGACCAGTCCTCGTGGAGCTACCGCGACCTCCCCGTGCGGTACTTCGAGGACGGGAAGGTGTACCGCCGCGAGCAGCGCGGCGAACTCTCCGGACTCAGCCGGGTGTGGGCGTTCACCATCGACGACGGCCACGTGTTCGCGCGCGCCGACCAGATCGAGGAGGAGGTCCGGCGCATCATGGACCTCATCTTCGAGGTGCTGGACACGTTCGACCTCGACTACGAGGTCGCGCTCGCCACCCGTCCCGAGAAGTCCGTCGGCAGCGACGAAATCTGGGAGCAGTCCGAGAGCCAGCTCCGGGACGTGCTCGACCAGCAGAACGTCGACTACGACCTCGAACCCGGCGACGGCGCGTTCTACGGGCCGAAGGTGGACTTCGCGTTCGAGGACGCGCTCGGGCGCACGTGGGACGGCCCGACCGTCCAGCTGGACTTCAACATGCCGGACCGCTTCGACCTCGAGTACACGGGGTCGGACAACGAGGCCCACCAGCCGGTGATGATTCACCGCGCGCTCTACGGGAGCTACGAGCGGTTCTTCATGGTGCTCATCGAGCACTACAACGGCCGCTTCCCGACGTGGCTGGCACCCGAGCAGGTCCGCATCCTCCCCGTGACCGACGACAACCTCGGGTACGCCCACCGCGTGAAGAACGAACTGGAGGGCTACCGCGTGGAGGTCGAGGACCGCGACTGGACTGTCGGCCGGAAAATCCAGCAGGCCCACGACGACAACGTCCCCTACATGCTCGTCCTCGGCGACGACGAGGAGGAAGCCGGGACGGTCTCCGTGCGCGACCGTCAGGAGCGCGAGCGCAACGACGTCGACCTCGACGCGTTCCTCGACCACCTCGACAGCGAAGTCGAACAGAAGCGCACGGAACCGGACTTCGTCGACGAGTAATCCCTTTTAGTCGCCGACGTGGAAGTTCGGCGGTTCGCGGCGCGGCGCCGCCGTCTGGAGGAAGCCGACGAGGGGACTGCCGACGAACCCGACCAGCGCCGCGAGGAAGACGGGCGTGATGCTGGCGCCGTCGGTCAGCGCGATGGCGATGAGCGCCGACGACAGCGGCGTCCCGGTGACGACGGCGTTGAACGCGGCCATCCCCGCGAGCATCGAGAGTATCGGCGGGAGCGCGGGGACGACCGTCGACGCCGCCAGCCCGAGCACCGCGCCCATGAACATGTGCGGGACGATGAGCCCGCCGATCCAGTTGCCGTTGATGGTGAACGCCGCCGCGACCATCGTGCCAAGCAGCGTCGCAACGAGCACCCCGAGCCCGAGGTCGGTGCCGACGAGCTGGTTCATCTTGCTGCCGCCGTAGAAGTACGTCAGGGGGAGCGCGTAGCCGAGCAGGCCGATGGCGAGGCCGGCGACGGTCGTGCGGACGTAGATGGCGGGCGACCAGCGGTTGAACAGCCGCCCCACGGCGTCGAAGATGGTCGTGTAGAGTGCGCCGAACGGGATGGCGACGACAGCGACTGCGGCCGCGGCGACCAACTGGCTGCCCGAGATTGGCGCGACGGCGGAGACGTGCCACGTCGGGAACAGGTGGAAGCCGCCGATTGCCGCCTCCGTGAGGTAGCCCGCGAAGCTCGCGACGAACGTCGGGATGATGGCCTCGTAGTACTCCAGCCCGCGCTCGTGGGGGAGTTCCAGCCACAGCAGCGCGCCGCCGATGGGCGCGCCGAGGATGGCGCCGAACCCCGCGCCCATCCCCGCGAGCGTGAGGAGCTTCTCGGCGTTCGGCACGCCGAACGTCTCCGCGGCCTGCGTGCCGAAGCTCCCGCCGACGACGCTCATCACGCCTTCCGGGCCGGCGTTCTGCCCCGCGATGAGTCCGATAAAGCCGACCGGGACTGTGGGGACGTTCTCCGCGAGCGGGACGCTGCCCTCGTCGTGGAACTGGCGGACGAGCGCGGCGAGCGCGCCCGGGTAGTACGTCTTGTAGAGGATGGCGCCGATGAGGACGCCGGCCGCCACGCTGACCGGGATGCGCCAGTAGGTTGCCTCGAAGGTGTGCCAGAGCGCGTGCTTGGCGGCCAGCCACGCCACCCGAAACCCCGTGGCGACGAGGCCGACCGCGACGCCGAGCACGGCCGCGCACGCGAGCAGTTTCGAGAACCGACGCTGGTCCATCACGCCGGTCCGACGCCCGGAGCGGGGACGTAGCTTACGATTCGGGGCGTCAGCGCGTCCGGCGCGCGACAAGCACGGGGCGGTTGGCGTTCCGGACGACGCGCTCGGTGACGCTCCCCGAGAGCAGCCTGCTGACGCCCGTGCGGCCGTGGGTCGCCATCACGACGAGGTCGACGCCCGCCTCGTCGGCGTAGTCGAGAATCTCGCGGTGTGGCGTCCCGCTCCGAATCTCCGTTTCGGCGTCGAGGCCACGGTCGTCGGCGGCCGCGGCGACGGTCTCGACGGCGCGCTCGGCGGCCGCGACGACGCTCGACTCGCCGACGTCGCCGCTGCCGACGATGCTCGCGCGCTCGGACTCGGGGACGACGTAGAGCGCGTGGACGACCGCGTCGAACTCCGCCGCGAGGTCGAGGCCGTGCGTGACGCCGGCGGAGGCGGCGTCGCTGCCGTCCGTCGGCACGAGGACCGCGTCGTACATGCGACGGGGTAGAACAGACGGCCACGTAAGTGTCGGGTGCGGCGACGCGCGCTCAGTTGTCGACGTCCCCGCTGCGCTCGGTCTCCCGGAGCACGAACGGGCCGATGGAGAGCGTGCGCTTCGTGATGATGACGATGCGGAGGATGTACGACAGCAGCAGCGCGAACGGCAGCACGGTGACGGTGACGGCCGCGCTCACGAGGAACAGCGCGTGGTTGACTCCGAATGTGCTCCGTGGGTACGCCGCCGGGTCGAGGAACAGCAGCGACACGATGGCGACCACGAGCGCGGGCACGGCGGCGTACAGCAGCGTCCGCGAGAGGTCCGACAGCTCCCACTGGAAGTACAGCGTCTTGAAGTGCTCGCGCGCCGGCCCGAACAGCGCCAGCGTGTCCAAGAGGTCGTCGAGGGCCGCGTGGGCGTCTTCGCCGAGCGCGTCGCCGTGTTCGGCGCGGAGGCGTTCGCCCGCGTACAGCTTCCACGAGTAGTTGTAGTTCAGCGCCGCCCACACCACGTCGAACTCCCCGAACTGGGCGCCGTCGAGCTGGCTCGCGACTTCGCTGGCGTTCTCCGCGACGCTCTCCGTGTATCCGGCGACCGCCTCGCCCGCTTCGCCGTCGGGCGCGGCGTCGGCGAGCGCGTTCGCCTGCTCGCGGGTCGCCTCCACGAGCCCGCGGAGGAACGCCGACGGCTCCGCCGGTGCGACGTTCATCCCGGCGGCGTCGGCGGCGTCCTCGCGGAACGACAGCGCGCCCTCCATGCGCTCGCGCTGGTCGCCCGCCGCGCCGAGCTCCTGGGAGAGCACGAGCTGGCTCAGCGTGAGCACGAGCGTCACGCCCGTAATCGTCGCCGCGACGAGCGCGTCGAACAGCGTCTCGTGGGGGTCGCCGTCGGTCAACAGCTCGTAGGCGGACGTCGGCAACAGCGTGCCGGCGGCGACCATCGAACAGAACAGCACCGCGAGCACGCCGGCCGCGACGGCGCGCCGGTCGGCGTCCAACACGACCCAGACCCACCGGCTGCTGCGCGGGACGCGCTCGCGCAACTGGTCGCTCGGCGTGCCCTCGTCGCTGTCGGCCATACCCGGCCTTCGACGCACGCACGGAAAACAGTAGTCGCCACGACGCGCTCGCCGCAGCCGGCTACGCCTGCTCTTCTTCCTCGCGGATGGTCTCCAGCTCCGCTTCCACGGCCTCGTCGCCGTCCGCGCCGCGCTCGACGGCGTCCTCGCCGCGGACGTCCGCGCGCAGCTCGTCCAGCTCTGCTTCGACTTCGCGGTCCCCGCGTTCGGCGTCGAGCTCGCGGTCGATGCGGTCGCGGTCGTCGCCCAGCGGGCCGTCGAGGACCCCGCGCTCGTCGAGTTCGTCCATCGCAGCGGCGCGGGCCTCCAGCTCCTCGGTCTGGTCTTCCGCGCGCTCGATGGCACGCGTCACCTCGCTGGCCTCGTCGCCGACCCCAGTGACCGCCTCCGAGACGCGCGTCTGGGCCTGCGCGGCCTCGTGGCGCGCCTTCATCGTCTCCTTCTTCGTGCGGAACTCCTCGACGCGCGCCTCCAGTTCCTCCTTCTCGTCTTCGAGGTCGCGCTGAGTAGATTCGAGGTCCGCAATCTGGTCGTCTATCTCCTCGACCTGGTCGCGCTTCTGTCGCTTCTTCTCCAGCGCGCGCCGCGCGAGGTCGTCGCGGTCCTGCCGGACCGCCTCGCGGGCCTGCTCGGCGTGCTTCTCGGCGTTGCGCTGGAGGCGCTCGCGCTGGACCTCGAGGCGCTTCTTCTGCGCGGTGAGGTCCGCCAGCCCCTTCTCGACGTCCCGCAGTTCGTCGCGCAGGCGCTGGTAGGAGTAGTCCAGCGTCTCCGTCGGGTCTTCGGCGGAACTGACGACGGCGTTCAGTTTCGACCGGACCGCGTACGAGAGGCGTGACACGATACCCATACACACGACTTTGGGCTCTGGACGTAAAACGTTCACCGGCGTGCTCGAACGCAGTGAGAGCACGTTACCACGAACGGCGAGCGGAGCGAGCCGTGAGTCGCGTGCCCGACCGAAGGGAGGGCACGTTCGGGCGAGCGGCGACCAACGGGAGCCGCGAACTCGTGACCGCAGCCTACACCACGGTCGGCCGCCAACGGCGCCGTATGCAACAGGAGACCGTGCTGGTGCCGGGCGCGCGAGACGTGGAAGCGACGCTCGATTCGCCCGACGGGAACGCGTCGGCGTGCGTCGTGCTGTGTCCGCCGCATCCACAGCACCGCGGGCACCGCGGCGACGACCGCCTCGTCGCCGTCGCGGAGTACCTGACCGAGCGCGGCGTCGCGGCGCTGCGCTTCGACTACGGCGACTGGGACGAGGGACTCGGGGAGCGCGAGGACGCACGGAACGCACTCCGGTGGGCGAGCGAGCGCTACGACACCGTGGGCCTGTTCGGGTTCAGTTTCGGCGGGTCGATAGCCGCGCTCGCCGCCGCGAGCGTGGACGTCACCCTCTGTGCGGTGTCGCTGCTCGCGCCGACCGCCGAACTCGAAGCCGGGCTGAACGCCGCGGACGCGCTCGCGGACGTGGCGGCGCCGCTACAGGTCGTCTACGCGACCCGCGACACGACCGCGGACTGGGAGCCGGTCGTGGAAGCCGCCCGCGAACTGGACTGCGAGGTCGTGGAACTGGACGCCGACCACTTCTTCGTCGGGAAGACCGACCGCGTCGCGGAGGCCGTCGGCCCCTTCCTCGCGCAGTCCTGCTAGGACCGCCGCAACCGCTATCAGGCGCCGCGTTCACGGTCCGGCCATGACGAGTCGCTGGACGTCGCTCTCGCGGTGGGTGTTGCTGACCGGCGACCGCCGCGCCGTCGCCGCCGCGCTGCTGGCCGCGTTCGCGGTGCTGTTCGGACCCGTCGGCCACCTCGTCACGCTCGGCGGCGGCGGCCGCGAGACGACGGTGCCGCTGGTGACGACGCTGCTGTCGGGGAACTTCGTGCTAGTCTCCATCGTCGTCTCGGTCAACTCCGTGTTCGTCTCCGGCGAGCAGAGCCCGCTCGGCCAGCAGTTCGGCCGCATCCGGGACACCGCGGAGTTCCGCCGGCAACTCGAATCGGTCGTGGAGGCCGACCACGTGCCCGCCGACCCCGAAGGGTTCCTGCAGGTGCTCACCGGGGACATCGTCGAGCGCGGGCAGCGCCTGCAGGACGACGTGCCGCCCGCGGACGTCGACGTTCGCGCGGACCTCGACGCCTACCTCGACCGGCTCGGCGCGGCATCCGGGGAGATGAACGCCCGGCTCCGGGACGTCGAGCGCCCGCTGGAAGCGGTGCTGGCGACGATGCGCTTCGACTACGCGCGGCAGGTCGAGGACCTCCAGCGGCTCCGGGCCGAGCACGGCGACGACCTCCCCGAGCAAGCGGCCACCACGCTCGAGGAGACGCTGGACCTGCTGGAGTACTTCGCGGTCGCCCGCGCGTACTTCAAGTCGCTGTACCTCCGCCGGGAGTTCGCGGGGCTCTCCACGAACCTCGTCTACGTCGCCGTCCCCTCCATCGCGGCGGTCTCCTTTTTCCTGCTGCACTTCTCTCAGTTGCCGAGTACGCACGCGCTGGTCGTCGCCGTCCACGTGCTCGCGCTCGCGCCGTTCGCGCTGCTGTCGGCGTACGTCGTCCGCGTCGCCGCCATCTCGCGGCGCACCGAGTCCCCCGGCCACTTCGTGTTCGGGGACGGCGAACCCGGCGTCCCCGGCGTCTCCTCGCCGTAGGGGATGACGTGCCAGCAGCTGGCGAACGACGCCCGTCCCGAAACCGTTTTTGCCGCGCCCGCCGCACGGTCAGTATGCCGACGGAGACCGGGTACGACCCGACACTGGGAAGCAAGTTCGTGTTCGTTACTGGCGGGGTGATGTCCGGGCTGGGGAAAGGTATCACCGCCGCCAGCCTCGGCCGCCTCCTCTCGAACGCCGGATTCGACGTCACGGCCGTCAAGATCGACCCCTACCTGAACGTGGACGCGGGGACGATGAACCCCTACCAGCACGGCGAGGTGTACGTGCTGAAGGACGGCGGGGAGGTCGACCTCGATTTGGGGAACTACGAGCGGTTCCTCGACGTGGACATGACCTCCGACCACAACGTCACCACGGGGAAGGTCTACCAGCACGTCATCGAGCGCGAGCGCGCCGGCGACTACCTCGGGAAGACCGTCCAGATTATCCCCCACGTCACCGACGACATCAAGCGGCGCGTCCGCGAGGCCGCCGAGGGCTCCGACGTCTGCATCGTCGAAGTCGGCGGCACCGTCGGGGACATCGAGGGGATGCCGTTCCTCGAAGCGCTCCGGCAGTTCAGCCACGAGGAGGACGACGAGGACATCCTGTTCACGCACGTCACGCTCGTCCCGTACTCCCAGACGGGCGAGCAGAAGACGAAGCCGACCCAGCACTCCGTGAAGGAACTCCGGTCGATTGGTCTCCAGCCGGACGTCCTCGTGGGGCGCTGTGAGGACAAACTCGACCCCGACGTCAAGGAGAAAATCGCGCTGTTCTGCGACGTTCCGACCGACGCCGTCTTCTCGAACCCGGACGTCGAGGACGTCTACCACGTCCCGCTCGTCGTCGAGGAGGAGGGGCTCGACGAGTACGTGATGGAGCAGTTCGACATCGCCGACGACGCGCTCCCGAAGGCCGAGCGCTCGACGGAGTGGCGCGACCTCGTCACCCGCGAGCGCACGGGCGAGGTGGACATCGCGCTCGTCGGGAAGTACGCCTTGGAGGACGCCTACATGAGCATCCACGAGGCGCTCAAGCACGCCGGCCTGGAGAAGGGCGTGGACGTGAACGTCCTCTGGGTGGACTCCGAGAAGATGAACGACGACCACGAACAGCGCCTCCAGGAGGCCGACGGCGTCGTCGTCCCCGGCGGCTTCGGCTCCCGGGGCACCGAGGGGAAGATTCGCGCGATTCAGCACGCCCGCGAGCACGACGTTCCCTTCCTCGGGCTCTGTCTGGGCTTCCAGCTGGCGGTCGTGGAGTACGCGCGCAACGTCCTCGGGATGGCCGAGGCCCACTCCTCCGAGATTAACGAGGACACGCCGTACCCCGTCATCGACCTGCTCCCCGAGCAGTACGACTTAGAGGACCTCGGTGGGACGATGCGGCTGGGCGCCCACGAGACCCAGATTCAGCCGGGGACGCTCGCCCACGAGCTGTACGGCGACACCTCCTGCACGGAGCGGCACCGCCACCGCTACGAGGTCAACCCCGACTACATCGACGACCTCACCGAGAACGGCCTGACGTTCTCCGGGGAGGCGGGCAACCGCATGGAGATTCTGGAGTACGACGACCATCCGTTCTTCTTCGGGACGCAGTTCCACCCCGAGTTCCGGTCGCGCCCCACTCGCGCGAGCCCGCCGTTCGTCGGGCTGCTCGACGCCGTCCTCGACGAAACCGAGACGGAAGCGGAGGTGGTGAACTGATGGTCGACGTCAAGGAGTTCGTCGCCGACGCCAAGGCCGAGATTCGGGAGAAACTCGGCGACGAGACCGCCATCATCGCGCTGTCGGGCGGCGTGGACTCGTCTACCGCCGCCGCGCTGGCGTACGAGGCGGTCGGCGACCAGCTCGTCCCCGTCTACGTGGACACCGGCCTGATGCGGAAGGGCGAGACCGAGGAGATTCGGGAGGTCTTCGACTACATGGACAGCCTCCGCGTCGTGGAGGCCCAAGACCGCTTCTTCGACGAACTGGCGGGCGTCACGGACCCCGAGGAGAAGCGCCACGTCATCGGCGAGCAGTTCATCCGGGAGTTCGAGACGGTCGCCGAGGAGGTCGACGCAGAGTACCTCGTGCAGGGGACCATCTACCCGGACCGCATCGAGAGCGAGGGCACAATCAAGAGCCACCACAACGTCGGCGGACTGCCCGAGCGCGTCGGCTTTGAGGGCATCGTGGAGCCGATGCGCGACCTCTACAAGGACGAGGTGCGGGAGGTCGCCCGCCACCTCGACCTCGAAGAGATCATCAGCGAGCGGATGCCGTTCCCCGGACCCGGCCTCGCCGTGCGCGTCATCGGCGAAGCCACGCCGGAGAAGGTCGAGGTCGCCCGCGAGGCGACCGCCGTCGTCGAGGAGGAACTGGAGGAGTACGACCCGTGGCAGGCGTTCGCCGCCGTCCTCGGGAAGGCCACCGGCGTGAAGGGCGACAACCGCGTCCACGGCTACGTGATCGCCGTCCGCTCCGTCGAATCGCGCGACGGGATGACCGCGCGCGCCCAGGAACTGGAGTGGGAGACCCTCCAGCGCCTCCAGTCGCGCATCGCGGGGACCATCGACAACGTCTCCCGCGTCGTCTACGACGTCACCCACAAACCACCCGCGACAATCGAGTACGAATGAAGGCTATCGTCGTCGGTCCAGACCGCGGCATCGTCGACGCCCTCGAGAGCGAGGGCGTGGAAGTCATCAGCATCGAGGGCGTCGCCTCGGGGGAGCGCCTCGAAGACGCCGGCGTCGCGGACGCCGACCTGCTGGTCATCACGGACGCCGCCGAGGCGACCGCCATCCCGGTCGCCCGCGAGCAGAACGCGGACCTGAAAACGGTCGCGTACACGCCGGACTCGATGCCGGAGTTCGTGAAAGGCGTCCTCGACCTCGCGGTCGATCCCGCGCTGCTCGGCCCGGAGACGGTTGCCGAGGAGCTCGTCGAACCCGACAGCTAAGGGCGTTCGGCCGCTCGCTTCTGCCGTGTCACTCGATTGCTACCCCGACCTCGCGCCCGAGACCGGCGAGGTCGTCACGGAGGAGCTGTACTACTCGCCGGACGAGCTCGTGAAGGCGTTCGCGCTCGGCCCCGGCGCCGAAGTCGAACCCCACGAGCACGGCGACCAGACGAACACCTTCCACGTGCTGGAAGGTGAACTCGTCGTCGTGCAGGGCGACAGCGAGGAGGTCGTCGAGGCGCCGGGCGTGGTCGTCCACGAGCGCGGCGTCGCCCACGGCGCGCGCAACGAGAGCGACGACGTGGCGGTGTTCACGGCGACGATGGCGCCGATGGGCTGACTACCGGCCCACTTCGACGCTCGTGTAGAGCATCCAGACTCCGAGCGCGCCGAGCAGGGGGACGACGGCGGCCGCGATGGCCATGGCGGCGGTCCACGCGAGCGGCCGCGGGCTGTGCGCGCTGGCGTCTCGGTAGATGCCGGCGGTCGGAATCCCGACGAGCAGGACGCCAGCGGCGACGAACACCGAGAGCATCTCGGCCTGCGGGCTCGCGAGGAGGGCAAACGACATACTCGCCGGCTCGCTGGGGTTGGCGAAAGCCTTTGTGGTCAAATCGACAGCGCGACCGGGCGGCCCGGCCGCTGGCCCTCGCCGTCGACGGCCGCGGAGTGGGGGCTGACGTGCTCCCAGCAGACGAACTTCTGGACGCTGCCGGGCTCGTAGAGGAAGTAGTCGGCGGGCTTCGAACAGAGCGCGCACTCCGGGTCGCCGTCCGCGGCGTCGATGGCCGCCGACAGCGCCGCCTCCGCGCTCGCGTCCGTGTCGTCGCCGCTCGAAGCCGGCATACGCGTCGAGTACGCCGCTCTCGTGTTTAAAATCTCGGGCAGTTCAGGGGGCGAGCCGGGCGAGGACGGGTATCTCCTCGCGGCGCTCCTCGGTGACTGCGTCCCACTCGATGCCCTCGGGTTTCTCGTCGGGCGCGTCGGTGTCGAGGACGCGCTCGGGCGTGACCACGTAGTCCATCGGCACGTCGTGGTCGCCGGTCGGAATCGCCTCGTCGACGACCTGTCGCTCGTGGACGGTCGTCACCGTGGTCGTGTCGTCGTCCACGCGGTCGAACTCCCGCAGCAGCGCGAATTCGAGGTCGCTGTATCCCTCGCCCTTG
The DNA here is from genome assembly GCF_001488575.1 of Halobacterium hubeiense. Lineage (NCBI taxonomy): Archaea > Methanobacteriati > Methanobacteriota > Halobacteria > Halobacteriales > Halobacteriaceae > Halobacterium > Halobacterium hubeiense. The sequence continues at coordinate 1,837,508 of NZ_LN831302.1, forward strand.
CCGACGCGCTCGCCGCGCTCCGTGACCGCGACGCTCCCCGAGACGATGAGGTCCACGGGTTCGACGTCCGCCGGCCCGACCGGCTCGCCGTGCTCGCTGATGCCGCTGACCGTCGTGGCGTCGTCGATGTCCGAGACTTCTGCGGGGTCCAGCCGAAGGAAGCACTCCTCGTCGCGGAGGCGCGGTACGGCGACGTACACCGTCTTCCCCGCGCGCAGCGCCGCGCGGCGCACCGGCAACTGCGGCGCGTCGGGGTTCGCCTTCACCACGTCCGCGCTCGCCCACGCGTCCGTGTCGGCGAGCCGGTCTGCGGCGTCGCCGGCGTCCGCGAAGTTCGGGATGCGGCCGTGGGGCGGAAACGGGAAGCGGGCCTCGCCGCTCTCTTCGAGGTCGTCCCAGACGCGCTCGCGGAGGTCCTGCTTGTCCATGCGTGGACGTGGGTGCCGGCGCGACGTGAACCCACGGCTTCACGAGGCGGAACTGCGCGCCGGCGCCGCCGTCCCTTTCCCCGAGCCGCCCGTGGTTGCGGACGTGACTGACTCGCAGATGACCGCGTACGTGATCGAGGAGTACGGCGACCCGGACGCCTTCACCGAGACGACCGTCGAGACGCCCGAGCCCGGCCCCGAGGAGGTCCGCGTGGAGGTCGCCGCGACCAGCCTCAACCCCGTCGACTACAAGATTCGCCGCGGCGACATCCCGGACTTCGCGCCGCCGTTCCCCGCGACCCTGCACTGCGACGTGGCGGGCGTCGTGGACGCCGTCGGCGACGACGTCGAGGCCTTCGACGTGGGCGACGAGGTGTACGGGATGCCGGGCGGCGCGGGCCGGCAGGGCGCGCTCGCGGACTACGTCGTCGGGCACGCCGGCACGTTCGCGCCCGCTCCCGACGCCATCTCGCTGGAGGACGCCGCCGCGCTCCCCGTCGTCTCCACCACCGCCTTGGAGATGCTCACCGACAAGGCCGACGTCGGCGAGGGCGACGAGGTAATCGTCTACGGCGCCAGCGGCGGCGTCGGCCACATCGGCGTCCAGCTCGCGGCGGACCTCGACGCGGAGGTCACCGCGACCGGCTCGACCGCCGAGAAGCGCGACCTCGCCACCGAACTCGGCGCGGACGCGACCGTGGACTACACGACCACCGACGTCGCCGACTACACCGCCGAGTACGCTTCCGGCGGCGGCTTCGACGTGGTGTTCGACCCGGTCGGCGACGACCACATCCAGACGGCCTTCGACGCCGTACGGCCGTTCGGGACGGTCGTCACCACCGAGTCCAGTTCCACGCAGGACCTCTCGGCGATGCACGCCAACTCCCTCGAACTCGGCGTCGTCTTGGTCATCCTCCCCGTGTTGCTGGGCGACCGACAGGAGCGCATCGGCGAGGAACTCCGCGAGATAGCGTCGCTCGTCGACGACGGCGCCGTCGAACCGGTTGTCTCGGAGTACTTCACGTTCGACGAGGTCGCCGACGCCCACCGCCGCGGCGAGGCCGGCGACTTCCACGGCAAGCTCGTGCTCACTCGCGAGTAGGCTGCGCGGACTGCGCGCCGCCCCCGCGGCCCCGCGTGACCCCGGTGTGGCCCGGGCAGTCGGGGGCGACTGCGATTAAATTCGGATTAATTGGGCTTTAGGCGCGCTTTCGGAGCGGAAATCCGGCTTCACGGCTGTCCCCGTTGAAGTGGGTCGGAGTCCGAGGGCCAGTCGCAATGAACGCATCAAAGCTGCTCACGCTGGTCGTCGCGGCGACCGTCCTCGTCGGCGGCGTCGCGGCGGTCGGCGCCGCGACCCCCGGCAACGCACCGACAGACGCACCCGGCGAAGCGAACGGGAACTCCCCGGACGACGCCGGCGACGACGAATCGGGCGGCGAGGAATCGGACGCTGACGACGGCGACGCCAGCGATTCCGACGCCGACGAGGCCGAGGCCGACGACGCCGACGAAGCGGGCGACTCGGACGAAGCGGCTGACGACGAATCCGACGAGGAGAACGAGTCCGACGACGACCGCGACGCCGGTCCCGCCGCGAACGCCCCCGCACACGCCGGCCCGAACGGCACGAACGCCTCGGTGAACGCGACGAACGCCACGAGCGCCGACGCGAACGCGTCCGCGCCCGCGCCCGAAGCCGGCGAGCGCGGCCCGCCGACGGACCTCCCCGAACAGGTCCCCGACCAGGTCACGACCATCCACGAGCAGATTCAGTCGTTCCTCGGCGGTGAGGTTGAGGACCTCGGGAGCTCGCTGAGCGGCCTGCTGGCCGACGACGCCGACGAGTCGGACGACGAGGAGACCGAGACCAACGAGACCGAAACCAACGAGACGGTGACCGACGAGACCGTCGACGTCGAGACCACCGACAACGAGACGACGGACGACGACACTGCCGACAACGAGACCGTCGTCAACGAGACGACCACGTCCGCGAGCGTCGCGTCGCTCGCGTAACGTTTCTGACGCCGCCGTGCCGTTCTTTTCCGACCGATTCGCCGCGGAGCCGCCGACTACGCGTCCCCGCGGCTCGCGAGCCCGACGAGGTGCCCGATTTCGGGCACGACGACGTCCGCGCTGCCGAGTGCAGCGGCGTGCTCGCTGCCCGGCAGGCAGAACACGGGCACGCCGTCGGCGACGCCCGCGGTGGCGCGCGTGGCGACGACCTTCTCGCCGATTTCCTCGTAGGAGCGCCGGCGGAACAGCTCGCCGAACCCCGGCAGTTCCTTCTCGAACAGCGGCTCGGCGGCCTCCACGGTGACGTCGTCCGGGGTGACGCCTGTGCCGCCGGTGGTGACGACGACGTCGACGTCGCCGCGGCCGGCGAGGTTGTCGATGCCGCCCTGCACGCGGTCGTAGCTGTCCCGGACGAGTTCGCGCGTGACGACCTCGTGGCCGTCAGCCTCGAAGGCCGCGGCGATGGCGTCGCCGGCGGGGTCGTCGTCCAGCGAGCGCGAGGAGGACACGGTGAGAATCGCGACGCCGACGCGCTCGACGTCGTGGTGGTGGTGGTCGTGGTCCGCCTCGTCGTCGTGTTCGTGGGGCTCGCTCTCCTCGGTCAGCGGGTCGTCGTCCGGTTCGTCGCTGGCGTCGTCTGCCGGCGTCTCGTCGTCGTCCACGCGCGTGTCCCGGGATTGGAAGTCGACCATGGCCACGGGTTCGCGCTCCGAGGGGAAAAGCGTGGACCCCACAGTTTTGGTCGGGGGCCGCGACGCCCCGCGCATGCAGGCAGTCGAGTTCGCGGGCCACGGCGGAACCGAGGTCGTCGAGTACGGCGAAGTCCCCGACCCGGAGGTCGGCCGCGGCGAGGTGCTCGTGGACGTGAAGGCGGGCGCGCTCAACCACCTCGACGTGTGGACGCGCCGCGGGATGCCGCAACTCGACCTCGACATGCCCCACGTCCCGGGAAGCGACGCCGCGGGCGTCGTCACGGAGACGGGCGCGGACGTCACGCGCTTCGAGGCCGGCGACCGCGTGGCGGTGTCTGCGGGCGTCTTCTGCGGGGACTGCGAGTTCTGCCGGGACGGCGACTACCCGCTGTGCGCGTCGTTCCACGTACTCGGTGAGCACGTCCCGGGCGTCCACAGCGAGTACGCCGCGGTCCCCGAGGACAACCTCGTCGCGGTGCCCGAGGGCGTCGCGTGGGAGACGGCGGCGGCCGCACCCCTCGTGTTCCAGACGGCGTGGCGGATGCTGCACACGCGCGCCGACGTCGAGGCCGGCGAGAAGGTCCTCGTCTTGGGGGCCAGCGGCGGCGTCGGCCACGCCGCCGTCCAGATTGCGGCCCACGCCGGCGCGGAAGTGTACGCGACCGCGAGCAGTCCGGAGAAGCTCCGGTACGCCGAGGAAATCGGCGCCGACCACGCCATCGACTACACGGAGACGGACTTCGCCGACGAGATTCGCGCACGGACGGGCAAGCGCGGCGTGGACGTGGTCGTCGACCACGTCGGCGAGGCGACGTGGAGCGACTCCCTGCGCTCGCTGGCGAAGGGCGGCCGGCTCGTGACCTGCGGCGCGACCTCCGGCGGCCGCCCCGAGACGCACGTCCAGCGGCTGTTCTGGAACCAGCTCTCGGTGCTGGGGTCTACGATGGCGACGCCCGGCGAGGCCGACGACGCGCTCTCGCTGGTCTGGGACGGCACCTTCGACGTGCGGATTCGGGACGTGCTCCCGATGAGCGAGACCGCACGCGCCCACGAGCGACTGGAGAACCGGGAGGGCTTTGGGAAGGTAGTCGTAATCCCCGACAGCGAACGCCAATGGTGACCCACGACCCCCGCGAGGACCACGACGACGCCGGCGGCATGAGCGAGCGCGCGCAGTGGTTCGTCGTCGCCGCGCTCGTCGTCTCCGGAATTGTCGCGCCGCTGTACCTCTACGTCGTCGGCCCGGGGAGTTTCGGGCTCGGGTTCCGGGACACGTACCTCGCGGTGCCGATGGTGCCCGCGATACTGCTCGGCGCAATCGGCGTCTGGACGGCGGTCCGCGGCCAGTAGCCTCAGTCCTCGCGCAGCACGACGGCCTCCCGTTCGAAGCGCTCGCCGGTCCACGTCCACGCGTCCAGCAGCGCGGGGCGCGCGGCCAGCGACGCGAGCACGTAGACGTACCCCGGCCACGACGCCTCCTCGCGGTCGGTGTCGCTCATCTGCGCCGGGCCGGCGGGGTGGGAGTGGTAGAAGCCGACGACCTCGCGGCCCGTCGCCTCGGCCTCGTCGAAGACAGAAAGCGTCGTCTCCGGGTCGAGTTCGTACGTGAGCCGGGGCGCGTCCGCCACGTTCGGGACGCGCCGAACCGCCTCCACGAGGACGCGGTCGTCCTCGCAGTAGCCGAGAAGCGCGCCGCAGGCCTCCCGCGGCGCGTCCGCTCGCGCGTGATCGAGCACCGCGTCGTAGGCCGCGCGACCGAGTTCGAGCACACCCGTACTTCGTGGTGGAGCCGGAAAAATCCGCCCGACGGCTCGCGTTACTCGCGGGTGCCGTCCGGCACCGGGTCGGCGTCGCCCTCGAAGTCCCGGCGCATCGCGATTTCGAACCACGGGCACAGCCGGAGCTGGCGGTAGTAGCGGGGGTTCTCGTAGAGGTCCTCGTAGTCCGCCCAGAGGACGCCGCCGACCTCGTCAGGGTCGGGGTCGAGGCTCGTGTCCGAGAGCGTCGCCACCAGCACCGCGCAGACCTCCCACTCGAGGCCCTCGTCGAGGTAGTGGCGCTTGTACTCGAAGCGGTCCGTGACTTCGAGGTCGTCGTACTGGTCGGGCGTGATGCCCAGCTCCTCTTCGAGGCGCTCGCGGGTGGCCTCCTTCTGGGTCTGTCCCTCGACGGGGTGGCTGGCGACGGTGCCGTCCCAGTGGGTGTCCCAGAGGCGCTTGCGGGCGGCGCGCTGGGCGAGCAGCACGCGGCCGTCCTCGTCGAACAGCAGGCACGTGAACGCGCGGTGGCGGATGCCGTCGCCCGTGTGGGCGTCCAGGCGGTTCACGAGGCCTTCCTTCTCGTCGTAGGCGTCGACGGCCACGACGTCCTGTTCGGCGTTCTCCGCGGTCTCGTCGGTGCGCGCGGACTGGACGGGCGCGTCGGCCCCTGAATCGCTCATGCCCGCAACGACGGGAACGTGGGTAAATAGCGCTTCGACTCGGGGCGGTCGGCCGCCTGACCGGAGCTTCCACTCCGTCGAGGATATACTTTTTACCCGAGGGCGTCAGAGTCGAGAGCAGAAGCGATAGCGAAGATGATACGTCGAGTTTATCGGTGGTACGTCCGTCGGCACCGCGACTACAAGTTCCGGGGGTATCTCGCATGGTACGAACAGAAGCAGCGGGAGTCGGGTGGCGGAACGGTCGTCTGGGGCCACCCACTCGCCATCTTCGGGTACTTCGCCGGGCGGGGTATGCGCCGCGACCTCAGGCGGGAATCCCCGCATTCGGGCGTGGTGGGCCGCCTCGTGGCGCGGTTCCACGGCCCGGTCGGGTTCCTCGTGATGCTCGCCGTCGGTGCGCTCGGGTACACCGCGCTGGCGCGACTCGTCGGGCAGAGCGGCACGAAACTCCCGCTCGCGCCGGTGCTGTTCGCCTCGATTCCCATCGTTCACAGCCACTACCTCGCACGGCAGGACCTCAAGGAGGTCAAGGAACTCCGAAAGACCAGCGACGCGAACGCTCTCGCGTCGATTGACCGGGCGTACGACCGGCTCTCACACCGCCAGCCGGCGGTCCGAGCGGCCGCGATTCGAGTCCTTCGGAAGTGCTTCGAGCAGTCGCCCGGGAAGGCAGTGAAGTACCTCGACGGTGACCCGCCGGAGGTCCGGGACGCACTCCTGGCAGCACTCGACGCCGAGGACGCGGCCGGCACGGAGCACGCGCTCGTTTGCTTAAAGTGGTTCTCCCGGGACTACGGACAGCTCCTCATCGAGGACGGCGGCGCAATCGCCGCGTACCTCGACAGTGGAAACTCCGCGCTGCAGGCGCACGCGGCAGTCGCGGTCGGGAACATCGGGAGGCGAGACCCCGAACGGACGGCCGAGTACGCGGGTGTGCTGACCGGCGCGGTCAAAGACCCGGACGCGGAGGTTCGTCACGCTGCGGCGGTCGCCCTCGGGTCGCTCCCGTGCGAGCGAGCGGGCAAGATGCTCAAGTATCTCACCGAGGACTCCGACCCCGACGTCCGGCGACAGGCCGAGGAAGGACTGAAACAGGTCGTGGCAGCACTCAACGACCAGTAACGGCGCTCACGCCGTTCGCAGAGATTCCGCTACCCCAGCTTCTCGTCGAGGATGAGCCGGGTCTTCGTGGAGACGACTTCCTCCTGCTCGCGTGCCTTCGAGACGAGTTCGTTGACGCCGCCGGTGTCCGTGGCGTCGACGACGAGCACGATGTCGTCCTCACCGGAGACCTGCCAGACGAAGTCCACCGGGTCCCACTCGACCATGCGGTCGCCGACCTCGTGGGTGTCGACGTCCATCGCGACGCCGATCTCGATCATCGCCTTCACGTTGCCCGTGGAGGTGGCGACGGTGAACCGCTCGATGACGCCGTCTTCGAGGAGGCTGTCGACGCGGTTGCGGACGGTACCCTCGCTGACGCCGACGTCGTCGGCGATTTCCGTGTAGGGGGTTCGGGCGTCCCGTCGCAGCGCGTCGAGGATGCGCCGGTCGATGTCGTCCATGCCCCAGTGTTGGTCCCCCGGACGAAAAGGATTGCGAAATTCGTAACTTCGCTACGAAAGCAAGATTTATACTCCGGTGGTGCGTTTGAATCTCGTAATGTCGGACGCCTACCTCGCGTTAGAGACCGGCGACGTGGTCGAAGCCAACGCCCGCTCCCCCGGGCAGGCGCGAGGCGAACTCGTGTTCACGACCGCCTACACCGGATACGAGGAGAGCCTCACAGACCCGTCCTACGAGGCGCAAGTGCTCACCTTCGCGTACCCCCTCATCGGGAACTACGGCGTCCGAGAGGAACGCTTCGAATCCGACCGCGTCCACCCCAGCGCCGTCGTCGCCCGCGAACTCACCGACGACGTCGCCGAGTGGCTCCAGTCAGAGGGCGTCCCCGCCGTCGATGGCCTCGACACCCGCGACCTCGTCCTCGACATCCGCGAGGGCGGCGCGATGAAGGTCGGCATCGCCGCCGGCCCCGACGCCACCCCCGAGGCCGCGAAGGCCCAGCTCGAGGACTGCCCGCACATGAGCGACCTCACGGACATCGGCAGTCGCGTCAGCGTCGCCGAACCCGAGGTCCACGGCGACGGCGATGTCGACGTCGCGCTCGTGGACTGCGGCGCCAAGGGCTCCATCGTCTCCTCGCTGGTCGAGCGGGGCGCCACCGTCCACGTCCTCCCCTACGACACGACGCCCGCCGAACTGGCGGCCGTCGAGCCGGACGTGCTGTTCATCTCGAACGGCCCCGGCGACCCCGCGAACTTCGAGGCCGCCGAAACCCTCGTCTCGGAGTTCGTCGGCGACCTCCCGGTCGCGGGCATCTGCCTCGGCCAGCAGGTCGTCGCCCGCGCGCTCGGCGGCACCACCGAGAAGATGGACTTCGGCCACCGCGGCGTCAACCAGCCCGTGCTTGACTACGACTCCGGGCGCGTCGTGATGACCACGCAGAACCACGGCTACACGGTCGCCGAGCCCGGCGACCTCGAAGTCACCCAGATAAACGTCAACGACGACACCCCGGAGGGGCTGGATTCGGAGGAGCTGGACGTCATCACGCGCCAGTACCACCCGGAAGCCAACCCCGGCCCCCACGACAGCCTCGACTTCTTCGACGACGTGCTCGCGCTGGCCTCAAGCCGCACGACGGTTACGGCCGACTAACGGAGCTGTACTTCTTCGTCCGCGAGCCCGCGGAGCTGCGTCGTCGCCTGCTCGCCGAGCACGCCCTCGGCGGTCACCAGCACGCCGCGGGCGTTCCGCGCGCGCACCGCGCCGACGAGCGTGTCCAGCAGCCGGAACAGTCGCTCGCCGGCGACGTACATCGAGAGCACGCCGACGCCGTCGACGACCACCCAGCCCGTCTCGGGCTCGACGTGCTCGAACGCCTTCGAGAACTGAATGCTGACGCCCGTGAGGTCGCTGGGCGCGACGCGCTCGGTCACCCACAGCGGGCCGTCGTAGTCGACTTCCGCGCCCGTGACGGGAATGACGCCGACGCGTCGCGGGTCGCCGCCGCGCCGCTCGATGCGCTTCTCCAGTTGCCCGAGGTTCCCGTCGGTGGTCACGAGCAGGAGGTTCTCGAACGCCGACTCGGGGAGCGCGTCGACGACGCGGCGGCCGCTGGAGTGCGTGCAGAGCGCGATCTCGCCGGCCGCCAGGTCGCCGAGTCGCGCGTCGAGTTCAGGACTCACGCTCGAACCCTCCGGTGAACCCGGCGGTCTCGATTTCGACGCCCTCGCGGCCGAACGTCACGAACTCGCGGGCGAACCGCCACGTCGCCGCCACGCTCACGACCCCGCTGGCCGCGTACGCGACGTACGCCGCCACCTCGACGAGCGCGCCGGCGCCGGTGACGTCCACGACGAGTTCCAGCACCGACCCCGCCATCAGACAGCCCAGCGCAGCGACCAACAGCAGGACGCCGCCGCGGTAGAGGACGTTCCGCGAGTACGCCACCACGGGGTACGCGAACCCCGCGCACAACACGACGAGGACGACGACCTCGACAGTCCAGACCAGCCACGCGGAGGCGTCGCTGAGCCACGTCATCGGCCGACCACCCGCCGCTCGGTGACCAGCGTCACGAACCGCCAACACGAGAGCGCGATGGCGACGACGGCGACGCCCCACAGCACCACTGCGGGCTGGCCGCCGTCCGCCGGCGTCGCGGGGTGCAGGGTCGCGCCCGTCGAAACCGTCATCGCGGCGAACACCACGGGCAGCGGCGCGAGCGCGCGCCCCCACTCGGTCCCGCGGAAGCCGACGGCGGCGATGCTGGCGAACGTACACGCGACGGTGGTCGCGACGAGCGTCACGATGTTGAGTGCGACGGTGAGGTGCGTCGCCCACGTCGGCAGCGCCATGCTGGCCGTCGCTTTTCGACGCGGTCACTAAGCCGTTTGGGCGACGAGTTGACACGAGCGGTCGCGCGCACCGAAGCTATAAATTCCTCTCCGGCGAACCGGGAACTAATGTCGGAGTCGGTCCTCTCCGAGAACACGTTCACGTTCCGCGAGTGGCACGCCGGCGTGCTCGGCGCGGCCGTCGGCGCGTTCGCCAGCTACCTCCACGCGATAAACTACACCGACCTCGGCGTCGGACTCGCGGTCGTGTTCGTCGCGGCCGCGCTGGGGCTCCGGCGCTACGGCAGCGTCGCCAGCCGCACCGTCCGCCGGGAGCCGTGGTACGCGCTGGCCGCGTTCGTCGCAGTCGGCGCCGTCGTCCTCGCGGCCGCCTGAGTCAGCCCCACTGCTCGTCGCGAATCGGGCGGTCGCCGACCGGCAGCACGTCGAGGTCGTCGTCGTGGTGAGCGACGCCCTCGACCATCGCTTCCGCGCTCTCCACGGTCGAGAGGTACGGCACTTCCTCCTCGACGGCGGTTTCGAGGGCGTCGCGGTCGTCGGAAACCACGAAATCGACGTCGCCGCGGCGAATCGCTTCCGAGAGGTCGTCGAAGTTCTGCACGTCGAAGTACTCCTCGAAGCCGTCCACCGGGAGGTCCACGACCGCGGTGCCGCCGATTTCGGGGTCGTTGCCGGCGGCGCGCTGGGCCTTCCAGTACGCCAGCCCGGGCTCGCCGGCGGTGCCCATCACTTCGCCCGTGGACTTCATCTCCGGGCCGAGGCGGGGGTCCGAGCCCGGCAGGCGGTCGAACGGCAATACGACCTCCTTGACGCTGTACTGCTCGGGGACGCCCTCGCTGACGTCGAGGTCCGCGAGCGAGAAGTCGGCCATCACTTTCGCCGCGAGCTTCGCGATGGGGACGCCGGTCGCCTTCGAGACGAACGGCACCGTCCGGGAGGAGCGCGGGTTCGCTTCAAGGACGTACACCTCGCCGTCCTGCACGGCGAGCTGGACGTTCAGCAGGCCCACGGTGTCCAGCGCGGTGGCGATGTCCTCGGTGACCTCGCGCACGCGGCTCATCGTCGCCTCGTCCAGCGAGCGCGGCGGAATCGTACACGCCGAGTCGCCGGAGTGGACGCCCGCGGTCTCGACGTGCTCCATCACGCCGCCGATGAGGACGTCCTCGCCGTCCGCGACGGCGTCCACGTCGAGTTCGACGGCGTCCGCGAGGAACTCGTCGACGAGGATGGGCTTGTCCGGGCTGACCCGGACGGCCTCCTCCATGTAGTGCTTGAGGTCCTCGTCGCTGTGGACGACGTCCATCGCGCGCCCGCCGAGCACGTAGCTCGGGCGGACGAGCACCGGGTAGCCGATGTCGTGGGCGAGGTCGAGCGCCTCGTCCTCGCTGGTCGCGGAGCCGCCCGCGGGCTGGCTAATGTTGAGTTCGTCCATCAGGACGTTGAAGCGGTCGCGGTCCTCCGCGAGGTCCATCGCCTCGACGCTCGTGCCGAGAATCTCGGCGTCCACGCCGTCGCGGCGCTGTAACTCGGCCTCTAGCGGGTCCGCGATGTTCACCGAGGTCTGCCCGCCGAACTGCACCATCACGCCGTCGGCGTCCGTGGCTTCGACCACGTCGGCGACCTCCTCGGCCGTAATCGGCTCGAAGAACAGGCCGTCGCTGGTGTCGTAGTCCGTGGAGACGGTCTCGGGGTTGTTGTTCACGACGTGGGCCTCGATGCCGGCCTCGCGGAGCGCGCGCACCGCGTGCACCGAACAGTAGTCGAACTCCACGCCCTGCCCGATGCGGATGGGGCCGCCGCCGACGACGACCACGGAGTCGACGTCCGTGTCCACGCGGAGTTCGCCCGCCGCGGCGTCGCCCTTGAGCGGGCCGCTGAACCACTCGGGGCGCCGCGACGAGTAGTAGTACGGCGTCTGCGCGGCGAACTCGCCGGCGCACGTGTCCACCTGCTTGTACGAGCGGCCGGGGACGGCCTCCTCGACGTCGGTGACGCTCGCGCCCGCGCCGTCCGCTTCCAGTTCGTCGTCGGTGTCGTCCACGGCCGCGGGCAGCCACGACGCGTTCGCGTCGTCGAACTCCTCGCCAGCGATGGCGCTAATCTCGTGGTTCGTGAAGCCGGTGGTGGCGGCCGCGGTGAAGTCGCCCTCGCTGGCGGCTTCCGCGGCCTCCGCGACGTTCTGGAACCGCTCCAAGTACCACTCGCGGAAGTTCGTGAAGTCGTTGACCTCGGAGACGGTGTACCCGCGGTCGAACGCCTCGAACACCGCGTACGGGCGGTCCGGCGACGGCGTCTCCAGGTAGTCGGCTTCCAGCTCGTCGTCGCTGACGTCCGCCCAGTCCACGTCGGGGTCGTACTCGCTGGAGCGCAGCGCCTTCAGCAGGCTCTCCTCGAACGTCCGCCCGATGGCCATCGCCTCCCCCGTGGACTTCATCGCCGTGCCGAGCGTGAAGTCCACGTCCGGGAACTTGTCCTTGGGCCAGCGAGGCACCTTCGTCACCACGTAGTCGATCGCGGGCTCGAAGGCAGCCGTGGTCTCGCCCGTGATCTCGTTGTCGATCTCGTGGAGGCGCTTGCCGAGCGCGACCTTCGCCGTCACGCGAGCGATGGGGTAGCCGGTCGCCTTCGACGCCAGCGCCGACGAACGCGACACGCGGGGGTTGACCTCGACGACGCGGTACTCGCCGCCGGGCGTGCCGTCGTCCCGCCACGCGAACTGGATGTTACAGCCGCCCTGGATGCCGAGGTCGCGGATGACTTCGAGCGCGACGTCGCGCATCTCCTGGTGGCCGTCGTCGGGGATGACCTGACTGGGCGTGACCACCGTGGACTCGCCGGTGTGGATGCCCATCGGGTCGATGTTCTCCATGTTGCAGATGATGATGCAGGAGTCGTCGGCGTCCCGCATCACCTCGTACTCCAGTTCCACCCAGCCCTCGATGGACTCGGTGACCAGCACCTCGTCGTTCCGCGAGAGGCGCAGGCCCTTCCGAACGCGAGCGACGAGTTCGTCCATGTCGTTGACGACGCCGGAGCCGCTCCCGCCGAGCGTGTACGTCGTGCGCGCGATGACCGGCAGCCCGCCGACCTCCTCGGCGGCGGCCTCGACGCGCTCGCGCAGCGCGTCCTCGTCGAACTCCTCGACGGACTCGCCCTCGTCGAGCGTGATGGTCGTGGAGGCGGGGACCGGCTCGCCGAGGTCCTCCATGCGCTGGCGGAACAGGTCGCGGTCCTCGGTCGCGTAGATGGTGTCCAGCGGCGTCCCCATGATGTCGACGTCGTACTCGTCGAGAACGCCCTCCTCGGCGAGCTCGGCGGTGACGTTCAGCCCGGTCTGCCCGCCCAGCCCCGCGATGACGCCGTCGGGGTTCTCCTTCACGATGACCTCCGCGATGGCGTCGGTCGTGATGGGCTCGATGTACACCGCGTCGGCCATCTCGGGGTCGGTCATGATGGTCGCCGGGTTCGAGTTGACGAGCACGACTCGCACGCCCTCCTCCTGCAGCGCCCGGCACGCCTGCGCGCCGGAGTAGTCGAACTCAGCCGCTTGTCCGATCTGGATGGGGCCGCTCCCGATGAGCAGTACCGTGCGGTCGTCGTGCTCGCTCATTGCTACTCGTTCGGAGTTCGCCCATCGTAATAAGCCCCGCGGAATGGACAGAAGTTCGAAGTCGAATTACGAAAATCGCAACGTGCGCGACCGACAAGTAACCCACGACGGTGTTACTCAGTCGAGACGGTAGAATCTACGGCAACGACCCCGCTACGCCGGCGTGTCGTACTCGTCGTCGAAGCACCGATGGACGCCGTCCATCGGGGTCCCGCTCGTTCCACTCGCGGGACTCCCGCTGGGACTTCGACGATACCCCGCTACGCCGGCGTGTCGTATTCGTCCTCGAAGTCCCGTTGCGCGCGATACGCCTCGACGAACTCCCCGACGTCGAACTCCTGCATCTGCTGTTCGAACTCGCTCTCTGTGTCGCCGTCGTCGGCGTGGCTCACCGCGTGGTCCATCAGCTCCACGACCAGCTCCACGACGACCTCGTGGAGTTCCCGGGCGTCGAGGTCCGTCACCCACAGCAGCGCGTAGCCGACGCTCCCGTTCTCGCTCTCGTCCACGGCGACGATGTCCTCCGGGAGTTGCTCCATCACCGCGCCCATCAGGTGCGGCGTCCCGAACTCCTCGAACTCGTCGTCGGGCGCGGGCGTCACCGCCTCCTTCAGCACCGCGACGATGTCCTCCGGCACGAACCGCGACGGCGGATGCATGTCCATAACCACGGCGTGGGTCTCCCCGCACGAACACTCGTACTCCCGCATCCCCAAGTCGAAGTCCTTCACGTGAGCCTCCTCCCCGCACGGGAGGTCCACCCACGCGTCGTCGTCCTCGGCGCCCGGTACGCGCGGCTCGGTCATTACCACGCGGTTGGCCCGCCGAGCGGTTAAGCCCCGCGAACGACACCGCCTGCAGTTCGGGTCGATATTAGTGCTGCGGCGGAGCCCGTCGTACACGTCCAGAAAGCCCGGGTCGCTCGGTACTCCGGGACTCGCTGCGCGCGCTCGCTTCGCTCGCGTGCTTGCTTCGTCCGGGAGCAGCCGAGCGACCCGCCCCTTTCAGTCCACCCGTTACCGGCCGGTCGGGTCGCTGTTGGCTGTTCTCGGGCCGAATCTTCTTGGCGAGCGTGTGCGTCTGTCCGCTATGGCCGCCATCGAACTCCGCGACCTCACCAAGCGCTACGGGGACCTCGTCGCCGTCGACGACGTCTCCTTCGAGGTCGAAGCCGGCGAAGTGTTCGGGTTCCTCGGGCCGAACGGCGCCGGCAAGACGACGACCCTCCGCACGCTCCTCGGGATGCAGGCGCCCAGTTCGGGCACCGTCTCGATTCTCGGGCACGACACGACCGTCGAGAGCCAGCGCCTCGACGCGCTCGCGGACACGGGCTTCCTCCCGAGCAACCCCCAGTTCGACGAGCAAGCGACCGGGCGTGAGGTGCTTGACCTCCACGAGTCGCTGAAGGGCGGGAGCCGCCGCGCCGACCTCCTCAGCCGATTCGAACCGCCGCTGGACCGTCCCGTGCGCGAGTACTCCACGGGGAACGTCCAGAAACTCGGCATCGTACAGGCGTTCATGCACGACCCCGACGTCGTCGTGCTCGACGAGCCGACGTCCGGGCTGGACCCGCTACTGCAGGACCGCTTCAACGAGTTCGTGCGCGACGAGCGCGAACGTGGCGTCACGGTCCTGTTCTCCAGTCACGTCCTCAGCGAGGTGCGGCGCATCTGCGACCGCGTCGCCGTCCTCCGGGACGGAGAGCTCGTCGCCGTCGAGGACGTCGAGACCTTGCTGGACCGCAGCGGCAAAGTCGTCCGCGCTCGCGTCGCTGGCGACGTCCCCGAGGACGCCTTCGACATCTCGGGCGTCTCGGACCTCGCGCGCCGCCCCATCGACGGCGCGACGCGCATCTCGTTCACGTTCACGGGCGACGTGGACGCGCTCGTTGACGAACTCGACCGCTACCCGCTGCAGGAACTCGACGTCGAGGAAGCGCCACTCGAGGACGTCTTCCTCGACTTCTACGGAGGTGGCGACGATGCTTGAAATCGCCGCGTACGGCGCCCGCAAGCGCGTGAAGGGCGCGCTCGCGCTCTCGGTCGGCCTGTCGGCGTTCAGCGCGATGTACGCCGGCTTCTTCCCGTCGCTCACGGGGAACCTCGACCTCGAGGAGTACATCGAGGCGCTCCCGCCGGTGTTCGTGGAGGCGTTCGGCCTGCGCGCGTTCAGCACCATCGAGGGGTTCCTCGCGACCGAACTCTACCAGTTCGCGTGGGTCATCCTCCTCGGCCTCTACCTCGCGTACAGCGCCGCCTCCCTGATTTCGGGTGACGTCGAGAGCGGGCGCATGGACGTGCTCCTCTCGCTGCCCATCTCTCGTGCACGTCTTGTCGCCGAGCGATTCCTCTCCCTCGTGCCCGGCGTCCTCCTCGTCAACGTCATGGTCGCCGCGGTGACGTGGGTGGCGACGCGCGTCATCGGCTACCCAATCGGCACCGTGGACCTCGTCGTCGTCCACCTCCTCTCGCTCCCGTACCTGTTCGCGTGCGCCGCAATCGGGCTGGCGTTCAGCGTCTTCGTGGATCGCGAGAGCGTCGCCCAGCGCGCGGCGATGGCGACGGTGTTCGGGCTGTTCCTGCTGGAATCGCTGCTCATGAGCACGGACTACGCGTGGGCCGGCGCAGTCGCGCCGATGCGGTACTTCGACCCGACTGCGATTCTCGTCGACGGCACCTACGACGTCGCCGGTGCCGCCATCCTCGTGGCCGCGACACTACTGCTCGTCGCCGGCAGTCAACTGTACTTCCGGCAGAAGGACGTGAACTAGGCGGCGAGGGGAATCTAATCAACTGACGCAAGCATCCGCGAGCGCCGCAGGCGCGAGCGGTTCACCGCGCCGGAGGCGCGGGCGCCGAGGACCCCCGGAGGGGGTCCGACGGCGCTTTTTCCCCAAGTTTTTGCCGAGCGGGGTGCGCCGAAGGCGCACCACCGCAGCGCAAAAAGTGGGTTAGGGCCAGTCGTCCCGGACTTCGGGTTCGTCTTCGGGTTCGTCGTCGGCCTCGCTGGCGAGTTCCCAGTCGGCTTTCTCGGCGGCGTCTTCGAGGGGGAGGTACTCCCAGCCGACTTCGTCGGCGAGCGCGCGGTCGTCGTCGTCGACGCCGATGAAGACGTGGCGTTCGGTGTCGAACTGGCCCTTGACGGATTCGAGGCTCTCCTTGCGGCCCTTGGGGCCGGAGAAGAAGTCCTGGCGGATGCGGCGCTTGCGCGTGAAGTTGGTGACGACGTACGTGGGTTCGTCGGAGACGACGCCGACGTACTCGGTCCACTGGCGCGCGCCCGCGAACGCGGTCCCGGGTTTCGCGAGTTCCTGAAGCGCGGACAGCTCGAACGCGAGGGTCATGTCCGTGCTCCCGCCGGATTGGCTCATGGCGGAACGTCGGACGCGAACGGGAAAAACGGCTTCGGTCGCGGGCCGCGCTACTGGGCGAGGTCGAGGCGGTAGTAGCCGGTGAAGCGGACGACTTCGCCGTCCGCGAGGTCGTCGGCGACCTCCTCGGGGATTGTGACGCCGTCGCCGTCGACGGCGTCCGGGAGGGCTGCCTGTGCTCGGTCGTGGAGTTCGTCGTAGTCGCGGACCGCCTCTTCGACGGTCGTGGGCGCGGTCTCGGTTGCTTCGAGGATGGGGTTCATGTGCTCACCGGCAGTACCGTGTGCCGTGTCAACGTATGTCACGAAAGAACATAAGCATATCGGAAGGTGGCTGTCGAATTGGTGGACACGAAGCGAGTACTTGGCGACGCGAGAAGCGAGGCTGAAACCCGAGCGACGGCGCTACTGCTCCTGAGCGAGCGCGAGTTCGTCGATTTCGAAGTTCTCCTGGAGGAGAACGTCCTGCTGGTCGGCGACGACGGCCTCGTCCTTGATGAGCTGCTTGTACTTCGACTGCGGCGCGAGGTTCCCGATGAGCACGCCGCCGATGAGCTTGCCGTCCTTGAACGTCAGGCGGCGCCACTCCGTGTCGCTGTACTTGCGCTCGCAGGACTCGTCGCCCATCGTCGGGAAGCCAAACGAGAGGAACGGGAAGTCGAAGTGCGTAATCGAGTACGAGGACACCCAGCGGAACGGCTCAATGTCGACGTCGTGGCCCTCGTCGGCGAGCATCGTCCGGCCGGCGAGCGCGCCCTGCTGTTTCGCGGAGCCCCACGAGCCGTTCTGCGCGCGCTCGTCCATGATGGTGTCCCAGTACTGGGTGATGTCGCCGGCCGCGTAGACGTCCTCGACGTCGGTGCGCATGTACTCGTCCACGTGGACGCCGTTGTCGATGGTGGCGTCGGTGTCCTGGAGGATTTCGACGTTGAAGTCGAGGCCGATGGCGACGCCGACGAACTCCGACTCGTGGCGGTCGCCGTTCCCGTCGACGGTGGCGACGACTTCGCCGTCGTCGTTCGTCTCGAAGTGGTCCGCGCCGGACTCGAAGACCGGCTCGATGCCCATCTCGCGGAGGCCGTCGTGGATAATCTCGGCGCCGTCCGAGCTGAGCGCGTACCGCCACCAGCGGTCGCCGCGCATCAGGTACTTCGCGTCGACGTCCTGCCCGCCGCAGATGGCCGCGAGGTCGATGCCGAGCAGGCCCGCGCCGACGACGACGCCGGTGTCGGCGTCCTCGGCGTGCTCGCGAATCTGCCGCGCGTCCTGGAACGTCCAGAAGTGGTGGACGCCCTCAGCGTCGGAGTTCTCGACGGGGAGCTGGTTGGGCGTGCCGCCCGCCGCGACCAGCAGCTTGTCGTAGCTAATCTCGTCGCCCTCGTGGGTCTCGACGGTGTGGGCGTCGGGGTTGACGTCCGTGACGAGCGTGTTCAGCCGGAGGTCGATGTCGCGCTCGTCGTACCAGTCGGTCTCGTGGATGCTGATGGGAGCCTCGGGGAGCTTCCCCTTCGCGAACTCCTTGATAAGAATCCGGTTGTAGAGGGCCTCGCCCTCGTCTGTGACGACGGTGACGTCGGCGTCGGGAGCCTCCTCGCGGATGGCTTCGGCGGCGGAACTGCCCGCGATACCGTCGCCGATTATCACGTAGGACTCGCTCATGGTCGGTCTGTGGCATTCCGGGTTAAAGTGGATTGCTATCTCTCCGGCGCGGCGAGAATATTGCGGGAACGCCGCGCTCGCAGGTGATTTCGCGCTGGCGGCCGGCGAGGGCGGCGCCGCGTCGGGACGTTCTTTACGCTCGCGTCCGTACCCGCGGACGTGAAACTCCACCAGAACGCCAAGCACTTCGCGTCCCGGAAGGCGCTGGAACTGCCCGGCGTGCGCTCGGTCGCGAAGAAGGGGCTGGTCGACCTCCACGTCCGCATCTTCTCGGGGAAGGCCGACGAGGCCCACCGCGAACAGCGCCGCGCCCACCTCGAGGACTTCTTCGACGCGACGATGGACATGTACCTCGCCGCGCTCCAGGCCGGCTACACGGAGGCCGAGGCCCGCGAGACGACGCACATCGTCGCGAACTTCGACTTCTACAACCACGGCTGGGCGGAGATGCTGGAGTTCCCGCCCGAGGAGCTGACCGACCACTACGAGCGCTACGAGGCGTTCTTCGACGCCCACGGCATCAGCGTGGACGACCCGCTCGGAGAGTTCCGGCCCGCCGGCGGCATCGCGGACGCCCCGGCGACGCCCGAGCGCCTCGACGAGGCGGACTTCGAGCACGCCGAGGGCGGCTACGCCGACGACGTCTACGTCGAGACCGACGACGGCGAGGTCCAGCGCGGCGACATCGAGGAACCGGAGGACGTGGACCCGTCGAAGAGTCCCGGGACGTAGCGCCGGTACAGCTACGGGCGTGGGCGCCGAATATTCGCCCGACATGTCGGACTCGTCAGTCGGTCGCCGTCGCTTCCTCGAACTCTGTGGCGCCAGCACACTCGCAGCGCTCGCCGGCTGCTCGTCGTCCGCGCCGCAGGACGGGAGTACGGCAATCGACGACGCACCACAGTCGACGGCCGAACAGGCCGAATCCGGGCTGGACAGCCCGTACGCGAAGCTCTACCGAGAGGTCATCGACTCCGTCGTCCTCGTTCGCGCCGGCAACAGTCAGGGCACCGGGTTCGTGTACGACGACAGCCACGTCGTCACGAACGCCCACGTCGTCGGCCGGGCGAGCGAGGCCTCGGTCCGGTTCAGCGAGGGCGACTGGAGCACGGGCCCGGTCGCGGGCACCGACCCGCACAGCGACCTCGCGGTCGTCGAACTGGAGTCGCTGCCGGACGCCGCGACGTCGCTTCCGTTCGCGGACAGCGAGCCCGTCGTCGGGCAGGAAGTCGTCGCCATCGGCAACCCCTACAACTTGAACGGCTCGGCGACCACGGGCGTCGTCTCCGGCACGGACCGCCTCATCCCGTCGCCGACCGGCTACCGGATTCCCGACGCCATCCAGACCGACGCCGCCGTCAACCCCGGGAACAGCGGCGGCCCGCTGATGTCGCTGGACGGGTCGGTGGTCGCGGTCATCAACTCGGGCGGCGGGGAGAACATCGCGTTCGGCATCTCAGCGGCGCTCACTCGGCGCGTCGTCCCCGAGCTCGTCCAGTCCGGCGACTACGACCACGCGTACGTGGGCGCGTCGTTCACGAACGTCACGCCCCAGATTGCCGCCGCGAACGACCTCGACGAGCCGCAGGGCTTGCTCGTCGTGGACGTCGCCTCGGACGGCCCCGCCACCGGCGTCCTCCAGCCCTCGGAGCCGGCGTACGTGGACGGCCGGTCGCTCCCGGTCGGCGGCGACGTCCTCCTCGAAATCGACGGCACGACCGTGCCGACGCCCGAGGACCTCTGGAGCTACCTCGCGCTCGAAACCCGGCCCGGCGACGTCGTCGAACTCGCGCTGCTGCGCGAGGGCGGCCGAGAGACGGTCGAACTCGAACTCGGGACGCGGCCGGCGACCCGGTACTGACTACTGCTCGCCGGCGATCCTATCCGCGCAACTCCCAAGCCCTCCTCGCTCGCTTCACTCGCTCGTCGCCCTTGGAGATTCCACCAGGTTACCGGCCGATTCAATCGGCTCACTTCTCGCCGGCGATGCGGTCCGCGCATTCGTACCCTGCGACGATACCGCCGTTCAGCGAGCGCTCGGGGTACTGCGCCCGGGAGGCCATCCCCGCGTAGTAGACGCCGTCGGCGACCTCGCCGTCGAGGTGGTACGGAATCACCATGTCGAGGTAGCCACGCTCGTAGACGGGCGCCGTCCGGGGGTTGCGCGCGGTGGAGACCCAGTTGACGTGCGAGCGGTCGAACTCGGGGAAGAGGTCCTCGATGCCGTCGAGCCAGTGCTGGGCGACCTCCTCGTCGCTCATCTGCCAGACCGGGTCCTCGGGGCTCTGGATGTACTTGGGGACGTACAGCAGGTGTTCGCCACCGTAGCGCTCGGGCGGCACGAAGTTCGTGTGCTCGATGAGCGCGCCGAAGGGGGCGTCGTCGGCAATGTTCAGCCAGTACGTGTCGGTCAGCGAGCGGTCCATGCTGATAATGGAGCAGACCGTCCCCTGGAACGTAATCTCGCACTCGTAGCCGGTGAGTTCCTCGAGGACGTTCGGCATCGCGGCGACGACGACGGCGTCCGCCTCGACGGTCTCGACGTTCGTGAAGCCGTCCTCGTCGGGCGCGTGTTCGACGGTCACCGTCTGGAGTTCGCCGTCGGCGGTGCCGACGTTCGTCACGCGCGCGTTCGTGTCGATGTTCTCGCGGCCGACGTCCTCGACGAGCGCGTCGTTCAAGCGCCCGAAACCGCCGTCGAGGTAGCCCAGCGGCTCGCCGCGCAGGAGGTCGCGCTCCCCGCGGAACTTGATGCGGCCGAGCAGCCACGCCGCGGAGACGTCCTCCATGCGCTCGCCGAACTTCGCTTCGAGGAGCGGTTCGAAGAACGTCTCGTAGACGTTGCGCGTGGTGTGCTCGATGCAGAACTCCTTGACCGGCACGTCCTCGAAGTCTTCGAGGTCGTCGTACGTGTCGAAGGAGGGGACGCCGCCGCGCACGTCCACGTCGAGCGTGAGCATCCCGAGCCGGAACTTGTCGTAGAGGCTCCAGTGCGGAAACGCGAGAATCTCCCACGGCTTGTCCATCGGGTGGACCGTGCCGTCCACGTAGTAGGCGTTCTTCCCGATGGGCCACTGGAGGTCGTCGCCGAGCCCCAACTCGTCGAGCAACTCGACGATGGTCTCCTCGCTGGCGGAGAGGTGGTGGTAGAACGTCTCGATGGGGTCGCCGGCCGTCTCGGTGGTCGCCGCGAGACCCCCCACCTGCTCGGAGGCCTCGAAGACGCGCACGTCGTGGCCGTGGCCCTGCAGCCGGCGCGCGGCGGCCAGTCCCGCGATGCCGCCGCCGACGATGGCAATCATGCTCGCAGGTCGGGCGCGGCTCCGGGTTAACGTTGTGGTCGCCGCCGGGTTGCGGAGTCCGCTACGCTTTTGCGAGGGCCCACGCAACGGTGGGGCATGGTTACCGTCCGCGCGCCGGCGACGAGTGCGAACCTCGGCAGCGGCTTCGACGTGTTCGGGGTGGCGCTCGACCGACCTGCGGACGTCGTCCACGTCGAGCGCGCCGCCGAGACGACCATCGACGTGACCGGGATGGGGGCTGACTTCATCCCGGAGGAGCCGATGGACAACACGGCGGGCGTGGTCGCCGAGGAGCTCGGCGCGCCCGCCCACATCAGCATCGACAAGGGCGTGCGGCCCTCCTCCGGGCTGGGGTCGTCGGCCGCCAGCGCCGCCGGCGCCGCGGTCGCGCTCGCGGAGCTGTACGACCGCGACCTCAGCAAGCGCGAACTCGTCCGGGTCGCCGCGGAGGGCGAGGCCGCAGTCTCCGGGGACGCGCACGCGGACAACGTCGCGCCCGCCATCCTCGGCGGGTTCACGGTCGTCCGCGACGACGGCATCGAGCGCGTCGCCGCGGACCTCTCGCTGGTCGTCTGCCTCCCGGACATCGTCGTCTCCACGCGGGACGCCCGCGAGGTCGTCCCCGAGTCCGCGTCCATCGAGGACGTCGTCGACACCGTCGGGTCGGCGGCGACGCTCTCCATCGGGATGTGCCGCAACGACCCCGAGCGCGTCGGCCGCGGGCTCGAGGAGCACCTCGTGACGCCCGCTCGCGCGGCGCTCATCGACGGCTACGACGCCGCGTGCGAGGCCGCCCGCGAGGCCGGCGCAACGGGCGTGACGGTCAGCGGCGCTGGCCCCGCGATTCTCGCGGTCTGCCGGGACGACGACCAGCGACGGGTCGCCAGCGCGCTCGTGGACGGCTTCGAGCGCGACGGCGTGGACGCGACCGCCTACCGGTCGCGAGTCGGGGACGGCGCTCGCGTCCTCCGGGACTGAGCCGGCGCACCGTCGCCTCCGGATCGCTATATTGTACTCGGTACGAGTCCTGATTCAAGTTCTCCCTGAAGAGGAAAAACGACCGCGTAAGCCCGTGAAGCGTCACTGGGGTTTTTGTTGGTATCCGGCCACGTGAGCGTATCCGGGTCGGCGCGGCCGTCGCCGGGCGTGTGCCGCCGGATGGCTGCTCTCTGCCGACGAGAGACATCTCAACCATGAAACGACGAAACGTCTTGTTCGGAATCGGTGCGACGATTAGCGCGGGTGCCGCGGTCGGCACCGGCGCGTTCTCGAACGTCTCCAGCCAGCGCCAGCTCACCGTCACCGTCGCCGGGGACGCCGCCGGCCTGCTCTCGCTGCGGCCGTACAGCGGGCCGAACGGCGAGTACGCCGACGATTCGGGCGACAAGCTCGCGCTGTCGCTGGGCGACGACTCGGCGGGGCTGACCCGCGGCTCCCAGTACGAGTTCGACGCGACGCTGCGCGTCGGCAATCAGGGCACCCAGCCGGTGTACGTCTGGACGGAGGTCGACTCCGAGACGTTCGCCGACGACGCGCTCTACCTCTACCAGTCGGACGCCGCGACGCAGTTCGACGCGTCGAACCCCGCCGAGGTCGGTGTCGGCGGCGACCGCGTCCTCGGCGTGTACGTGGACACGACGGGCGTCGAGACGGACAGCTACGAGGCGTCGATTACGGTCCACGCCAGCGACGAACCGCCCGAGGGAACGGCGCCCGGCGACGAACCCGCGGAGCCCAGCGAGTACGTCGACTCGCTGGTCTTCGACTCGACGGCGAGCCTGCTCGCCGAGGACGGGTTCCTCGACGAGAGCAGCGTCGTCGTCACCGCGATGGACACCGCGACGTCCACGGACGCAGACGGGAACGGCGACGCCACCGCGTACCCGGACGGCGAGGACCTCCCGCTGGTTGCCGCCGACGGCCCCGTGGTCGCGTTCGGGTTCCCGTTCGCGCAGAACGACGTGTCGTTCGGCCAGTACGGCAACGAGGAAGTCCTCCTGAACGTCCTCGACGAGTACGCCGGCTCCGGCACCGTGCTGTGGGACGAGAGCCACGGCCAGTTCTACGACCTCGCGAGCCACTCCTCGTTCGCGGGGTACGCCGAGGAGAACGGCTACGAGGTGACCGCCGCGTCGTCGCTGCCCGGCAACCTCGCGGACGCCAGCGCCGTCGTCGTCACGACGCCCGCCGACGCGTTCACCGAGAACGAACTGAGCGTCCTGTCGATGTTCGCCAGCGACGGCGGCCTCGTCGTCCTGATGGACCAGTCCGACTTCAGCGACTACGACCAGACTGCGAACCTCAACGAAGTCGCGGACGCCCTCGACACCTCGATTCGGTTCAACGACAACCAGGTCGTGGACGCGCAGAACAACGCGGGCAGCGACTTCGTTCCGGTGACGTCGTCGTTCAACACCGACGACTACGGCTCGCTGCTCGCCGCCCGGGAGGACCTCGGCCCCGAACTGGACGCTAGCGAGGAATACGAGGTCGACGTCGTGAACGTGACCGACGGCGACACCGTCGAGGTGCAGTTCGACGACGGGACCCAGAAGACGGTGCGGACGGTCGGCCACGACACCCCGGAGACGAGCGCCGAGAACGAACGCCCGCAGGAGTGGGAGGGCATCGACGACCCGGAGACGCTCCTGAAGTGGGGCGACGAGGCGACCAGCTACGCGGAGGACGCGCTCGACGGGAAGACCGTGACGCTGTCCTTTGACGAGGGCGAGGGCCTGCGCGGGAACTACGGTCGGCTGCTGGGCTTGCTCGAAGTGGACGGCAGCCTCTACAACGAGCAGGTCGTCGCGGACGGCTACGCCCGCGTCTACGACTCCGGGCTCGGGCGCCACGACGAGTTCTGGAGCGCGGAGGCGGACGCGCGCGCCGCGGGCCGCGGGCTCTGGGCGGACAGCGATGTCGAGGCGACGCCGGTGGTCGGTGACGACCCCGTATCGGAGCTGTTCGTGCCGTACGCGACGAGCGTCACCGCCACCGGCGGGCTCGCCGACGAGCGCGTTCCGGTCGCGTCAGAGGGCGGGGAGCCGCTGGTCGCGGTGGACGAGGACGCGAACGTCGCGATGCTCGGCGGCCCGCTCCCCGACGAGTCCTTCGAGAGCGCGGAGGGCGGCCCCGGCGTCGGCGACTACGGGAACTACGTGTTCCTGACGAACCTCGTGGACGCCGTCGCCGCCAGCGACCGGAGCGGCGACGTGCTCGTGGACGGCGGCCACGGGCAGTTCGGCGCCGACTACGCGCTCGCCGCCGAAGACGCCGCCTACTACCAGCGCTACCTGGAGGGGCACAGCATCGGCTTGGAGGGAACCAACGACTACGGCGACGAGTACGGCCCGGACCTCGCGGACGCCCGCGCGCTCGTCGTCACCGCGCCAAGCGAGCCGTTCACCGACGACGAGATTGCGGCGGTCGCGTCGTTCGCCGAGAGCGGCGGCGCCGTCGTGCTCGCGAGCGCGAGCGGCGACGCGGCCGCGGACGCCCGCGGGCACCTCGACGACCTCGCCGCCGAACTCGGCACCGACCTCAGGACCGGAACGGTGGTCACGGACGCGTCGAACAACGTCGGGAGCGCCGACAACCCCGCGACGACGAACTTCGACGAGTCCGCCTTCCTCTTCGAGGCGTACGGTAGCGGGGACGGCGGCGACAGCGGTACGGTAGCGAGCGTCGTCGACACGTACAGCTACTGACCCGGCCTGCGGCGGTCTCGCCGGCCGGACTAACGTAACCAGTATCGGTTTCTTTCTCTCGCACTCGAAACCGCTCGCGTCTGCCCTGTGAGGAGTATTTCGGTGCGTTTCCGGCGCTCACAGACTATTTTGCCCTCGTCGGAAGGTAACGACTAGACGGTACGAACGAACAACACTTTTGCCGGTGGAGGCCACCGGTGTATCTGTGCCAATACAACGACGGCAGTTCCTCGCTGCGCTGGGGACGGGCGCCACCGCAGCACTCGCCGGCTGTTCGAGCGTGCTCGGCAGTAGTAGCGGTGACGCTGGGGTGTCCGGCGAGACGCTCACGCTCACCACGACGACGAGTACCTACGACACCGGCCTGCTGGACGCGTTGAACGAGCCCTTCCAGGAGATGTACGGCGTCACCGTCGATTCGGTCGCGCAGGGGACGGGCGCGGCGCTGGAGACCGCGCGCAACGGCAACTCCGACGTCATCATGGTCCACGCGCGCTCGCTCGAAGACGAGTTCATGCGCAACGGCCACGGCGTCAACCGCCGCGACCTGATGTTTAACGACTTCGTCATCGTCGGCCCCGCGGACGACCCCGCCGGCATCGAGGGGATGGAGTCGGCGACCGAGGCGTTCGCCACCATCGCCGACGCCGGCGCGCGGTTCGTCTCCCGCGGGGACAACTCCGGGACGCACACCAAGGAACTCGCCGTCTGGGAGGCGGCGGGCGTCGAACCCGGCGGCGACTGGTACCAGGAGACCGGACAGGGGATGGGCGCGGTGCTCAACATCGCCAACGAGCAGGACGGGTACACGCTCGCGGACCGCGGCACCTACCTCTCCCAGCAGTCCGAAATCGGCCTCGCGATTCTCGTGCAGGGCCCCATCGAGGGCGGCCCGGAGCGGCTCTCGAACCCCTACGGCATCCTCGCCGCCAACCCCGCGCGCCACGAGGACGCCAACTACGACCTCGCGATGGCGTACATCGGCTACGTCACCAGCCCGCAGGGCCAGCGGGTCATCGCCGACTACACCGCCGACGGCCAGCAGCTGTTCTACCCGCGTGCGCTCTCGGAGGACCCGGACTTCCAGCAGTACGTCCCCGAGGGCTGGAGCTCCGACGAGTCGAACGAGTGAAGATGGTCGCAGCACAGGCTGGAGTCGTGCCGCTCGCTGACGCGCTCTCGATGCTCGCGCACGCGGCCTCCGGGCCGCTGCTCGTGGAGTTCCCCTTCCAGTCGCAGTACGTCAGCAGCATCATCGTCGTCTCCCTGTACGTCAGCGTCACCGCGGTCGCGCTCAGCACGCTGTTCAGCGTCCCGCTGGCGCTGCTCGTCGGGTTCTCGGAGTTCCGCGGCCGGCGGCTGCTCACCTCCATCATCAACACGGGGATGGGGTTCCCGAGCGTCGTCGTCGGGCTGCTCGTGCTCATCGCGGTGTCCAATCAGGGGCCGCTTGGCCGCTTCGACCTCGTGTTCACGCGGAAGGCGATGATAATCTCGCAGTTCGTGCTCGCGACGCCGCCGATTACGGGCATCAGCCTCGCCGCGGTGACGAGCGTCGAGAGCCGTATCAACGACGCCGCGTTCGCGCTCGGCGGCACGCGGCTGGACGTCGCGCTCGCCGTCGTCAAGGAAGCGCGGTACGGCATCGCGACCGCCGTGCTGGCGGGGTTCGGGCGCGCCATCAGCGAGGTCGGGTCCGTGCTCATCGTCGGCGGGAACATCGCGGGCGTGGACGGCGTCTCGAAGACCCGGACGCTGACGACCGCCATCCGGCAGGAGGCCCGACAGGGCCGCTACGAGCTCGCGCTCGTGCTCGGCGCGGTGCTGGTCGCGCTCGTGCTCGTCGTCAACGCCGTCGTCATCCGACTCGGCGACGGCGGCGTCGGCGGAGGTGGACTGCGGTGAGCCTCGACGCGCGCGGCGTCACGCACGCCTACGAGGACGCCGACGACCCCGTCTTCCGGGACGTCTCGCTGACCGTCGCCCCCGGCGAGGTCGTCGCCGTCATCGGTCCCTCGGGCGTCGGGAAGACGACGCTGCTGCGACTACTGGGGCTGTTCACGCCGCCCGACGAGGGCACCGTCGCCGTCGGCGGCACCGACGCGTGGTCGCTGGCCAGCGACGAACGGCTCGCCCTCCGGCGCCGCGTCGGCGTCGTCTTCCAGGAGGCGAGTCTCTTCGACACGTCGGTCGCGCGCAACGTCGAGTACGGCCTGCGCGTCCGGCGGTCGTGGCGCGAGCGCGTCCGCGACGAACTCCGCGCGCTCGTCGGGGACGACGAGCCGCCGGCCGCAGTCAGGGACGCGCTGGACGTCGTCGGGCTCGGCGACTACGTGGACACGCCCGCGGACTCTTTGTCCGGCGGGGAAGCCCAGCGCGTCGCGTTCGCTCGCGCGCTCGCGTACGACCCCGACTTCCTGCTGCTCGACGAGCCGACCTCGGACCTCGACCCGCGGAACACGGCGGTCATCGAGGACGCGACGACCGCGGCCGCGGAGCGCGACATCGGCGTCGTCGTCGCGACCCACGACATGAACCAGGCCCGACGCGTCGCCGACCGCGTCGCCGTCCTCTTAGACGACAGCATTATCGAGGCCGGCCCGGCGGACCGCGTCTTCGAGACCCCCCGCGACGAGCGCGCGCGGCAGTTCATCGACGGCGAGCTCGTCTACTGAGCGACCGCCCAGAACCGCGCGCTCCGTGGGACCTCCCAGAGAATGTCGGGCAGGTCGCTGCCCTCGCGGTCGCTTTCTGTGACGGTCTGGTGGCGGTGCTCGAAGACGCGGCGGACGTCGAAGCCCGCGTCCACGAGCGCGTTGTGGACCTCGCCGACGCGCCGGTCGAAGACGACCATCTCCGACTCGTACTCCTCGTCGATGGTGATTTCGCGGGGGCCGTCCCCGAAGTAGCTCCCCTCGAAGGTCGCGGATTCGGCGTCCAGCCCCTCGTAGAGCGGGTGGGGGACGCTCAGCACGAAGACGCCGCCGTCCCGGAGGACACGGCGCGCTTCCGCGAGCGCGCCGTCGAGGTCCGCGACCATCTGGAACGCCGCCTCCGAGGACGCCAGCTCGAAGCTGTCGTCGGCGAACGGCACCGCGGTCACGTCCCCCTGCACGAACTGCGCGTCGACGCCGTAGAAGTCCCGCAGGCGTCGCGCGTGCGCCAGCTGTTCGCCGGAGAAGTCCACGCCGACGGCGGTGGCGGCGCCGAGGTCGGCGGTGCCGACCGTTCCCTGCCCGCCGCCGCAGCCGAGTTCCACGTAGTCCCGCCCCGCGACGCCGTCGAAGAACTCCGGGAGCCCGCCGGGCGCGTCCGACGCGAACGGCGACGGCGCGGGCGGCGCCGCCCCCTCCGCGGTGTTCGCGTTCCAGATGGCTTGGAAGCCGTCGCTCCACTCGTTCCACAGCCGCCGGTTCTCCCGTCGGTGGTCGGTCATTGGCGACGCTGGCGCGGCCGTACACATCAGTATTCCCCCGGCGTGACACTGAGCAGCACGGCTTCGTGGCCGCGGCTGGGCGGCGGAACGAGCGGAGAGAAGCGGGAAGCGGCCCTACAGCCGGTCGATAATCGCGTCGCCGACCTGCTCGGTGGTCGCGTCGCCGCCGAGATCGGGCGTCCGCGGGCCGTCCGCGAGCACGCCCTCGACGGCGTCGCGGACGCGCTGGCCGTCCTCGTCGTAGCCGAGGAACTCCAGCAGCATCGCCGCCGACAGCACGGTCGCGCCGGGGTTGGCCACGCCCTGTCCGGCGATGTCCGGGGCGGTGCCGTGGACGGGCTCGAACAGCCCGCGCTCCTCGCCGACGTTCGCCGACGGCAGCAGGCCGAGGCCGCCGACGAGGCCCGCGGCGAGGTCCGAGAGCACGTCGCCCGCGAGGTTCGGGCAGACGACCACGTCGTAGTCGTCGGGATACAGCGGAAGCCGCGTCGCGAACGCGTCCATCAGCTCCTCGTCGGTCTCGACGCCGCGCTCGTCGGCCACGGAGACCACGGCGTCGCGGAACCGGCCGTCGGTCTTCCGCATCACGTTCGCCTTGTGGGTGACCGTGAACCCCTCGGTGCCGTCGGGGCCGCGGCCCGCCTCGACGAACTCGCAGGCGAACTCCGCGAGCCGCCGGGACGCCGACGACGTGACGACCCGGGTGAGCGTCGAGAGGTCGTCGCTGAGGTCGTCCTCGTGGCCCGCGTAGACGCCCTCCGTGTTCTCCCGGAGGAACACCACGTCGGTCTCCGGGCGGAGCGCGTCCACGCCCGGGTACGCGCGAGCCGGGCGGATGTTCACGAACGACTCCACCGCCGAGCGAAGCGGCAGAATGACGTCCGCGGCCGTCTCGCCGGCGGCGCCGAACAGCGTGGCATCCGCGGCTTCGACCGCTTCGCGCGTCTCCGCCGGGAGGGCGGTCCCGGTCTCTGCTTTCACCGCGTCGCCGGCGTCGGCGTGCACGAACTCGAAGTCCCCGACCGCGTCGAGGACGTCCACCGCGACGGGCACGACCTCCTGCCCGATGCCGTCGCCGGGGATGACCGCAATCTCCTCAGACATCCGTGTAGGGGAGACTCTCGGCGGTTTCGCGCACGGTGTCGGCGTTCGCGCCCATCAGCGCGGTCGTGTCCCAGACGCCGTCGACGAGCGCGCGCCGCTGGGCGTCGTCGACCTCCGCGTCGATGACCGTGTCGCCGTACCGGACCTCCTCGTTGACGACGTCCACCTCGATTTCCGCGTCGGGGTGCTCGTCGATGAACTCCTGCAGGGCTTCGACGTCCTCCTGGTCGGCGGTGACGGTGGGGATGCCGAGCGCGAGGCAGTTCCCCGCGAAAATCTCGGCGAACGACTCGCCGACGATGGCGTCGATGCCCCACCGCATCAGCGCCTGCGGCGCGTGCTCGCGGGAGGAGCCACAGCCGAAGTTCGCGTTCACCGTCAGAACCGAGGCGCCCTGGAAGTGGTCCTCGTTGAACGGGTGCTCCTTGGGGTTGTCGTCGTCGTCGAACCGCACGTCGAAGAACGCGAACTCCCCGAGGCCGTCGAACGTGACGACCTTCATGAACCGCGCGGGGATGATCTGGTCCGTGTCGATGTCGTTCCCGCGCACGGGGACGCCCGTGCCCGAGACCTGTTTCACGGTCTCCGCGGGTCCTTCGTCGCTCATGCGCGCACCTCCTCGAAGCGCTCCAGTTCGCGGACGTCCGTGACCTCGCCGGTGATGGCGGCCGCGGCGACCATCGGCGGGCTCATCAGGACGGTGCGGCCGTCCTTGGAGCCCTGCCGGCCGACGAAGTTCCGGTTCGACGAGGACGCGCACCGCTCGTCGCCGACTAGCTGGTCCTCGTTCATCCCGAGACACATCGAACAGCCGGCGCCGCGCCAGTCGAAGCCGGCGTCCTCGAACACCTCGTCGAGGCCCTCGGCTTCGGCGGCGGCTTTGACGCGCTGGCTGCCCGGCACGACCATCGCGCGCACGGAGTCGTGGACCTCGTGGCCCTTCACGACCTCCGCGGCCTCCCGGAGGTCCGGCAGGCGCGCGTTCGTGCAGCTCCCGAGGAACGCCACGTCGATGGGGTAGCCCGCCATCGTGTCGCCGGGCTCGACGTCCATGTGTTCCTGCGCGGCGCGCGCGCTGTCCTGCTTGTCCGCGGGCAGGTCCTCGGGCGCGGGAATCTCCTCGGAGATGCCGATGCCCTGGCCGGGCGTCGTCCCCCACGTGACCGTGGGTTCGAGCGCGTCGCCGTCGATTTCCACGACGTCGTCGTACTCGGCGTCCGCGTCGGAGGCGATGGACTCCCAGTAGCGCTTGAGCTCCTCGAACTCCTCGCCGTCGGGGACGCGGTCGCGGCCTTCGAGGTACTCGTAGGTGGTCTCGTCGGGGTTGACGTAGCCCGCGCGAGCGCCGCCCTCGATGGACATGTTGCAGATGCTCATCCGACCGGCCATGTCCATGTCCTCGATTGCCTCACCGCCGTACTCGTAGACGTAGCCGACGCCGCCGTCGGTACCGAGCTTCCGGATGACCTGCAGGATGACGTCCTTCGGCGTCACGCCGTCGTCGAGTTCGCCAGTGACCTCGATGCGACGCACTTTCTGCTTCTCCATGGCGACGCAGCCGGTCGCCAGCACGTCCCGAATCTGGGAGGTGCCGATGCCGAACGCGAGCGCGCCGAACGCGCCGTGGGTCGCCGTGTGGGAGTCCCCACAGACGATGGTCATCCCGGGCTGGGTGAGCCCCTGCTCCGGGCCGACTACGTGCACGATGCCCTGCCGGCCGGTCGTCGGGTCGGCGAAGTCGATGTTCGCCGCGCGCACGTTCTCCTCCAGTTCGCTCATCATCTCCTCGGCCGCGTCGTCGCTGTAGGGGCGCGACTGGTCGGCGGTCGGGACGATGTGGTCCACGGTCGCGTACGTGCGCCCGGGGTACGCGACGTCGAGGTCGCGCTCCTTGAGCATCCCGAACGCCTGCGGGCTCGTCACCTCGTGGATGAGGTGGAGGCCGACGAACAGCTGGGTCTGCCCGGTCGGCAGCTCCGTGACCTCGTGGCGGTCCCAGACCTTGTCGTAGAGCGTGTTCTCACTCATCGCGTCCGTCCTCGTCGGCTACGGGTTCGCCGCCGCGCTCCCAGACGGGGTTGGCGCCCTCGTCCTCGGCCGGCGGCGTCTGGTCGACGTCTTTCATCGTCTGTTCTTCGGTCGCCTCACGTTTACCTCCGTCTGCGGCGACCACCGGCCCGCGTCGGAACACCGAGCCGACGCCGTCGGGCGCTTCGGGGTTGCGCTGGCTGACGTCCGCGAGCGTCTGCTCAGTCATCAGCGGACACCTCCGGCTCCTGCTCGACTTCGGGCTCGTCGGCCCACGCGAACAGGCCGCGCAGGCGCTCGCCGACCGCCTCGATGTCGTGGTTCTGTTCGGCCTGCCGGCGCTGGCGGTACGACGGCCGGCCCGCCTGGTTCTCCGCGATCCACTCGCGGGCGAACTCGCCGTTCTGGACCTCTTCGAGGACCTCCTCCATGTTCTCGCGGACGTCCTCGTCGACGATTTCGTCGCCGCGCGTCAGCCCGCCGTACTCGGCGGTGTCAGAGACGGAGTCCCACATCTCGGTGTTCCCGCCCTCGTACATCAGGTCCACGATGAGCTTCAGCTCGTTCAGCACCTCGAAGTACGCCATCTCGGGGCTGTAGCCGTTGTCCACGAGCGTCTCGTAGCCGTGCTTGACGAGGCTGGTGACGCCGCCGCAGAGGACGGCCTGCTCGCCGAACAGGTCGGACTCGGTCTCCTCCTGGAACGTCGTCTCGAGGACGCCGGCGCGCGTGCAGCCGATGCCGTCGGCGTACGCCAGCGCCTCGTCGCGGGCGTCGCCCGTGGCGTCCTGGTAGACCGCCAGCAGCGCGGGCGTGCCCTCGTCGGCCTCGTAGTTCCGGCGCACGAGGTGGCCCGGGGACTTCGGCGCAATCATCGTCACGTCCACGTCCTCCGGCGGCTCGATCTGTCCGTAGTGGATGTTGAACCCGTGCGCGAACTGGAGCGTGTCGCCGGCGTCCAGCTCCGGCTCGATGGCCTCGAAGACGGACGGCTGTACGGTGTCCGGCACGAGCACGGAGACGACGTCCGCCTCCCGGGCGGCCTGCTTCGGGGTCGCGACGCGCAGGCCGTCGGCTTCCGCCGCGGACCGCGACGACGAGCCCTCGCGGAGACCGACGACCACGTCCACCCCGCTGTCCGCGAGGTTCTGGGCGTGGGCGTGGCCCTGACTGCCGTAGCCGAGGACGGCGACGGTCTTGTCGTCGATGTAGCGGCGCTCGACGTCCGATTCGTTGTACACTGGCTGCGTGAAGTCTTCGTCTGCTGCTGTCATTTGAGGTGGTCTGGAACGACTGCTGTCTTGGTCTCGCCACGCGCCAGCGCCGTCTGCCCGGTCCGGGCGATCTCCCGGATGCCGAACTGCCGGTAGGCGTCGATGGCGTCGTTGATCTTCTGTTCGTCGCCGGTCAGCTCCACGGTAATCGTCCGCGGGCCGGCGTCGAGGGTCTTCCCGTTGTACATCTCCGTGATGGCGTGGACCTCGTGGGGGCGGTCGGCGTCGACTTTCACCACCACGAGCTCGCGGGCCACCGCGTCGTCCTCGAGTTCGCGGACGTGGATGACGGGAACGACCTTCTCTAGCTGTTTCTCCACTTGGTCGATGCCGGGGTCGGGCTCCTCGACGACGACCGTGATGCGCGCCCAGTCGTCGTTCTGGGTGTCCGCGACGGTCAGCGACTCGATGTTGAACTGCCGCCGGCTGAACAGCCCGGAGACGCGCGCGAGCACGCCCGGCTCGTGTTCGACGAGCGCGGAGATGACGGTCCGGCGCGGCGGGTGTTCGGCCTCCACTTCGGGGTCGACGCGGATGCCCTGGGAGTTCCGGCGGCCCTCGGGCCGCGGGCGGTCCTCCGGGGCCGGTCCCGGCAGGCCCTCTCGCTCGGCGTCTCGCTCGCTCATAGGTGGTCCTCCGTGAGCGCGAACTGGCCGTTGTCGCCGCCCGAGGGAACCATCGGGTAGACGTCCTCGGTCGGGTCGATGTAGACGTCGACCACGGCGGGACCGTCGGTGGCCAGCGCTTCCTCGATGACCTCGGGGGCGTCGTCGTAGCCCTCGATGCGGAAGCCGTCGGCGCCGAACGCCTCCGCGAGCGTGTCGAACTTCGGCACCCACGGGTACTCGGAGGCCATCCGGCGGCCCTCGAAGAACGCGTCCTGCCACTGGCGGACCATCCCGATGGCCTCGTTGTTCAGGATGAAGACGGTGATGTCCATCTGCTCGCGGACCGCGACGACCAGCTCCTGACACGTCATCAGGAACGACCCGTCGCCGTCGAAGCAGACGACTGACTGGTCGTCGTCGGCGGCGACGCGCGCGCCGATGGCCGACGGCAGCCCGTACCCCATCGCGCCGAGGCCGTGGGAGGACACCCACGTCCGCGGCTCCGTGTACGTCCAGAACTGGCACGCCCACATCTGGTGTTGGCCGACGCCGGTCGTGACCACGGTGTCGCGGTCGGTCGCCTCGTCGACGGCCTCCACGACGTACTGGGGTTTCAGCGGTTCGTCCTCGGGCGCCGCGTAGTCGAGGCGGTACTCCTGCTTCCACTCGCGGCACTGCTCGACCCACTCGCCTGTCTCCGGCGAGCCCGGCATCGCCTCGTCCAACTGGTCGAGGACGGTGCCGGCGTCGCCGATGAGCGGGTGGTCGGCCTCGACGTTCTTCGAAATCTCGGCGGGGTCGATGTCCACGTGGACGACGTCGGCGTCCGGCGCGAACGAGTCGACGCCGCCCGTGAGGCGGTCGTCGAAGCGCGTGCCGACCGCCAGCAGGCAGTCGGTCAGCGTGATTGCCATGTTCGCGTAGCCGGTGCCGTGCATCCCCGCCATCTCCAGCGCGAGGTCGTGGTCCTCGGGGAACGCGCCGATGCCCGGCATCGTCGTCACGACCGGAATCTCGTGCTCGGTCGCGAACGCGTACAGCTCCTCGGTGGCGTCGCCCTTGACGACGCCGCCGCCCGCGAGAATCACGGGCTCGTCGGCGTCCACGATGGTCTGCGCGGCGGCCGCGACCTTCTCGTCGTCCGCGCGCGTCTGCACGTCGACGGTGCCTGGAACCTTGGGCTCGACGGGGTCGACGTCGGTCTCGCCGGTCGTGACGTCCTTCGGCAGGTCGACGACCGTCGGCCCCTGTCGGCCGTGGTTCGCGAGCGCGAACGCCGTGCTCACGTCCTCGCCGACGCTGTCCGGGCTGGACGCGAAGTAGTTCGACTTCGTGATGGGCGTGGTGACGCCGACGGTGTCGGTCTCCTGGAACGCGTCGTTCCCGACGAGTTCCGTGGGGACCTGACCGGTCAGCGCGACGACGGGCTCGGAGTCCATGTCGGCGTCCGCGAGCCCGGTCACGAGGTTCGTCGCGCCCGGGCCCGAGGTCGCCATGCAGACGCCGGGGTCGCCGCTGACCGCGCCGTACGCGTCGGCGGCGTGTGCGGCGCCCTGCTCGTGCGCCATCGTCACGTGCTCCAGCTCGGAGTCGTACAGCGCGTCGTAGACGGGCATGATGGCGCCGCCCTGCACGCCGAACACCGTCTCGACGCCCGCCGTCTCCAGCGACGCGACGACGGACTCCGCGCCCGTTCGCTTCGGCGTCTCGACCGCTTCGGCGTCGACTCCGTCGGCTTCGGTCGCCTCGCTTTCGGCGTCCGGCTCGGCGTCGCCGGGCTCGGTCACTGCGCGGTGGTCTGTCATCGATACCCCTCCCGCGGTGTGGTGTGCGTGGACTGTGTCATTGCGGATGCTGCGGTGGCTGTCGGTTGGTGGTGAGTCGGGTCGGTTCGTGGAGAAGTGATAGTAGGGGAGCTTACGCCCCTACGATACCGACGAGCGCACCGCTGCCCGCGAGAAAGACCGCGCGTGTGGCGTCGGGCAGCATCGTGGCCCGAGAGTCGGGCGCGACCGATAAAGCCGTTGCTGGGAGCGCAATGCTTGTCGGCGGCCATTACGCCGTCACCTCCTCCGTCTCCCGGTCGATGCCGACCTCGCCCGCGAACGCGCGGAGGACGGCGTCGGTGACGACTTCGTCGTCGCCGGCGTGGGCTTTCACCTTCTTGGTTACTTCGCGTACCTCCTCGTCCGTCGGGGCGAACCCGGCGTCTTCGAGGTGGTCGCGGACGGCGTGCGTGCCCGTGTGCTTCCCGAGCACGACCTCGCGCTCGGCCCCCACCATCTCGGGGGTCATCACGCCCGGCTCGAACGTCTCGCTGTTCTCGATGACGCCCGCCGCGTGGATGCCCGACTCGTGGGCGAACGCGTGCGCGCCGACCACGGGCTTGTTCACTGGGACCGGGACCGACGAGCGCTCGGAGACCAGCTTCGAGAGGTCCGTGATGGCGGTCGTGTCGACGCCGGTGTCGGCGCCGTACAGGCTCTCGGCGGCCATCACGACCTCCTCGAAGGCGGCGTTGCCGGCGCGCTCGCCGATGCCGTTGACCGACACCTGCATCTGGTCGGCGCCGTACTCCACGCCCGTCAGGGCGTTGGCGGTCGCCAGCCCGAAGTCGTCGTGCGTGTGCACGTCGATGCGCGCGTCGGTGTGCTGGCCGACGTACTCGACGAGCTCGCCGAACCGCTTGGGCGTGCCGACGCCGCAGGTGTCCGGGATGTTGATCCAGTCCACGCCGACCTCGTCGACGGCTTCGACGATTTCGGCGAGGAACTGGGGGTCGGTGCGCGTGGCGTCCATCGGCGAGAACATCACTTCGGCGCCGGACGCGGCGGCCTGCTCGACCGCGGCGACCGAGCGCGCGACGACGTCCTCGCGCGTGCTGTGCATCGAGTCTTCGATCTGGACGTCGCTGGTGGACGCGAAGACGTGGATCATCCCCACGCCGGCGTCTATCGCCGCCTCGACGTCGGACTCCACGACGCGGGCGAGCCCGCACGTGGTGGCGTCTGTCGAAGCCGCGATGTCGGCGACCGCCTCGGCCTCCTGCTCGCTGTTGGCCGGGAACCCGGCCTCGATGACGTCGACGTTCGCGTCGTCGAGCGCGGCCGCTATGGCGCGCTTGTCGTCGTAGCTGAATGAGGTCCGTGGCGTCTGCTCGCCGTCACGCAGCGTCGTGTCGAAGATTCGTACCGTGTCGAATTCGTTACGTTGGGCTAACGTGCCCTGGAAGAACTCGTTCCCCCGGACTTGCACCGGGCGCCTCGTTGTGAGACATCGTACCACTGTCGCGGAGCCCCGACTATTTACGTGTTTCCCCCTGACAGATACTTGCGCGCGAGGATCCTACATCATCGTTCGACCGGAACCGGAACAATCGCAGGACGTCAGTACGTCAAAGGAGATATTAGGGGAATTACCCACAGGAAGGGTGTGAATGTCCGAACGTCCGGGTCGTTCGCCGATTCGGGGGTGAAAATCGGACATTCGTGGACGGCGCGCGGCGTGCGCGCGCTCACCACACCCCTTCGCGGCCTGCGTAACGATTATGATACGTGATTGAAACGTGGCCGGTGTGCGGTACCGACAGGTGACACCCAGCACGCATCGACTCCCGACTCCGAGCGGCCCGGAGGTGGTCGCATGAGCGTCCGCGGAACGATACGCGGCCTCGCCGAGCGCGCGAACCCCGCGTTCGCGGTCGGCGTCGTCGGCGTCTCCGTGCTCGCGCTCGTCTACGCCACCGCGTTCGCGGGCGTCGTCCACCACACGTACGTCCACGTCCTCACCGGCGTCCTCTGGACCGGCATCGACGTCTTCATCGCCCTCGTGCTCGGCCCCGTCCTCGGCGGCCTCGACGTCGAACAGCGCGCGAACGTCTTCCGGCGGCTCACCCCGAAGACGTCGTTCCTGCTGCCGTCGCTGGCGGCGGTCACCGTCGCCAGCGGCATCACGCTCGCGCTCCGCCTGCCCGCGCTCTTCGAGCACGCCCACGTCTGGCTCGCGCTCTTCACGTTCGCCGCGCTCGTCCCGACGCTGCTGCTCGTCGGCTGGCAGTTCGACGCCTTCCGCGACTGGCGGTGGCAGGCGTGGTTCGGCGTCGTGCTCGTCGGGTCGCTCGCGTTCCTCGCGGCCACCCTGCCGGAGTTCGGGTGGACGGAACCCGTCTTCGTCGTCGCGCTCGCCATCGTCGCCGTCCTCAACGTCCTCGGCTTCGGCGTGCTGATGCCCGGGGAGGTCCGGATGTACCAGCAGATGACCTCCGACGACCCCGACACCCAACTCATCGCCGACATCGGCATGCGCAACGCCAAACTCGGCGGCGTGCAGGGCGCCTTCCAGTTCGTGGTCGTCGCCACGATGGTCTACATCCGGTACGGGGGCTTCTGACCCCAGCGCCGACCACTAGGGTCAGCGCTTCCAGAACGACGGCGTGAACACGACCAGCACAGACAGCACTTCGAGGCGGCCAATCCACATCAGGAAGACCATGTAGAGCTTCCCCAGGTCCGAGAACAGCCGGAAGCTCTCCATCGGGCCGACGACGCCGAAGCCCGGGCCGACGTTCCCCAGCGTCGCGATGGCGACGCTCATCGCGTCCAGCCCGGACAGCGTCACCTTCGGCGTGCGGAAGCTGTCGAGGTAGAGCAGCATCGTCGAGACCGCGAACAGTCCGAGGAACAACAGCACGAACGCGAAGACGTCCCGAATCGTGTCCTCGTCGACGACCTCGTCCTCCAGCCGTATCGCCTTCACCGCCTCGGGGTGGACGGCCGTGAACAGCGACCGGCCGATGGCGCGCTTGACCAGCACCCAGCGCACGATCTTGATGGAGCCGGCCGCCGACCCCGCCGAGCCGCCGAGGAAGTACGCGAACAGCAGAATCGTCTGCGCGGAGGCGTCCCAGTTGTTGACGTCCATGCTCGCGTACCCGGTCGTCGTCACGACGGCGACGACCTGGAACACGCCC
Organism: Halobacterium hubeiense; assembly: GCF_001488575.1. Classification (NCBI taxonomy): domain Archaea; kingdom Methanobacteriati; phylum Methanobacteriota; class Halobacteria; order Halobacteriales; family Halobacteriaceae; genus Halobacterium; species Halobacterium hubeiense. The sequence continues at coordinate 1,876,082 of NZ_LN831302.1, forward strand.
TGTCGGAGCGCGTTCTCGACGTTCCCCGCGATGGCGCCCACGTTCGTCGGCGTCTCCGCGATGCCGACGCCCGCGAACAGGACGGCCGAGACGACCGCGCCGAAGCCGGCGACGGCAAGCAGGTACGACCGGAACTCCGTGTTGTCGGTGAGCCGGCGGGGCTCACCCTTGAGGACGTACCAGAACAGCGCGAAGTTCGTCCCGGCGACGAGCATGAACGGCACGAACGCCCACTGCACGACGGGCGCGAACGCCTCGACGCTGCGGCCCTCCGGGGAGAAGCCGCCGGTGGGGAGCGTCGTGAGCGCGTGCGCGACCGCGTTGTAGAGGTCCATGTTCGGCGCGACGCCGACCACGTTGAGCGCGTAGTAGACCACCGCCGCCAGCACCGTACACCCCGCGTAGATGACCCACAGGGCGCGCGCCGTCTCCTGAATCCGCGGCGTCAGCTTCTCCAACGAGAGCCCGGGCGCCTCCTGGTTGATGACCTGCGCGCCGCCGACCGAGAGCTTCGGCAGGATGGCGACCATCAGCACGAGGATGCCCATGCCGCCGAGCCACTGCGTGAGCTGGCGCCACATCAGCATCGCGTGGCCGTGCTTCTCGACGGATATCTCCCCGAGGACGGTCGCACCCGTCGTCGTGAACCCGCTCATGCTCTCGAAGAGGGCATCGACGGGACTCGCGACGGTGCCTGTCCCGGCGACCAGGTACGGGACCGTCCCGACGAGCGGGACGACGAGCCACGCGAGGCTCACGAGCAGGAACGCCTCCCGGTTCCCGAGCTCCTCGTCGGTGCGTACCTGTTCCAGCAGCGCGCCGACGCCGACCATGACGGCGGCCCCGGCGGCGAACGGGACGGGGTCCTCCCCGTAGTAGAGCGCCAGCACGAGCGGGAACAGCGGCGTCACGCCGATGTACTTGAGGACGGTCCCGACGTAGGCGACGCTCACCCGGTAGTCGACGTACGTGCTCGGCGTGCGGACCATCGAACGTCCACCACAACCGACCGGGGACTGATGGCCGTTTCGGCACGACCCCGCGGCTCACCAGCGCGTCCACTCGCAAAACGAGACGACCGAACCGCAGCGGCGGCGAGCCGTCAGTTCCCGCGGCCCTGCAGCTGCTCCTCCTCGGGGAGATCGACGTTCGCCTCGCCCTTCATGCCCGAGCCGATGTTCGCGGAGATTTCGGCGAGGCGCTGGGGGTCGTCCCAGTTGTTCACGGCGTCGACGATGGCGCGGCCCATCGCCTCGGGGTCCTCCGCGCCGAAGATGCCCGAGCCGACGAAGATGCCGTCGCACTCGTGGTGCATCATCAGGGCGGCGTCGGCGGGCGTCGCGATGCCGCCCGCCGCGAAGTTCACGACCGGGAGCCGCCCCATCTCGGCGGTCTCGTGGACGAGCTCCGCGGGCGCCTCGATGTCGCGGGCGTAGTGCTCGCGCTCCTCGTAGGTCATCCCTTCCAGCTCGCGGATGGCGCTCTTGATGGTGCGCTGGTGGTGGACGGCCTGATTTACGTCGCCCGTGCCGGCCTCGCCCTTCGTGCGAATCATCGCCGCGCCCTCGTCGATGCGCCGGAGCGCCTCGCCGAGGTTGCGCGCGCCGCAGACGAACGGCGACGTGAACTCGCGCTTGTCGATGTGGTACTTGTCGTCGGCGGGCGTCAGCACCTCCGACTCGTCGATCATGTCCACGCCGACGGCCTCCAGAATCTCGGCCTCCTTCGTGTGACCGATGCGGGACTTCCCCATCACCGGGATGGAGACGGCGTCGATGATCTCCTGGACGTCGGCGGGGTCGGCCATCCGCGCGACGCCGCCGCGCTTGCGGATGTCCGCCGGCACCGCTTCGAGGGACATCACGGCGACCGCACCGGCCTCCTCGGCGATTTTGGCCTGCTCGGCGTTCACCACGTCCATGATGACGCCGCCCTTCTGCATCTTCGCGAACCCGCGTTTCACGAGGTCGCTGCCGCGCCGCAAGTCCTCCAGGTCGGTCTCGGTAGCCATACGTGGGTGTTGCGGGCGCCGCCGCTTAATTGGGTTGGTTGCGGAACGCCCGCCGCGGCGGCGGCCCGCGGCTGCCGTGATGGCAAACGATTAGGGAGCCGCCGCCGACGCACCGACAATGACCGACGGAGACGACACCGGCGCGCCGCCCGGACCGGACGCAGACCCGCCCGAACAGAACGCGGACTTGGCGTCCGCGGACGCGCCCGACCCCGAGGAGTCGGTCCGCGAGGCCATCGAGCGCTCGCGAAGCGGCGCGCCAGCGGTCGGCTCGGTCGTCCGCGACCGCTTCACGTCGAACGAAATCTTCCAGCGCATCATCGCGGCCGCCGACGAGGAGATTACCTCGGGCAGCCGCGAGCTGTTCTTCAGCGCGCTCGCGGCCGGGTTCGCCATCACCATCACGTTCATGCTGTACGTCTCGCTGTCGGCGACGACAGGCGGCGACCCCATCCTGAGCGCGCTGCTGTACCCTCTGGGGTTCATCTACATCATCATCGGCGGCTACCAGCTGTACACCGAGAACACGCTCCCGCCGGTGGCGCTGACGCTGGAGCGGCTCGCGAGCGTCCCCGCGCTGTTGCGGAACTGGTCGGTCGTGCTCGCGGGGAACTTCCTCGGCGGCGCGCTCGGCGCGGCGGCGCTGGCGTTCGGCAGCGTCATCTCCCCGGAGGCCGCCGAGTACGCCATGTACCTCGGGGAGAAGGGCGTCGCGACGGCGTGGTGGAGCCTGTTCTCGAAGGCGGCGTTCGCGGGGCTGGTCGTCGCCGGCGTCGTCTGGGTGGAGTACGCCGCCCGCGACACCATCTCCCGGATGGTCGTCGTCTACGTCGCGTTCCTCGCGATTCCGCTCGGCGGCCTCTACCACTCCGTCGTCTCGTTCACGGAGATGATGTACCTCGTCTTCCAGGGGTCGCTGTCGGTGGCGACCGGCCTCTGGGAGTTCGTGCTCCCCGTGTTGCTCGGGAACACCATCGGCGGCGTCGTCCTCGTCACCGTCGTGAACTACTTCCAGACGACCGAACACCGGCTCGCGTCCGCGCGCTTCGAGGGCTCCGACCGCCAGCTCTCCGTCCGCGAGTGGCTGTTCGGCGGCCTCGTCGGCCGGTCGTACGTCCCGCTCATCGACCACACCGAGGGGGCGCTCGCGGAAGCCGACGAGTACCGCATCGTCGTCCCCATCTCGAACCCGCGCACGGAGACGAACCTCGTGGAACTGGCGTGCACGCTCGCCAGTCAGAAGCCCGGCGCGAGCGTCCACGTCGTCCACATCGTCCAGATGCCCGACCGGACGCCGAGCGGCTACCGGGTGGACCAGCACGAGCGCATCGTCGAGAACTCCGACGAGCTGATGGGCGACATCCGCGAGCTCGCGGCCGGCTACGACGTCCCCTGCGAGACGTCGACGGTGGTCTCGCACCGCTCGTTCGAGGAGCTGTTCGACGTCGCGAAGCGCAAGCGCGCGGACCTCATGGTGATGGGCTGGGGCGACGACCGCCTCTGGTCGAACGGCCGCGCGGAGCGCCCGCTGGACGAGCTCACGAACCGGCTGCCGTCGGACGTCCTCGTGTTCCGGGACCGCGGGCTCGACGCCTCCCGCATCCTGCTCCCGGTCGTGGACAACCCCCACGCCGACCTGAACGCGGAGGTCGCGCGCACGCTCCGGCAGACCGCCGGCTCGGAGGTCACGCTCCTGCGCATCGTGGACGGCCCCGACGACCACGAGGCCGGCGAGCAGTTCCTCGCCGACTGGGCGGCCGAACACGGCCTCGAGGACGCGACGTTCCGCGTCGACGACTCCGGCGACGTCGAGTCCGCCATCGCCGGCGAGTGCGGCGACCACACGCTGCTGTTGATTGGCGCGACCTCGCAGGGCCTGCTGGCGCGCCTCGCGCGGAACGCCCTCCACTACGACGTCGTGCAGGACGTGGAGACGTCGATGATTCTCGCGGAGCGCGCGACCGACCGCGGCATCCTCCAGCGGCTGTTCGGCCGGTAGCCCGGTCGTTCCGTCAGAGCTATGCGGCGGTCCCGCGACGCCCCGGACATGTCGCTGCCGTCCCGTTCGGACCTGCCGTGGTATCTCGCGCCGCTGCCCGGCCGGCTGGAGGACCTCGCGCTCCGGCTGGCGTGGGTCATCGTCGCAATCAACCTCGCGGGCACCGCGTTCGGGTTCTGGTACTACCGCGTGCAGTTCGAAGCCACGCCGATACTGGCGTGGCCGGTCGTCCCCGACAGCCCGGTCGCGACGCTGTTCATCGGGCTGTCGCTGGCCGCGTACAAGCTCGACTTCGAGGCGGACTGGCTGCACGCGCTGGCGTTCTTCGGCTGTATCAAGCTCGGGCTGTGGACGCCGTTCGTCCAGCTGGTCGTGAACGGGCAGGGCGACCTCTGGTGGGTGATGTACTGGTTCCTAATTCTGAGCCACCTCGGGATGGCCATCGAGGCGTTCGTGATTCACCGCTACGCCAAGTTCTCTGTGGGCGCGGTCGCCGTCGCCGCGGCGTGGTACGGCTTCAACGACGTCGTGGACTACTTCGTCTCCGTGGCTGGCGGCCCCCACCACACGCTCCTGCGCGCGGAGGTCGTCGCGGGCGTCGGCCACGCGATTCCCGCCCACGACCTCGCCGCCGCCGGCGCGGTCGCGCTCACGCTCCTCGCGACGTTCCTCGCGCTCGCGACGCGTGTGAAGACCCTCGAAGCCCGGCTCGCGGACTGACGCCTGCGGCTTTTTCCGTTCGCCGCCCGTCCGTCTGTCCGTGTACGACGAGATTGCCGACCTCCCAGTGCGAGTCGACGGCGTCGCGCTCGACCGCGTGGAGCGCGAGACGCCGGCGTTCACGCGCGCGACGACGGTCGTCTCGCTGTTCGGGGCCGGCGAGACGGGCCGCGGCGAGGACGTCACCTACGAGACGGCCCACCACGACGCGCTGCAGGAACACGAGGCGGAAACACCCGAGGGCGAAGCGTTCGACCTCGCGGGCGAGTACGCTCTCGCGGAGTTCTCCGCGCGCCTCGACGACGTGGACCTCTGGCCCGACGACGACCCCGAGCGCGAGGCGTTCCGGAACTACCGGCGCTGGGGGTTCGAGGCCGCCGCGCTCGACTTGGCGCTCCGGCAGGCCGGCGAGACGCTCGCCGACCGCCTCGACCGGACGCTGGACCCCGTGCGCTTCGTCGTCAGCAGCCGGCTCCCCGAGAGCGACACCTCGCGCGTGGAGACGCTGCTGGCGCGCTACCCGGACGCCGAACTCAAACTCGACCCGACCACCGAGTGGCCCGAGGAGACGTTCGCGTACCTCGCCGACACCGACGCCGTCCGCGTGCTCGACCTCAAGGGCCACTACGAGGGCACCGACGTCGACCAGTCCCCGGACCCCGACCTCTACGAGCGCGTCTTCGAGACGTTCCCCGACGCCACCGTCGAGGACCCCGCGGTCACAGACGCCACCCGGGAGGTCGTCGCCGACCACGCCGACCGCCTCGCGTGGGACGCCCCCATTCACAGCCTCGACGACGTGCTCGGCGTGCCCTTCGACGTGCGCTGGCTGAACGTCAAGCCCTCCCGGTTCGGCACGCTCGAGTCGCTGTTCGAGACCCTGGAGTGGACGTTCGAGCGCGACGTCGCGCTCTACGGCGGCGGCCAGTTCGAACTCTCCGTGGGCCGCGGCCAGATTCAGGAACTCGCCGGCCTCTTCTACCCCGCCGGCCCGAACGACGTCGCACCCGGCGCCTACAACGACGTCGAACTCCCCGACGACCCGCCCAAGAGCCCGATTTCGCCGCCGGAGGACCACGCCGGCTTCGGGCTGTAGCGGCCCGTACAGCCGACCCCTGGCGGATTGAAAGGGCGAGGAGCGCCGAGGGCTTTCAGTGAGTAGCGAGGAAACAGTCAGCAGCGTGCCCAACCAGAAGTACCGTTCGACCTAGTCGTCGTTGCGGTGCGCGCGCACCCAGAGTTCGCCGATTCGCGACAGCCGCGTGCGATACGACTTCCCGTGTTCTTCACGCTCAACATACCCCTTGCCGCCGGGGCCGAGCTTGTCCACGGTGTACGTGACTTTCGAGCGGAAGCTGTCCGTGTACTCCTCGTTGAGGTCGGCGGCGACGGTCTTCGCGAGGTCGCTGACGGAGTCGAACTCGCCGTGGTCGCCGAGCGTGAACAGGATGAGCTCCTCGAACGGTTTGACGTTCGAGAAGGAGGCGACGGGGAGTTCGACGACGTGGCTGCCGTCGATTTCCTTCGCGCCGATGGTGGTGCCGCGCTCGTCGAACTCCGCGAGCAGGTCGCGGGCGTCGTCCAGTTGGTCGCGCACGTCGGCCTCGTCGACGTCGCCGTCCGCGACGGCTTCGAGGAGGTCCGCGCTCGCGCGCAGTTCCTCCGCGAGCTCGGTTTCGAGGTACTTCTCGGGAGCGGTGTAGTAGGTGTGGATGCGCTCGCGGTCCCCGGGGCGCTCGACCATGATAGAGTGGGCGGCGGTCGCGAACGCGAACGAGACGGTGCGGGGCATCGACGCGATGTTCACCCACACCTCGCCGTCGGGGTCGGCGTCGAGTTCGTCCTCGATGAGGTCGTAGGCCTGCTCGAAGGCGTCGTCGTAGTCGTAGACGTCGGCGACGGAGACGCGCTCGGTCTCGGCGCCGAGGAGGTTCCGGAAGTCGTCTTCGAGCTTCTGGGAGATGCGCTGGCTGTACTCGACGTTCGCCTCGCTGCCGACCGCGCCCTCCAGGAGGACGACGCGGTCCACGGAAAGCTGTTCGCGCACGAGCGGCGCGATGAGCCGGTCGTAGTCGAAGCCGACCGGGACGACGTGCGTCTGCATGCCCGAGTCTTGGGCAATCCCGCTGAAAAGGCTACCGCGG